>JACVGW010000095.1 GCA_018992565.1 Theionarchaea archaeon
CTGATTTGAACCTCTCAAGGGTTTAATGACAGCAGCATCCCCGTGAGTGTAGTACCCAATCTTTCCATTCAGGGGTTTGATAACAGTCGAACCTCTCACCTCATGGTCATACTGCCTGATTACCCAGTCTCGCGAACAGATGTTTGGTGATGAGAGTAATTCCAGGAGGATATCACTGTAACTCTCGGGTGGTTCAAGTTCGGGGATCACAGGGATTATTTCCCTTACTGTGTACGGTCTCCTATATCGGGGAGATTTGGTGAGAAAATCAAGTTCCATTTCCAGAATGGTCTTTCCTCCATGAGTAAGTCTCAGTACCCGCTCTGGGATAACCCGTCCAATGACAGTGCAGGGGACATCCCATCCATCAAATATGCGCTTCACGTCATCCACATTTTCCGGAGGGACAGAGAGCATCATTCGTTCCTGTGATTCAGAGACCCAGATCTCCCACGATTCCATTCCTGTCTCTTTAAGGGGGACAGTGTCCAGTGTTACCTCTGCTCCATATCCTGCTGCAAAGGCCATCTCACCCACAGCACATGACAGCCCCCCTCCTCCCAGGTCTTTCATACCCGACAGGAGCTTTTTCTCATTGGCTTCCAGACATGCATGAATCAAGGGTTCCTTCAGAATGGGATCCCCCACCTGGACTGCACTGCGCGATTCATGTTCTGAATTCTCGTGGAGCTCTGCTGACGCAAAGGTCACCCCGTGAATACCATCTCTTCCCGTACGTCCTCCTGCCAGCACAAAATAGTCCCCAGGAGAACCCACTCTACTGTGAATGATGTCTTTCTTCTTGACAATGCCGATGCATCCCACATTGACAATGCAGTTGGACAGATACCCAGGATGAAAGAATACCTGCCCCGCCACAGTGGGAATACCCACTCTATTCCCGTAGTCCCTGATGCCGGCTACGACACCAGAAACCAAGAACTTGGGATGCTTCACACCCTTAGGTAGTCTTTCAGCATAATCCAGGGGACCAAAAAATAGTGGATCAATTAAAGCCACAGGCTGGGCTCCCATGCAGACCACGTCTCTCAGGATTCCTCCAATTCCCGTGGCTGCCCCTCCATAGGGTTCAATAGCAGAGGGGTGGTTGTGACTCTCGAATGCAATGACATACGCATGATCCTCATCAAAGGTGACGACCCCTGCATCCTCTTCTACCACCACCATGTTCTGGGGTGCCTCAATTGTCAGCAACACATCTTTCAGAATGGGCATGGAGGTCTTGTAGCTGCAGTGTTCTGACCATGCCTGGCCCAGAGCCTGCAGTTCCACATCTGTGGGATTTCTCTTCTTTTTCTCAAAGTACTCTCTGACCTGCTGCATCTCCTGCAGTTCCAGGCCAACACCTGTTGCCTGACTGATCTCCTGGAGTTCTTCCTCAGTAGAGGTTAGTAAAGGTACATCCATGTCATCCCTTCCTGATATCGTACGTGTGGATGACAGGGTTGGTCAGTAGGCTTGTACACATCTCCTGGACATTTTCTTCCTTATCCATCTCGATAGTGTACACCTTGGCAAGTTTGACGTTCTTCACTCCTGAAAATCCCAGCAAATTGAGCGCTTTCTTTACGTTCTCTCCCTCAGGATCGAAGACGCCCTCTTTTAACTCAACTTTGACTTCTGCTTTCATGAAGGGTCTCTCCCGTAATTTTAGTGTATAATTCCTGGTACAATTGACTTGTTTTTCCTACCATGTCTGGTGGCAGAGGCGGAATATCAGGTTCAGGAACTCCTCTCGCCCGAGCATCATACAGAGCCTTGTGATATCCTGTGCCTCTGTAGTATTGACGCACGACTTCCTTACTCAACTCAACACACCTTCCCTCTTCGTAGGAACGACGATCCCAGAACCTGTCTTCATCTGCAGTTCCGTAGGTGTCTACCACCATGATGTCCCTCTCACTATCGAGAGCAATCTCTTTCTTCCCATCCACATGGATCAATCCCCTTCTCACAACTTGATCATTAATATCTCTGTCAATCTTCAAAATAGTCTCCACAATCTCGTCATATTCATGGCTGGTCAACCCTGCAAGCTGCAGGGCTTCCTGTTTCTTGAGTGGTCTGTCAACCTTCTCAAGCTTCGTAGTCACTTCAATGAAAGGATCTGATAGTGGAATCCCATACTCCACCCGGGATAATCCAAGTGATGCAGGAGCAATATTACCAGCCTTAATTCTATCCAGCAGGGATCCTGCCACGTAGTAACGGACTATAAACTCTAAAGGTATCAGGTAATTCGTGTCAGACTGGGAAGGCGATTCAAGTATTCGTACTCTGGAAACTCTCATTTTGTTGGGAGCTTCCATTTTCTTGAAATGAGTCTTTATCCCCATGGCATGTGCGCGCTGAAACCAGTATGCACTGGTGCAACACAAGGTCTCGCCTTTCCGAGGTATCAATGACGGAATAATCTTGTCAAAAACAGAGATCTTGTCGGTGAATTCAAACTCAAGCTCAGTGGGGGATACTTCGAAGACTTTCTTGACTTTCCCCACTTTCCATAGTTTCATGATTTTTCTTCGGTCACTGATTTATAAATGTTTTTGTACATTCTCATGCTTAACCGCTGTGGAATCAACACAAATGTGTGTAAAAATCATATGAATATTTTTATGGGTTTGGTGATGTTTCATGGGTTCATGTATTTAAAGGTTTTAGAAAGGAAGCAGTATAACTAACCAATGTAGCTTACTAGAATGGTAAGCGATGTTCATAAGCACAGCTTTGCGTCTCGGCAGATTACGAGACTGGAGATGGACCTGGAATGACTGGCTACTGCCATTATCAGCAAATTTGTACTTTTGCAGCCTTGGATACTTTAAATACCAGCGAGGAGCCTCATTTCTGTTCATTCTGACTCTTCTACATCAGAGAACGTCCTGTTATCCATTTCACGAACCATCACAAAGAGAACCTCTTCTGATATTACCTCTACTCATCTACGGCCTTTGAAATACTGAAAACATCAGCAGGATATCCCATGGCTCTGCATTCAATCTCTTCTACTTTGTGTTTGTGCCCTGTTATCCATTCTAAAGAATACTCGAGCACACCCACCAAAATACCACAGACAGGAACCTGAGATGTGACTCCTTCACTCATGAAACAGGCTTCTTGAATCACCAGAAAGTAGTCATCGTTTTCCTGAACATCTACTGAGTCGTGATAGGACCGTTCATACTCTTCTTTGTATCTATCCAGTATCAATCGCATTTTCCTTGTTTCCGGGACGAGACGCGCCGCCACCAGAAGTGCCTTCACGAGGTTCTGGTTATACTTCTCAATGTCAATCCTCACCGTCTCTCGACCCATCCGGAGCTGCAAACTGCGACTGCCTTTTTCCCCAAACAATTCCATGAGAGAGTCAAAGAACCCTCTAAAATCCTCTCTAGGGATCTGCAATTCGTAGTCAGGCGGAGGATAGTTGTCGATATACTTTTGTAGATTGCTGTGATTCAGGACAGATTTCAGTCCATTAACGCCTAGAATGGACTCAGTTGACTCCAACCAGTTTCTCATTGCATAGTTGGAGACTTTTCTGGCTTCAGGCATCTTCACTACCTCACACCAGTTCTGCTACTTCTTCTGCTGTCCTCTTCATGTCCAAGAATACCAGTCCTAGTTTCGCGTCTTTCCGAGCGAGAGCTGTTAACACCGCATTCTCACCTGAAGCCATCAAAACAACATATCCATTCTCTCCCTTTACGTAAACCTCAGAAAGGCCACCACGGGCTAATTCCTTTGCTGTCCTCTCACCCAGGGACAGCATGGCAGCTGACATGGCAGCCACTCTATCTTCTTCAACATCTTTGGGTAGAGCAGATGCAATCATTAACCCATCTACTGAGACCACGGCTGATGCCTCGATATCGGGGGTTGTAGCGTCCAGATCCTTCAGGAGATCTGTCAGCTCTTCAACTCTGGATTTCTTTGCCATTTTCTAACCTCCCTTTCCAGAGTGCTGCCGCGGGGATATGCGATCTCTCCAGCCCTCACGAATGCTCTTTCAAACCCTTTTTTCTGCTGCCTTGGAATATATAGGTTGTGTAAGAGAGAATTGCGCAGATTGTCAGGTAAGCCGCAAAAGGTGTGGAAAGGCTTTAATAAATGATCTTCATGTTATGATATGACATCAAGAGTTGCTGTAGTTGATAGCAAAGAAGATGTAGACAAGGCCTTTAGAAAAGCAGTAGCCCTCATTGGAGGGCTTGATGATTTGAATACAGGGGAGAACCCTGTTACTGTTAAAGTGGGCATCTTCAATCATAAGGAAGGACACCACCATACGAACCCGGAGGTTGTGAATGCTATCGCTGGGTGGTTTAACAGAGCCCCCGTAATCTATGTTGCTGAATCAGACAATTATAAGGGAAAGGCTCTCGATAGGCTGCAGAAATTCAAAGAAGTCTTCAGTGAAAGAGTGGTGCCCTTTGACCTGTCTCGAGATCCAGAGATGAGACCAGTCACTATAGCCCATGAATCGCTGGAATTTTCTCATGTTCTGTTCGACCCACACATTCTCGTGAGTACCCATGTCCTTCGAAAGGCCCAAGTGGGAAGTGTTTTAAAGAATCTTTTGGGATTAGTCCCTGATCGAGAAAAAGCAAGATTCCATGAAAAGCTTACTGACGCACTTCTTGATGCATATGAAGCAGTTGGGGGGATAGACCTTGCTGTTCTGGATGGGACACACATGTTTGTGGAGACGGCAGAGGGTGAAAGCAGGGAGATAGAAACCAATGTGCTGGTAGTCGGTAGAGATGCTGTGGCAGTAGAAGCTGTGGGCGCCTCACTCTGTGGACTGAACCCTCTTGAAGTGCCTGTGATACAGGAGGCTATCAGAAGAGGGCTCGGTGAAGGTGACATCCAGAAGATAGAGATAGTGGGAGATATTGAGTGGGCAAGAGAGAGCTGCACAGTCTAATTGAAATTCATACACTATTATCCCTACCCACCGGTTTTCAAAAGTCAATCCCGTGTGGCTTTCAGACTCAGCAAACTGCACGGTTCACGTCGCCTCAGGAAGATTTTTCGGACTTGTTTCAAAAACACCTTGTGACACGAATGAGAAAGAGTGGGAGCTCCACTTTTCATCTTACATTCATTGGTTTTGAGTAGGTGGCAAACTGTCTTGCAGTGGAGAATCCCATCTTTTCATAGAGATGCAGTGCTCCTGTTGGATTCTCTGAGTCTGCATTCAAGGCTACTTCAGTCATTCCAGAATCCTTCAAGACCTGGAGACTCCGAGCGATTAATGCGCTGGCCAACCCTTTTCGTCTATAGGGACGCCGTACCCCAATAGGTCCCATATGTGCGCGTTTTCGGTTATATTCTTGGTTTTCCTCTTCATCAATGGAACTCAAGACCACACCGGCCACCTGATTGCTAGCAGTATCCCGGGCTGCGACCCACAGTCCTGGATTGAAATCAGGTTTCTCCATCCATTCTTCCAGTATCTCATCAGTCAGATCAGAGCCTCCCCAGTGATCCTGAAGTGCTTCGTCAGCAGCTCTCCAGATAGTCCAGTAGTCATCAGGTTCTGCAGGGCAGATTTTGATCCCTCCAGGCAGCGGCACATCCGGAATGGGCTCCTCTAGTGAGCGAATCATGAAAGAGTAGTACCTCACAGGGTTGTACTGCTCACGTCGCAAGAGGGATATCCAGTGAAGTTCAGTGTCATCTGCCCAGCTTTGAAAGAAACGAAGGTTACCTTCTGGGTGTTCTGCAGCTATTTCTCTTGCTCGGCCCTCATTAAACAAGAGCATACTGTGTCGAATACCTTTCCCCCGCCATTCTGGTAGTAGAATAGCGAAGTGAATGTAATTTCGCGCACCTTCTGGTTCTTCCCTCCACCACACCTGGGTGTAGCCAATGACTTCACCACTCATTTCCACAAAGAGCATGTCCTTATATGGATCACAATTGTAGAGATGCTTGAAAGAGCGGGCAACACCCTCAACAGTGGTTGTCAGCTCGAACTGGTCTGCCTCTTTGCATCCCTCCAAGACATTGACTATAGCAGGATAATCTCCTTTGCCCTGGAACATGCGGAAGGCTAGTCCTGGAATATCAGGTGCATTGGGTACATCAATATCCTCTGAGCTATTCTGTGGCATGTTCACCTCGATCTATTTTCTATTTCTTGCTCCGCAATAGGGGGCTGACCCTTCAACCTCTTTCGTTGTTTCGAGTTCCCTATCTACAACCTATGCCATCAATATATAATATATTTTTCCATTTGATTTTCGTGGGATTTCAGTAAAGGTGGAATAAAAAACAGAAAAAGGATCTGAAGGTGCTGAATCACTTGTCTTACCCAAAGCATACTGAGCTCTGCTGTGCAAGCATCACGTAGCTGGATACTGTATTCTTTGGGTGACATACCATATGTCTTCGCTCCTGTATTCTCACCAAAATTCCTCTGTATCTTTTGCCAGAAGAGAAAAAAGGTATATCTCGTTGGCAATGGCAAAGGACCTTTGCTAGAACCTCTCTGGCAATAACCTTAATAATTCAGTGCGACCACAGAGTTCATGAGTAAGGTCTTGAAGTACTTCATCATAGGAGCGATTTTCTGGCTACTTGTTGATTGGACTACTGCCTTCCAGCCAGACCTTCAGAGATGGTTGACCTACTGGCCTGAAATCTGGATGTTCTATTTAGGGTTTCCATTCATATTTGCATTCCTCATATACAAGAGAATGTGGAATAATCGCAGGATCTTTGTAGCGACCCTCGCTGAGATTTTCATTGTTGAGATAGTCTTCACTCACAATGTACTTCTTTATACATTCCCTATCATGATACTTGCCCTACCTGTAGGAATCATACTGTACAGTCTTCTTGTTTTCGTTCCCAAATGGATTGTTGACGGGGAATTGAAAGAGAATAAGTGGAAATTGACGCTTATGGTGCTGGTATGGATTTTTGTATCCATTGCCACATATGTTGGCAATAGTGGCATGGGTGCCTGAATCCTTGAGTTACCCCTTTGGTATGTATGCAACAAGAAGTCTCTCTGCAAACCTTCATATTGCACTTATCACTCCTTCACCTGTATGCTCATCAAGAACGGCTGGGTTCTCACCAACCGGGTGGAAAAGAAGGATGTTGCCATAGAGGGTAACACTATTACTGAACTAGGAAAATCCCTTTCGGGCTCCGAATATATTGATGCTTCTAACCACCTGGTGATGCCTGGTCTGGTTAATACTCACACTCACCTGGCCATGACGCTTCTCAGAGGATATGCAGATGATGTACCACTACATGAGTGGCTGACAGAATACATCTGGCCCAGGGAGATGAAATTGACTCCTGAAGACTGCTATTACGGTAATCTGCTGGGCATTGTGGAGATGATTAGATCCGGAACGACCTGTTTTCACGATATGTATTTCCATCCAGACCAGGCTGTGAAAGCAGTCAGAGACTCTGGAATGAGAGCTGTAATCTCCTGTTCCTTGGCTGAATTCGGGAATCGAGCCCATGCTTTGGATGTGTTGAAAACAGGACTGCAATTCATGAAAACAATACAGAATGAGCCTCGGATTGATACGTCATTTGGCCCACACTCTCCTCTAACGTGTTCTCCCGAATACCTGCTCACAGTACAGGACCATGCCCGGAAACTAAATAAGATCGTTCACATTCATCTCCATGAGGCAGCAGATTGGATTGAAAAGTTCTCCAAATCCCATGGGCAAACACCTATTGAATGTCTGGAATCTTCAGGATTCTTAGGAGAGAATGTGTGTGCAGCCCACGTGGTTCACGCAACTGACAAGGAACTTGACATCCTGAAAACACATGGGGTAAAAGTGTTACACTGCCCTTCTTCCAATTTGAAACTGGCCAACGGGATTGCTCCTGTGGCTAAAATGATCAAGAAAGGGGTTTGTGTTGCTCTAGGAACAGATGGAGCTGCCTCAAATAATACACTGGATTTGTTTGCTGAAATGCGGCTGATGGCCCTATTACAGAAACTACATGACCCTTCTGCAATGACTTCTGGTACTGCAGTGAAAATTGCCACTGAAAATGGTGGCAGTGCCCTGAAATGGAACGCGGGCAGAATAGAAAAAGGATTCCTGGCAGATATCATATTAGTAGATTTGAAGAAAGCATGCATGACTCCAGGGCATGACGTTCTTTCAAATGTGGTGTATGCTGCCAATTCTTCAGCAGTGGACACAGTCATCATAGACGGGAGGATAGTCATGGAAAATGGAGTACTGAAGACCCTTCATGAAGATGAGATTATTGAAAAAGCACAAGAGCATGCATATGATCTTGTAAATCGGTAGTATTCGCAAGAATGGTATTCCATTGCAGGAGGTCTCCTCTTGACTGTTCTCTCCTGCATGGGAGTCACCAGCTTTTTTTCCTCCACTTTGTACCGGTTGTGACATACCAGAAATTTATAAGCATTCTGTGATCGATTCTCTGTAAGTCATGAGTATGGAGGTAGTAGTATGATGGCAATAGTGAGACCACCCCGGACAAGTAGCGGAGTTCTCCGCGAGCTTGTAAAGACTATGAGAGGGCGCCACCCTCGGGTAGCTTCGCGACACTATGCAGAGATCTTGATGACGATCGGCAGTCTGACATTCGGAGGCTCGACAACGACAGTGTCTCAGGTGACCGCAGAATTGAGATCAATGGGATTGTGTTCTGTATTGAGCGATGGCCAGATACGAAGCAGAATAAAGGACCTGGAGGCAGAATCCTATATTACAATGGAATACAGAGGCCCGAGACTCCTTTTTGTACACCAAGCCAGAGGGATAATCAGATCATGGAAGTTGCTCCTGGAAGTATTCACAGACCTGGAAAGGTGTTTGGCCAAACATCCAAAGGCCCTTAATATGGCTAGAAATGAACTGGCACAGTTAAGCGCAGCAAGAACTCACGGAGATTTCATTAGATATATTCGAGTGTATAACAGGATAGTGATGACAATTGGTTCCATGGTTGGCTGTGAGGTGTACTTCATCGAGATAAGAGGCGTGGCGAAGAGAATCGAAATGACA
>JACVGW010000096.1:0-1162 GCA_018992565.1 Theionarchaea archaeon
TGTGGTCATGCACCTACAATGGGCAGAATCAGCTGACCCAGATAGAAAAGAACCAGCAGTTGATTTCTCAATATACCTACGATGGAGATGGTCAAAGGATCACCAAGACTGAATGGGTGGAATCAGTGCAGGAATATCAGACACTCATTTATGTGTACTCTGGCATGGAAGTCATATATGAAAAGAACCTGGATACAGATCAGGAAGCAATCTATGTCTATGGCCGAGGTGGCAGAATAGCAAAGAAAGTTGGAGAACTAATCGATTATTACGAGGAAATCATTGAGAAGCTGTACTCCTTTATATACGAAGAAGATTACGGATTCCGCGGCTCACCCGAAGGTGCCCTTGTAGCCAGTGACTGTAATATCACCAGACATGGGTGACACTTTTGACACCATCCATAGGTAACACTCTTTGTAAGTCTCATGGCAACCGCTCCTCATATCTCGCATGCGGCGTTGCACCATTGATGCCCATGTGAGACCTTTCGTGATTGTAGTAGTACACGTATTTGTCCAATGCCAGCTGGGCTTCCTCTACACTGGTGAAGGGAGTGAGATCCAGAAACTCTTCCTGGAGGTTCCGATGCCAGCGCTCAATCTTCCCGATGCCCTGGGGATGGGTAATGGCTGTCTTGATGTGGGTGATACCTGCCCGTGAACATGCTGCAGAGAATTTCTTGGAGAGAAATTGCCCTCCATTATCCGTGTAGATATGGAGTGGTGCATTATACTGTTTTACCGCAATTTCAAGTGTTTTAACCACTTCCTTTGCTCGTCCTTTCGTGTAGAGACAGCAGGCCAGGATCATCCGGGAACAGTCATCCAGAACAGTGATAGGATATGTCTTTACACCATTGATGGGAAATGAGCCCATAATCCAGTGCCCCCTCCATCAACGTAGTTCACCTTTTCTGACTTCTTTGTTCCGCCATGCAATGTACCTGCGAATTGCACGTGCTTGCTCTTTGTGCGATTTATAGTCGGAGTTTAATATGATAGCGTCGTTTCCTCAATTGACACTGCTACTCACGAGCTTCTGTGGGAATACAACCTGAATAGTGACGTGTATTCCACACCTGCAGTATGTGATGACAGGATTATAGTCTTGACACGGGATGAAACGCTCCTATATGCATAGAGTTATAATCCCGTATCCT
>JACVGW010000096.1:1262-8847 GCA_018992565.1 Theionarchaea archaeon
CCCTTAGAGAACTGCTGGACAACTTGGAAGACTCCTTCTGGACCCTAGGATGGTACTAGCCACAAGGTCAATCTCGTCTTACCTCAGGTCTCGTATAAGTTCACTATAGGCACAGAATAGACTGCATTTTCCACCACCACACCAAATAACTTTATAAGCAGATTGACAGTCCAGAATTATGGCGCGAGTCCCCGAAGAGCAAATTTTGAAGGGCCCCATAGTCAAGACCTTACTTGTGCTGGGCTGGCCAGTAATGATTTCCAACCTGCTTCACAGCATGTACAATATCGTGGACACATTCTGGTTAGGAAGGCTGGGAGGGATAGAGTCCACCAGTGCAGTAGCTGCGCTCCAGGTTTCCTGGCCCATCGTCTTTCTCACCATTGCCATTGCTTTTGGATTTGGATCTGCAGGGATAGCCCTGGTTTCTCAGTACACGGGAGCTCGAAACCCGGAAGAAGCTGATAAGTCAGCAGGCCAGGTCTTATTCATGTCATTCGTGTTTGGGGTGACTATAGCAGTTGCTGGGTTCATGTTTTCTCATACTATTGTGAACCTCTTGGGGATAAAGGACGCTATTGCAGAGGCAGCTGTGACCTACCTGGAAATAATCTTTCTGGGGATTCCTTTCATGTTCACGTCAATGATCTTTGGGTTTCTTATGAGAGCATATGGCGACATGACAACTCCCATGAAATTGGAAGGGATCACTGTCTTGATCAATATGGTGCTGGATCCAGTGCTCATATTTGGATTGGCTGGGTTTCCCCGAATGGGAATAATGGGGGCAGCAATTGCCACCATATTCTCAAGGTCGATTTCCTCTGTTATCGCCCTGTATATACTGTTTTCTGGAAAAGCTGGTATCAAGGTGAAATTCCCCTATTTGAAGCCTGTGAAGTGGAGAGTATCCCAGATTTTCAGCATTGGTGTCCCTGCTTCCGTGGGTAATTCTGGGACTGCCCTGGGGTTTGTCGTGTTGATGGCTGTTATAGCCCGCCTTCCTGATCAGGGCTCCGTTCTGGCGGGGTACGGCATTGCAAACAGACTGGTAAACCTGATGTTCATTGCTATTGAAGGTCTGGGAGTGGGTGTGGCCACTATACTGGGCCAGAGTCTGGGAGCAAATAATGTGAAAAGGGCAGAGGAAGTTGCGAAGAAGGGCATGGTACTCATGTTCTTGATACTGGTGGGTGCATCTTGCTTTCTATTCTGGGGGAGGGAATTCTTGATCCAGATCTTTATCAATAATGATGCAGTCATTGCTGAAGGTTCAAATTTTATCAGGGTATTTGTGTTTGGAGTGGCTTTCTTTGGCATTTTCAGGGCAGTCAACTCTTCATTCATGGGTTCAGGGCATAACATACCCACCATGATCCTGGAACTGGGGAGGCTGTGGGGACTGCGGATACCTCTCTCAATCATATTTGGGTTTACCATGGGCTGGGGAACAAGTGGTGTCTGGTTTGGTATGACATTGAGTAACGTTCTGGGAGCAGTATTGGCTCTCGGGTTATTCAAGACAGGAATATGGAAAAAAAGAGTGATCAAGACCCAAGATCAGGGTCATCCAGTAATAGAAAAGTGAGCAAGGAGAGATTCTAATTGTATCTTCTCGTTAGATCCTTCCACCAATCTGAAATCGTGCTCTCCCAGTTTATCTACCAGTTCAACCTTTTTTTCGTCAGGTATTTTAAGGTTGAAGATTTCTCTGTGCATCTGGCGCAGAATATCCTCACCTGATAGTCCCTTGTTGATCAGGAGATCATTCAGCTGCTTTCGGGCTGCCAGAAAGTCGCCACCCAAAGCACTCTCCATCATCTTTCTAATGTCTTCAGGAGTCGCCCTGGCTGATACCTGGTATATGACATCTCCAGTGATGTTCTTGAAAGCGCTGGCAGCCTGCAGCAAGTTTTCAGATTTGCGCATATCCCCTTCTGCCACGTACAGCAGGGCATTCATACCGTCTTCTGTTATGGTTAACCCCTCGTTTTCTGAAATCATCTTCATTTTGGATTTGATAGCAGCATCTTGTAGGGGGCCAAACCTGAACACAGCGCACCTGGACTGGATGGGTTCGATTATCCGGGAAGAGTAGTTGCAGGACAGAATGAACCGACACGTTGAGGTGTAGATTTCCATGGTGCGCCTCAGAGCATTCTGGGCGTCTGAAGTCAGCGCATCAGACTCATCCAGGAAAATGATCTTGAAATCACCACCAATGGGTCTCGTCCTGGCAAACTCCTTGATCTTCTGGCGGACGACGTTAATACCACGTTCATCTGACGCATTGGTTTCCTGGAAATTCTGCCTCCAGGTCTCGCCAAAGAATTCATGAGCCAGACAGATAGCGCAGGTGGTCTTCCCTACCCCTGCGGGTCCTGCGAAGAGCAGATGTGGCATGTTCTCGTGCTCTACATAGTATTTCAACCGTTTCACAATACTATCTCGACCCACAACTTCATCCAAGGTCTTCGGTCTGTATTTTTCAGTCCAGGGTTTCTCAAATACCACAATATCACCTGCTTACTGCGGTGAGGTTCTGAAATTTATAAAGGTTTGGTGACTCTCACAGGCGGTCAATGCAGGGGACCACATTCGCGAAGTGCCTCTATCTCGAAATGATCAACCCCTTCTCAAAGGTGTCATCAGCATCTGATTCTTTTCGTTAGGAGGGAACATCTTCCAATTCTTCTTTAAAAAGAAATGACTATCCATGTTCTTTGCCTAGTATCTTACATGTCAAAACGTTTATATGGTCAATTCGCCGTTTATCTCTATGGAAGATCTCGAGCACACATACATTCGCTGGTCTGACAACTGTGTGTGGCAATCCTTTGGTGAAACACTTGCTGTCGTGCATACTACTCCCCCTGATGAAGGACTCATTCCTTCAGAAGACCACACTCCCGGAATACAGCTGAACGACGTAGGAAAAGATGTCTGGGAATTGTGCGATGGTTCCAGGACTTTCAACGCTATCTATGAACAGTTGCTGGAAGAGTATGAAGGAGATTCAGAGAAGATTAAGGAAGATTTGAAAAAAACCGTCACCAAATTGGAGGAAAAGGGGTTCTTGACCTTTGAAGATGCTCCCAGAGAATATGAACCCATTGAGATCAATCTGAGTATGTACCCCTACTGGGATGACAATGTGCTGTGGAACGAGGTGGAAAATCAGGTAGTAGCCATGAACAACCAAACAGGAGTGTCTTTTGAATTTCCTGAAGACCTGGGAGAGTTTTGGAAGCTCTGCAATGGCAGGAAAACGGTCAGTGACATTCTTGCCACTCTTGAAGAGAAAGGGGTGGTGACTAAGAGACAGCCGAGGAATGCGTTTACTCTTCTCCTGAAGAAGCTGGTCAAGCTCAACATGGTTGTCATGAGGGATGCTCCTGTACCCTGAGGGATTTTGATGCAGCCTCTCAAGAGAAGGATTGTTGTCCCGCTTAAGAAGGATGAATACCTCCTTATCAATCCCTACTCAGGGCTAACTGATATTATTGATTCAGAAGCACTGCAAGGTCTGGAGAAGGAACATCCAGATCCTCACAATGATGTTATCCATGCTCTCAGGAGAAGAGGTCACCTCAAGGAGGAAGGAGAGGAAGAGAACCTCTTTTCTTTCCTGGAAGAAGAGGCAGCGAAGGTACATGAGGCTGCTCGTTCAATGCACCTCCACGTTATCGTGCCCACCTATCAGTGTAATTTGCGGTGCCCCTACTGCTTTGAAAAACATGTATACAGAAAGGAACTGAAGCAGAGAGCAGTCATGGATGAAAAGTCAGTGGATCTTCTCTTTGAATCTGTGGTATCTCTGGATAAGGAATCAAAAGAGAAGTGCGTTGTCCTGTATGGGGGGGAGCCCCTTCAGGTTGAGAATAAGGATATTATCCAGTACATACTGAAGAAGGGAGATACCCTGGGTTATTCCTTCAAGGTGGTCACTAATGGTGCCGACCTGTATCATTTTGTCCCCGCGCTCTCTGAGGTGGCTGTTCAGAAGATCCAGGTAACCCTTGATGGTCCTCAGCCTGTGCATGATAGGAGAAGATTTCGACCTGGAGGAATAGGAACATTTATTGACATAGTGAGAGGGGTGGATGCATGCGTGGAGCATGACCTCCCCATAGGAATACGAATCAACGTTGATAGAGAGAATATTGACTCCATCCCCGAGTTTGGGGAATTCTATGAGCAAAAAGGGTGGTATCCCCAGGTGTATGCCTTCTTGACCAATGTGCATGAGTCCGAGTGTGTATCCTACTTCCCTCTGATATCTCCAGAGGAATTTGTCCAGAAGATTGTACGCCTCTTTGAGGAGGATGACAGGATGAGACCTTTCTTACAGACATTCCGATACCCCAACGTTCTCCTGGAACACCTCTTTGCAGGGAAGCAGTTCAAGCCCCGGTTCTGGGGCTGCGGTGCTCACACGTCCATTTTGATTTATGATCCCGTGGGGGACATCTACCCGTGCTACGAGGCTGTGGGTGACGAACGCCACAAGATCGGGGAGTACATGCCCCAGCTACGATTCAATGATATGTATGATCACTGGAGGAATAGAACAGTATTTTCAATTCCTGAATGTAGAGAGTGCAATTACGGCCTTCTCTGTGGTGGCGGATGTGCTTATGGAGCTTACACACAACATGGATCGATATATAAACCCTACTGTGACAAGATCAGATACTCGTTGGAGTATGAGGTGCCCTATTTACTGGAACTCAGCAAGGCAAACGTCTCTCTCTCCGAGGAGAAAGACTGGTACTAGGTGATATGGTGAAGAAGAACCCAGTAATCCAGGTGGGTGAAGATGAATTCCTCTTGTACAACCCTCTCACGAAAGTTGTTGATGTAGTGGACTCTGAGGTCGTTACTGGATTACGAACTGGGCCCCTTCCTCCTGACATGAGGGAGTACTTGAAAAGACATGGCCACCTCACTGATAATGAAGATGAAGAAGCCCTGTTGAAGCAGGAATGTCAGAAATCATATGCCAGATTTGCTGCATCTTCTGCTTACTATTTGATTCCTACCTATAATTGCAATATGCGCTGCATTTACTGCTATGAGAAGGATTTAAGAAGAGAATCGAAGGTGATGAGCAGCCGGACTGTGAATCAAGTTTTCACCATTGTAGAGGAACGTGAAGGAGATACTGTCATTCTCTACGGGGGGGAACCCTTCCAAGTGGCAACAACGTCTGTAGTTGAACAGATAGCGAAATTATCAAAAGAGACAGGATGCAGCCTTTCCGCATGTACAAATGGCCTCGAGTTACTGGATTTTGAACCTCTTTTTGACTATTTCTCAGAGATTATGGTAACATTGGATGGAGTCGAACCTGTTCAGAACTTCAGGAGACCCTCTGTAAAGGGACCCTCTTTTGCCACAGTGGTTCGCAGTATAGAGGGAGTCATTGAAGCAGGGATCCCTGTAACCATCTCAGTGAATGCAGATGCGCAGAATGTGGAATCTCTACCAGAACTGGCAGATTTCTTCATGGAAAAAGGATGGCATGACCTACCATCAGTTCATATTACGGTGTCCCATATAATGCAGTCTCTGGATAAAACGTATCCATACATACTGGAGCCCAACGATGCTGCACAGAAAATGGTTGAACTCTACCGGGAGCATCCTTCTATGGAGCTTTTCCTGGAATCTATTAAAGGTTCAAACCCGCTGGTTAATGTGTTCTTCAGAGGAGAAGAGTGGAGGCCACGCTACTGGTACTGCGGTGCGAATTGTTATATGCTTTTTTTTGACCCGTACAACTATATTTACCCCTGTTACATGGTAGTAGGGAGGCCTTCTTTTGCAGTGGGGAGGTTCTCTGATACAATTGAGGAGTTCCCGAGTATGGCTGCATGGAGAGAGCGCACCTGTTTCACCATACCTCAATGCAGGGAATGTGTATACAATTGCTTTTGCGGTGGAGGCTGTGCATATCGCCAGTACCTGAGAAGTGGGGCTCTCACTGATCCAAACTGTGACACCATGGAAGCCTTAACCACATGGTATGTGCCCTTTCTGTACGAAAAGGTGAAGGAAAGAGGTGAGAGGCTGTGAAACCTCGGTTCCGGGGAGGGCGCACTACACATGCATGGGAAGCTGTTATGTAACGCCAGAGAACTGACCTTCTCATCAAGGAGGGATCACTCACAACTCATCAATCATCAGTGACGAGAGTAATCATTTCCATCTTCATCCCGGAAGGGGTTTCAGCGTTGTGGGCAGGTATTCCAGCAGGTATCCCGCTCCTTATCTTCCGCCAAGGTTTATATGACTCGTCCTCGTAATGCCTGCATGCAGGTGTTGTTCATTTCCAAGTATCCCCCTATTGAAGGATTCGTGTCCTCGTATGCTTATTGGCTTGTAAGAGCTTTGGGGGAGAGAGGACACCGGGTTTTTGTCGTTACCAATTCGACGGAAGTTGATCACACGTACAAGGAAGATACACTCATTGATGATGCCTTATTGGCACCAGAAGAAGTGACGCTCTGCCACACCTGCGAGGACAGAACCCTGGGATGCGTTCCCTACTTCAATCCTTTTACCGAGAAGCTGGCGTCCCTTGCCCTGGATTTAATCGATGAGCATGATATTTCCCTCATTGATTCATGGTATCTCCTGCCCTATGGGGTGGCCGGATTGATGGTCAGCCTTCTCTCGGGACTGCCCCTGGTGGGGAGAGTGGCGGGGACAGATGGGGAAAGGATGTGTGGTTCTCCTCAATTTAGGAGACTTGCTCTGTCCTTCTTTGAACACTGTTCCCAGGTCATTGGGAATGCAAGATTCATTTCCTTCATGACTTCAGAGATGCAGCAGAAGGTCATCCCTCATGGGATCGTGTTGCATCCTTCATTCACAGAACAGAGACCTCCCCTTGACCTGTCAGGGTACCCTCATTATACAGAAGGCATTCCTGTCATCACCTTTGTGGGGAAGGCAACCTCATTCAAAGGGTTTTTCTCCCTGGCTGACGCACTCTCTCGGATACGAGAACCATTTCTCTTTCTGGTTATCTCCAATGGACCTGAATATCCACACTTTGCAGCGCATGTGAAGAACCGAGCCCTGGAGGAGAAAACACTCTTTCTCCCGTTTCAACCCCCGTGGAAGATGCCTGCAGTATATCGCGCTTCCACGGTAGTAGTCTGTCTGGAACATGGCAACTTAATACAGAGAGCTCCCATTGTGCCGAGAGAAGCTGCTTCCTGTAAATGTTGCACAGTAATCAGCCCTGAGATCCATTCAAAAGGACACTATCGTCTTCTGGAAAATGGAGTCCACACCGTGGTTGCAGACCCGGAGAATAGAGAGGACCTCAGGAATGCACTTCAAAATTTGATTGCTCACCCCGAGAAGGCTGAGATGGTCGGAGAGGGCGGACATGAGTTTTTTTCCCGGCTGGATAGCCCGAGAAATCACAGGATGTATGTTGACACTGTCCTGAAAATGTATAGAAAGGTCTGCGAATGAAGTTGATTCCGGGCGATTCCTGTGAAGGTGGTGACCAACTCTGATGCAGATTTTTGTCACATTCGTAATCCTGCACCTGCAGTCGCTGAACCCC
>JACVGW010000017.1 GCA_018992565.1 Theionarchaea archaeon
GTGCCCACGCAGCTTCTTTGACGTTAATGTACTCTCCCAGGATAAGTATACAACCCAGGGAGATCCCCAGGTAGGGTTCTACCAGAAAGCATACACTGCCCGAACCAAGAATGAGGCCATCCAGCACATGTCCCAGGACGGAGGAATTGTCACTGATCTCCTGTGTTACGTACTGGAAAAGGATATTGTGGATGCAGCTGTCGTGTCAATTTCTCAGAGTGGGTGGAACACCCTTCCTGCAGTGGTTACCACTCCTGAAGAAGTCCTCAGAGCAGCAGGTACCAAGTATACGGTGGTACCCAATCTCACAGGAATAAAAGAGGCCGTGGATAGAGGATTTGAGCGCATTGCTTTTGTAGGAGTACCCTGCCAGATCCAGGGCGTTGCCAAGACCGATGCGTACCCCTTTGGAGATAGATACTACCACTCAAAGATTGCCCTGGCTATCAGCATCTTCTGCATGGAGAATTTCCTGTTTGGAAACCTCCGTTCCATTGTAGAAGGGAAGACAGAGGTCCCCCTGGACTCTGTCAACAAGATGGGGATCAGTAAGGGGCGATTCTGGGTGAGATCTATAGATGGAAACAGGTATAGGACTCCTGTCAAGTCCATTGAATCCTATGCCCAGAAAAGCTGTTCCTTCTGCCTGGATTTCTGTGGGGAGCTCAGTGATATCTCTGTGGGAAGTGTGGGAAGTTCTGACGGGTTCAGTTCAATCTTTGTCAGGTCTACCAAAGGCCTGGAAATATTCAATGGGTTCAAGAACCGCATAGAATGTGAAGAACTCTCAGAAGAGGGATTGAAGGCCATCCAGGACCTGGCCAATATTAAGAAGTCGAAAAATGCAAAGCACATTCAAGAAAGAAAGGATAAGAAAGAGAGAGTTACCTGTTGTTTTTAGGCAATTTCGGTATCAGCCAGGAAAGGAATGAATCTTCGCTTCTGGTTTGCATATAGATTTTCCCAGGCCCCTGGAATTCTGCTACCAACCCTTCTCCACTGAATAATGTGGATTTCAATCCTCCAACGCGCCTGACATCCCACTGGACATTACTGTCAAAGGCCACAATATGCCCCGTATCCACCACGAGACGTTCCCCTGTGTTCAAGTTCACTTCATGCAGTGCCCCATATGCGGACATGAACAGGTACCCGGTACCTTCCAGTTTCAGCAAGAATAACCCTTCTCTGGCAAAAAAGGTCTTTGTACCGCCAAATTTAGTATCAATGGTCAGTTGAGGATCTGAAGCCATGTAGCACCCGGAAGTGACAAAGACTGTCTCTGACCTGAGTTCCCGGTAAATAACATCGCCAGATAACGTGGGGGCCAGCCCAATAATTCCCGGTCCACCTGTTGCAGTATAGGTGTTCATGAAAAAGCTCTCTCCACCAAGCATAGACCGTTTCAGAGCACCAAGAACGCCTCCTTTTGCCTCTGTCAATAACTGGAGAGTGGAAGACATGTACACCATGGCTCCACCTTCTGCTGTAATACTCTGTCCAGATTTCAAGTGCACCTCGGCAAGAGAATAGCTCGGCCTGTACAGTATCTCGTAGTCCACCATCCCGGAAGACTCTATTCTAAAAGAAGCGCCGCAGCTCGCACAAAAGAGACTCCCTTCTGGATTTTCAGCACCACACTGTTTGCAATACATAAAACGTAGCCTGTTACCATCTATTTAAACTAACCCATTCTGATGCGAGAAACAAAGATTTATAAAACGTTCTTCGCATAACAAAAAAGCCGCATAGGACGCGTGGTGGTACGATGATGGATCAATACAACCCTCAAGAGATGGAACCAAGAATCCAGAAATTCTGGGAAGACCAGGGAATATTCAGGTTTAAGAGAGACTCTGAAGCACCAGTTTATTCCATAGATACTCCCCCCCGTACCTTATCAGGAACCATCCACATGGGACACGCCATGAGCTACTCCCAGATGGAGTTCATCGCCCGGTACAAGAGAATGCAGAAGTTCAATGTGTTCTTTCCCATGGGATTTGATGATAATGGACTGGCCACTGAACGGTACGTGGAACAGAAGCATAATGTCTCATCAAAAGAGATGTCCCGGGAGGAGTTCATCAACCTCTGTTTAAAAGAGACTGTTGTTGGTGGCATGTACTTCAGGGATGTGTGGACCTCATTGGGAATATCCTGTGACTGGACCACCCTGTACTCCACCATTGATGAACACTGCAGACGAGTGGCACAGAGGAGTTTCATAGAGTTGTACCCCAGGGGGAAGCTGGAACGGAAAAAAGACCCCATAACCTGGTGTCCTCTGTGTGAAACTGCCATTGCCCAGGCAGAATTGGAAGACAAGACAGAAGAAACTTTTTTAACCACCATACGATTCGTGTGTGAGGGGACTGACCTTCCCATTGCCACCACAAGACCTGAATTCCTGGCTGCCTGCGTTGCTGTTGTGGTGCATCCCGATGATCAACGGTATAAGACCCTTCCAGGAAAGAAGGCTACTGTCCCATTGTTTCAGCAGGACGTCCCTGTCATTGCTGATTCCAGGGTGGATATGCACTTTGGAACAGGTATTGTCATGATCTGCACCTTTGGGGATAAGACTGATGTAGAATGGTGGCGGGACTATCAACTGGATACCCGCGTCATGATCAATAATGATGGGACCTTGAATGAGACAGCTGGTACATATAAGGGGATGACCCTTGTGAAGGCCAGGAATCTCATTTTGAAGGAATTGAAAGAGAAGAACCTCATAGTGGCCCAGGAGAAAATTGAACACACCCTCAATGCTCATGAGAGGTGTCATACTCCTGTGGAGTTCATCATAGCAAACCAGTGGTTTGTCAGAGTCATGGACCTGAAAGATGAGCTCATCAAAAAAGGAGAACAAATCCAGTGGTTCCCTGAGTTTATGGGGAAAAGATATGAATCCTGGGTGGAAAATCTACGGTGGGACTGGTGCATCTCCAGACAGAGGTACTACGGGATACCTTTCCCTGTGTGGTACTGCAAGAAGTGTGGAAGAATCATGCTGGCTGAAGAAAAGGATCTCCCTGTAGATCCGGTGAATGATAATCCGCCTCACCCCTGTGAATGTGGATCTACAGACTTTGAACCTGAAACAGACGTTCTGGATACCTGGTTCACCTCAGCACATACACCTCAGATCGCGGCCCGATGGTTAGAACCTGACTCAATGATGGATATATTATTCCCCATGAGTCTGCGCAGCCAGGCCCACGATATTATCAGAACCTGGGCATTTTACACCATTGTAAAAGCTTTTCTCCACCATAATAGTGTTCCCTGGTTTAATGCCATGATTTCAGGACATGGGCTGGATGAACATGGAAAAGGAATGCATGCTTCAAGAGGGAATGTGGTTTTATGCATGGACATGGTGAAGAAACACTCTGCTGATGCTGTGAGGTGGTGGGCTGCAGAAGCCAAACTGGGTGAAGACCTCCTGTTCAAGGAAAAAGATGTGATCAAAGGATATAAACTCTGCGTAAAATTATGGAATGCGTCCAAGTTGGTTTCTCTTCATCTTGATTCAAAGCCAGAACGAGTTGATCTGAGAGAGGTGGACAGGTGGCTTCTGGGAAGGCTGGATACGCTCATGAAGGAAGCCACAGAACACCTGGACAACTACGAATACAGCAGGGCCAAGAATCTGTTAGAACAGTCCTTCTGGCATGAATTCTGTGATAATTATCTGGAACTTGTCAAGTACCGGCTGTATGGCGAAACTGATAAGGGTGCTGTCTATACATTGTATTACTCCCTGCTCACCTATTTGAAATTGCTGTCACCGTATGTGGCCCACATTACAGAGGAAATCTACCAGAATGTGTACCGGCAGTGGGAAAAAGAAGTGAGCATCCACGTGTCTTCATGGCCCACGCCTTTTGAAATCCCTGAAAGTGAAGAGGGGCAGACTCTTGTAGATGTCATTGCTGCTCTACGCAGGTGGAAATCAGACATGGGGATGCCTTTGAATAAAGAGGTATCAAGAGTGAAGCTGTATACACGTGCCCGCATCGAGGATGTGGAGGACATTAAGGGTGCCATGAATGTAGGGGCCGTTGAGATTACCAGTGACCCTCCCACCTGGAAAGAAAAGGTTGTAAAGGTCACTCCTGACTACAGTATTATTGGTCCGAAATTCGGAAAGGATACTGGCAACGTGGCTGCCCTCCTGGAGAAATATGCAGGAGACCTGGAACAGACCCCCCAACTGGAGAAAGATGGATTCCAATTGAAACGAGAGTACATTGTATCAATTCAAAAGGAATTCTATGTAGGAGAGAGGCGGGTTGAAGTGCTTTCTGCAGGTGATGTTGTCATTGAAATCGAGGTTTAAATGAAGGCTGCTGTCTATTACGGGGTCGATACTTTCAAAGTTGAGGAAGTACCCCTGCCCAGAATTGGCGAGTATGAAGTCCTGGTGAGAGTCAGGGCATGTGGGGTGTGTGGCACTGATGTCCATAAAGCGATGCACCAGACAGTAAAGGCAGGAACTGTCTTAGGCCATGAAGTGGCCGGGGATATCATTGAAGTTGGCAAAAAGGTCACGAAATTTAAGATAGGTGAAAAAGTAGTTGTTCCTCATCATACACCCTGTTTTGCCTGCTCTTATTGTCACCATGGTCACCACACTCTGTGTGACCAGTACACAAAAACGAATATTGATCCTGGTGGATTTTCTGAGGTTATCAGGGTCCCCCAGCCCAACGTGGAAAGAGCCATGCTGTCTTTTGATCATGTAGACTATGAGGAAGCTGCTTTTGTAGAACCACTAGCCTGCTGCATCCATGCCTGGGAGAGACTCGAGGTATTCCCTGGAGATACTGTGTTGATTGTGGGAGCAGGGCCCATTGGGCTTCTCCATATGGAGCTTGCGAAAATACATCAGACAGAGGCAATGGTGGCAGATATCAAGGAAGCCAGGTTACAGCAGGTAGAAAAAATGGGAGGTATCCCTGTTCAAGCAAGTGAGATGAAGGGAGTACAGGCTGACATTGTTATTGTGGCTGCTGGGAACAAGAACGCATATGAACTGGCCCTGTCCAGTGTGAAAAGGGGTGGCCAGATCAGTTTTTTTGCAGAGTGCCCTCCTGACTCGCATATTGCAGTGGATCCAAATATGATATATGGAAAAGAACTCACCCTCACAGGGAGTTATTCCTCCACTCCGCGTGGTCACTGGAAAGCCTTAACCCTCATCCGGGGCAGGAACCTGAATGTAACCCAGCTCATCTCCCACAGGTTTGGGCTGGAAGACCTGGGAAAAGCCATTGGAATGGCTTCCAAAGCTGATGACTGCTTGAAGATGATGATAAAGCCGTGATAGTATGAAAGTCGCCATGTTTTATGGGCCTGGAGATGTCAGGCTGGAAGAGAAGGACATACCTGAGATTAAGGACACTGAAGTCCTGGTAAGAATACGAGCTGCCCTAACATGTGGAACTGATGTCAAGACGTACCGCAGAGGACATAGACTACTGCCTCCCCCCTCACCCTTTGGACATGAGTATGCTGGAGATGTTGTTGCAGTAGGGAAAATGGTGGAAAAAGTCACGGAAGGAACGCGGGTAGTTGCTGCCAATTCTGCACCCTGCGGACACTGCTTCTACTGCAAGAGGGGGAGGGAAAGTCTGTGCGAAAACCTCTTTTTTGTGTGGGGAGCTTTTTCCGAGTACATTGTGGTTCCAGAGAGAATTGTGAAGAAGAATCTCCTGACTGTTCCCGATCACGTTACCTATGAGGAAGCTGCCCTGACAGAACCTCTGGCCTGTGTCATCCATGGTGTAGAAGAATCCGCTATTTGTATGGGAGATACAGTGGTTATTAATGGTGCAGGTCCAATCGGACTGTTTTTCACCGCACTGGTAAAACAGAAAGGTGCGCGGGTAATCCAGACCGATCTGGTGGATGAAAGGCTTTCTGTGGCAGAAACCCTGGGTGCTGATCATATCATTAATGCCCAAGAAGGAGAAGACGCCACCATTAAGAAGGTGAAAGCACTTACTGAGGGAAGAGGAGCAGATATTGCCATCGAAGCTGTTGGGTATCCAAAAATCTGGGAAACTACCATCAAGATGACCAGAAAGGGGGGGACTGCCACGCTATTCGGCGGATGTGAAAAAAACACTGCCATTACAGTGGATACATCATTGCTGCATTACAGTGAGATAACAATGAAAGGTGTTTTCCATCACACTCCCCAGTACATCAGAACAGCTCTCAACCTGATATCGTGGGGAGCCATAGACACAAAGACGTTTATCACCGAGAAAATGCCTCTGTCCCGCATTGATGAAGCGTTGCAGAAAGTACTGGCCCAGAAAGGGGTAAAAATTGCACTGATTCCCTGAGAAATCTACAATAAGAAAATTGATTTCTCGCCTCCATGATCAAAAGTGGCCATCTTCTTGGTCTAGCTATAATTACCACAACCGTCGCGGGCTACAGAAGTCTGATACAGAGCCATTGACGACAAACAGAAAAGAGGCAGGAACACCAATCTACAAGATATGCAACCTATCTTCTGATCTGGAAGTTGAAATGACTCAAAAAAGGAAAATGAATGTAAGATCGCGAGAAACGGCAAAACCGCTCAATGAATCAACCAAACATTTATATTCTCTGAAGAATCTCCGCTCGAGAAGGTGCTGTCATGAATATAACCTATCTGAGCCATGCCTGTTTTGAGCTCAAGAATACCAAGACTATCCTCATTGATCCATTCTTTAAAGATAATCCAAATGCTCCTTCATACTCCGGAACCCCTGACCTGGTTCTGGTAACCCATGAACATTATGATCATAGTGATGCAGAAGGGTTTGACACAGTAGTAGTATGTCCTGAACCCTGCAGAAAGAAGTTCAAGAATCCCGTGACCATGAAAATCGGGGACAGGAACCCAGTGGAAGGTATCCCTCTTGAAATGGTGGAAGCCTCCCATCATCAGTCCTCCTGTCCCACTGGATTTATTATCAAGATGGAAGGAAACTGCATCTACCATATGGGTGACACCTACCTGGATGGAGTCAGCTCTCACGGTACTATAGATATTCTCTTCATCCCCATTGGCGGGCACTACACCATGAACATTGAAGAAGCTCTCAAGGCCCTGGACATCGTCAAGCCAATGCTGGCAATACCAATGCACTACAATACCTTCCCCCAGATCAAAGCAGATCCCCACGCATTCAAGAAAAAGGCAGAGGAAAAAGGATTTTCAGTGAAGGTGTTCAAGATTGGCGAGAGAGCTCAGTTCTAATACAACCCGCATACTCTATGGAGGCATAATTGCCCTGGGGTTGGCACATTTTCTGACTCATTTCTTAGAATTTGCCCTTCCTGCGGTTTATCCGTTGATACGAGAAGAATTCTCCCTAACATATTCGGATGTGGGAGTGATTTCAAGCAGTGTTGTCATTACCCTCTTCATCTTTCAAACACCTATAGGACACGTATCAGATAGAAAAGGAAGAAAATATATCCTGATAGCATTCCTGTCCCTGCTCATTTGTTCTACCTTTCTGACAGCCCTTTCACATTCGTATATGTATTTGTTGCTGTTCCAGGTTCTGGTAGGGGTGGGTGCCAGTGCCTTCCACTCAGCAGGGATGGCCATGGCCTCAGATATTGCCCCCCACAGGAAAATGGGAAGGTACATGGCAGTCCAGGGGTTTGGAGGGACTTTTGGAGTTGCACTAGTCCCGCTGATTGTGAGTCTCCTGGGTAGCATTCTGGGATGGAGATACGCAATCCAGGGTGTCGCACTCCTGGGAGTACCCGTTCTGCTGTGCATATTTAAATTGCTTCAGGATACAGGAAGAGCGGTAGATTCTGAAGAGAAAGATCGTGTAATTCTCTCCAAAAAAGTCATAGTGCTCGTACTGCTTGGGTTTGTCCTGCAGGGATTCGTTTTCAGAGGTATTGTCTCTTTCTTTCCCACATATCTGGTGGACGTCTACGGGAGTTCTCTCAAGCTGGCGGGTTCATTGACATTTCTACTCTTCCTCGGAGGAGCCTTCGCAGAGCTCGTGGGGGGCGAATTGTCTGATAGAACAGAAAAGCTCAATGTAGTAATCTTCTCTTATGGTGTCAGATGCGCCCTTCTCTATCTCATAAATACACTGGGTAATCCTCACCTTCTGGTGATTCTTGTGATAGGATTCGGGTTCTTTCAGGGGATGTCCACGCCTGCTGTGGCCTCTCTCATCAGAGATATGAGCCCTTCCGGTTCTGCAGGGAAATCATATGGAGCAGTATTCAGCATTGCCACGCTGACTGGATTCTTCTCCCCCCTTATCGTGGGATATGTGGGTGATCTGTACAGTCTGCGAGTCTCATTCTATATCTTGACCCTTGCCTTGCTGTGCGCCTTTACGTTCGTGGTGATAGCCAGGTACTTCAGGTTCAAAGAGACGCACTCTGCATGACTATATGGAGCGAATATACTGAGGATCCACGTGGAGAGAACCCAAGACAAGCCGGTACCGATCATCTGCCTTTTCAAGTCTTCCCCTGGCTTCAACAATATCGCCTTCCACGAAACTATCGCAGTAGAGTCCTTCATAAGAAATGATGTCCTCCACCGGCTGTTCCCCTTCCTGCACCTCCAGTGTTTCAACTTTGTACCCGGCAGGAAGGAACATAGATTCAGAGCTATCAGTAATCACTGCTCTGACGGTAGCTGGCCCCAACCCAGTATACTGGATATCACCGTAGGTCTCAGTAATGTCTGCATCCGTTCTGGTAGGATGGAGAGAGAAGTAGGTGCCATCGAAGAACCCATAATTCCACTTTCTGGCTGCAAAGAGCTCTGCTTGCTTCCTGTCAATGCCAAAGATACTCATCTTATGCTGAATCCATTCTTCCATCTTCTCCCCCTGTAATCCAGTGACATGGGGTAGCTGGGGTAATATCTCCTTTATCAGGATGGCATTTCTCCTTCCGTAGACGATCAGGTCAATATCAGAAAACACTGGATTGTGTAACCCAATGAGAATAGAGCCTGTTATACCCAGTTGATTCAATGGGATTGATGTTTCCTTCATAATCTCCTGGGCAAATACTCTCACTTTTTGCTCCAATTCGTCATGAGGATAGTCAACAAGCTGAGCTATTCTCTCTTCTGGTACATAGTACTGGCTGATTCTATCTCTTGGGACCATAGACATTTCTATGCTGCGCACTGGGCAGTAATGTACGTAGTGGGGAAAGTCCTTCTTCAAATAGTCAATAGTCTGTGAAACAGAGAAAACATGGTAGAACGGGAGTTCTCGCCTGAAATGAGAGGCTCCTTTCTTCCACTTTCCCTGACTGGCGGGCGAATACTTCAGATAGGCTGTGATCTTATCAGGAGGATGCAGATATCCTGCCACACAGAAAAACATTCCCTCTCTGGTTTCTATGAAGTCTCTGTCCTTGGGCTTTCTCATGAAAGAACCTTGACATGCAGTTATTAAAAGGTGAGCATTGAAATCCACGCTCCAGAAGAAAAGTGGTGGTATTGATCCACCACATGAAAAGCGAACCCATCTTCTCTATGCTGTCTGCTGCATATACAGGTACATTGCCGATTCCCAGGTATATTCTCTGTAGTCACCACTGTCTTCAATCTCAATGAAGAGAAGTTCTGCACGCCTCAATCCAGTTAACCGCTCGATCTCTGCAATCGCTTCGTCAAGATTCCCGATCAGATCTGCAAATCCCCATTGCACTGCCTGTTCACCCGTCCAGGTAAGCCCATCTGCATGCTGTTCCACCTGTCCGGTGGTGAGGTTCCTTCCCCTTGCCACTGTGAATACAAACCGGTAGAACGCGTCATAGACCGAATCAGTGATGTACTGCCTTTCATCCTCATCGAGATCTCTCCAGTCAGCCCCTGCGTCTTTGTGCTCCCCGGTCTTGAAGACCTCGATATCGAACCCAAATTGACTATAATACCCGGAAGCATCGATGTGCACATAAATGACACCAATGCTGCCCACTTCTGCATCAGGTCGCACCACAATTCTGTCGCACACAGACATGATGTAGAATCCACCTGAGGCAGCAACGCCTCCTGTGTAGGCCACAACAGGTTTCTTGTAGTTTAACCGTTCAATTTCATAGGTGATCTGGGTCACAGCTGCCACCGACCCTCCTGGTGAATCCACCCACAAGATGACTCCCTTTATTGAGGTGTCCTGCTCCACTTCCCGTAGTTTTGCTGCAAGAGGCATCACATCTTCAGAATCGAGGATACCTTCAATGCGAATCACGGCTACCTTTCCATCTGTAGGACCTTCTCTAAAAGAGTTCTGGATGGACTGCTGCTCTCCACTGTATTCATCCTGCAACATGCTGTAGTCAGGACTGGGGACAGTAGGTTCTTTCACCGTGCCTTCCTGAGTGAGCTGTTCTGCACATCCTGTGACCAAGACGATAACAAGTAAGAGTAGTATCAATTTTTTCATACGTTCACCACAGTATTTTTCCTGTCCTTTCATATAAACTTAGTGACATCCTATCCTCCCACAGCCATACGTCTGCATCCTGCAAATGATGAAACCGTGCTGTCTTCACATTCTACATCAATATTCGTCTCTGTTTTCATTTTTCACATAGCTTTTTATAGATACGTACAACTGGACTTCAGGTGATGACATGTCGATTGGTGAGAAAAAATCCATCTACTATTTTGATTACTGTGGAGAGTCAAATACAGAAAAGGTCCTTGAACTGGCTAAAGAAAGAGCGAAAGAGATGGGAATTGAGAAGATTGTCATAGCTTCGGAGACCGGCCTCAGTGCCCAGAAAGCAGCCACTCTTCTGAATGGGCTCAGTATCATTGTGGTTACCTCAGCTCTGGGAAGCAAAGTGGAGAATACTGGGCTTGGAGATCTGCTCATTGGAATAGCAGACACTACCATCTTCCAGAACCTTCAGAAGACCTGCACTATTGTAAGAGGAACAGATCCCTTCCACAATATCAACGCACCTTTTCGGGAGATGACCAATGATAAAATCATCAGGGCTATTCTGCACTGTATTTCTTCAGGAGTAGGAGTATGCATGCTGAGTGTGATGATGGCAACGGACCAGGGAGTGCTGACCACAGGTGAGAGGGTAATCTCCTGCGGTGGATCATTTCTGGGACTGGACACTGCCTGTGTGGTGCGAGCCTCTAATTCAGTAGACCTTTTCACCGAGGATGGGGTAATAGTGGAAGAAATCGTGTGCAAGCCCCGGAATCCCAAGTATGAATGGCCTATTAATCAAAGCCTGTGGAAAGGAGATCTTGACCAATACAGGAAATTTATGCTGAAAAAATAATTTAGAAGCACTGATATGAGAGCAAGTTAGTATGTAATGGATTTCATGCAGTATAAAAGATAACCTCAATAATTCTGATCAGCAAATGGCTCAGCCGGTGTCCCTTTTGATTTTCTGTATATCTTGAAAATTATATGTCGCCTAAAAGATAAAGAATTTCTGATATATAACGTACTAGCTACATAGAAATCAAAAGTGGTCTCAATTACGAAAAATTTATAAGTTCCTCAGAAATTGTTTGTCATGTACTCCCACATCCGGAAATTCGTTGGGTACTTCTTCCATATGTCACTCAGGATCAAAATGAAAGCACTTAAGGTGATGGGCGTCAAAATCGGAAGGAACACAGTCGTTTACACTTCAATGCTCAATTTTGATACTTTCTTCCCAAATATCATCGAAATTGGATCAAACTGCGTTGTTTCCAAACATACGATTCTCATTACCCATGACTACTCCAGGAACTTCCCCACTGAAGGCCGGGCTTCCATGACTAAAGGGAGGATAGTGATAGGGGACAATACCTTCATCGGAATCGGGTGTATTATCCTCCCTGGTGTGAGTATTGGTAGCAATGTGATTGTGGGTGCAGGGTCGGTAGTACGGGATTCTATTCCAGACAGTGTCGTAGCAGCGGGAAATCCCGCGCGAGTCATTAGTTCTCTGGAAAGATACATGAGCAAGGAACGTGCCAGAGAGGAAGCCTATGATACCACGTATGTTGTCAGGGCCATGTGATACGAAATTCTGCACTCGATGCGGATGCTGTATCAGTATATGCCCACAAGAATGTATCACGATAACCACACATGCAGAAATTGATGACTCATGTACGCAGTGCGGACTGTGCCGTGAAGTATGTCCAGGAGAGGGGACTGATCTGAAGGAAGAGGGAAGAAAGCTGTTTGAGGGCTCATGCTATAACCAGTATGTGGGCTGGATCAACCACGCATATACTGGTTACTCTTTTTCTGATGCAGTTCGGAAACGAGGCACCTCAGGAGGAGTGGTGACCTCACTGTTGATCTGCCTTCTGGAAAAGGGAATGATAGATGGTGCTCTGGTGGTGGGCTTTGACCCTGAAAAGCCCTGGAAGACTGTCTACCAGGTAGCCACCTGTGCTGAGGATATTCTAGAGAGTGCTCAGACCAAATATCAGGTGACGCCTTTAACCCAGCGTATTTTCAGTTTGCCTTTGGAGAGAATTGCCGTGGTGGGCCTTCCCTGTGTCATTCAGGGGTTGAGAAAGGTTCAGGCTCTCAAGCAAGGGGAGAAGATAAGACTTCTTATTGGGTTATTCTGCTGGGTAAACATGGAACGGGAAGCCACAGAATTCCTGCTGGATATGCTCAAGGTTTCTCCTGAAGAGGTAGCGTCCCTTGAATACAGGGGAGGGGATTATCTAGGAGGGTTCAGGGTCACCAAAAAAGACGGGGAGGTCATCACCCTGGACAAGGAGTGCTACAATGTTCTGCCCTTCCTGTTTGCCCCTGAGAGATGCGTTTGCTGCAGTGATTTCACCAATGAATTGGCAGACATTTCAATGGGAGATGCCAAATTTATGCATTCTCAGAAGGGACATACCTTTGTCATAACCCGATCCCAGGAGGGAGAAACTATGTTGAAGGCATGTCTTGACCACGTATCGATAGATGAACATGATATTGAGGATATTATCTGGTCTGAGAGCTCTTCTCTTTTCTTCAAGAAGAGAGGACATAGGAGGTTGTTGAGAGAACCCTCAGTACACTCGGAAGAAGAGATAGACATTCCCGTTAAGAATCGGCTCTTTGAATTCGGATTTACTCTTATTCACAAGAACAGGAACTTCTTTAGATCACTGTTCAAAGCAATGCCTGTAGAGTTGTTTAAACTGGTATCAAGAGTCATAACTAGAGAGAGAAGCTGATCACCTGGAAGGTGTGATGTACATTCCAGTTCCAAGCGATTGAGGGTCAGCGGACAGTCCTCCAGATTTCTGACAGGTCTGGGATTGAGCAGAATTCGTGGACATCTTTTCCCACAGGACATGACAGCACACATGTATAACACTTAATGCACTTCTCATGTCGAAACCAGGCACCCAGTGCTCCCGTTGGGCACATATCCACACATACAGAGCAGGTAGCACAGGGATCAAATTCCAGGGGGGGACCCGGGAGTACAGGCATGGTAGTCAGGATAGTAGAAAACTGAACCCTGGGTCCGAATTCAGGGGTTATCACAAGGAAGTTTTTTCCAATAATTCCCAGGCCAGCTTTCACAGCAAGCTCTCTGTGTGGGACTACGTTCCTGCCTGGCATGTCTTCCTGAGAGAAGAGAGCACCCCAGGCACCATATCCCTTCTCATAGAGGAATTGCCTCCCGTGTACGTTAAGCAGGTCCATGGTCTCGTTCATAACCTGTACAGTATCAGACTGGCTCTTCCTGAATAACCTGAGGACAGAGACACCTACAATAACTGCAGAAGAATACTCAGGGAAATACTCCCTGCAGTTGCAGAATCCCACAAGGTCGGCTCCTTTCTTCTTGAGGAATTGGCTTACCTGCTCCATCTCTATCTCCATGATCTCGAATGCCACATTTACCTTATAAATGCTTCAGGAAGATTGAGAACCCTGAGGAAAGGTTGATAAGGCTGTCCTGTAACTAGGGATGGTGATTCTTTGAATGATGCATATGAGGCATTGAGACGCACAATGAATTTGTGGCCCATTCGAACCCCGCGGACCAATGAAATTATGGAAATCCTCCATGTGTTGTATACTGAAGAAGAAGCGGGCTTCCTGGCTGAGATATTTTCTGCTCCCTATCAGGACGAGAAACATGCCCAGGAAATCGCTGACATGACCAACATGCCCCTGGATGAGGTGGTGAAAATCCTCAACAGCCTGGCAGACAAAGGGTTAGTATTCAGATTTCCTCACTGGAAAAAAAAGGAGACGTACTATGCGCTTCTACCTCTGGTTCCGGGGCTCTTCGAATTCTACTTCTCAGGGCTGGCTGACGAGGAAAAGAAAGAGAAGCTCGCTACCCTCTTTGAGAAAGCCTATAAGAGCGGCCTTGCCATGGAAGCAGGTCCCAGTGATTATCCCTGGGAGCGGGTTATCCCCATTGAAAAAACACTACAGGTATCGCAGGAAATCCTACCTTTTGAAAGAGTCTCTGAATTCATCAGAACGGCACACAAGATTGCCGTAATTCCCTGTGCATGCAGGACAAAGCACCCCTGCAAACATCCAGTGGATACTTGCATCGTTTTTGACAGCTCGGCGGATTTCATGGTGGGAAGAGGAATAGGTACCTACCTGAGTATTGAAGCAGCCCTGGTTCTCCTGGAAGACATGGAAAAAGCGGGTCTTGTACACACCACTACCAATTCCCAAAGAAGACCTCAGTTCATCTGTAATTGCTGTACATGCTCATGCTTGATTCTGCGAGGATTGACTGAAATGCATAACCCACGAGCCTTTGCCATATCGAATTTCGTTGCCCAAAAAGATGAGGATGCATGTACCCTGTGCAGGACGTGTATTGAGGTGTGCCCTTTTGACTGTTACTTCTATCACTACGACCACGATGATGAGCCTGAAAAAATCGGATTCAATCCTGAACGGTGTGTAGGGTGTGGTCTGTGCAGTTATCACTGTCCTGCAGGAGCTATTACTCTGCGAAGAGTGAGAAATGAAGTACCTGAAGAAACAGCAAGGGATGCCTGGTTGAGAGTGGAAAAAGAAAGGGTTCATTAATGACAGCCCGCAGAATATTGTGCTGCTACTGGGACAACTTCAGTGAAGCTGGCCCTTATCACCACTTTTCAATGTGAGTAAGAATCACCTTGTGCAACTGATCCCTGTTCTCCCGGGTGACCTCAAAGACCTCTGCATCACCATAGGTAAAAGCATCCACAAGGTCACTTCTCACGATGAGGATGGCTGGCTCTCTGATATAGTGAAAAACATCAAGGACTCGTTCCACTTCCAGATACCCAATTTCATCATATACCAGAATATCTCCATCCCTTCCAAGACTGTCAATGATGAACTGCAGAGATTCTACACGAAAGAAAAATCTCCTGAATTTCAATCCAGGCCCTGTTTCTGAGCAGAGTATCCTCTTTTCTCCTGTCTTCACGTCCTCAACATAGTACCCATCCTCAAACCGATCACTTATCACACCGTAGAAGTCCCTTCTGGATTCATTCACAATTCTCCGCAGCACTGTTGTTTTCCCAATTCCCCTCTCCCCTGTGATCACAATCATAGACTCCACCACCCCGCCCCAGCCAACGCAGCTGCCATGAAAAGAATCCAGGCATAATCAAACAGAGAGAATACCGATTGCTTCCTGAATGTCCTTTTCCTGTATATGCCGAAACATCGCCCCTCCATTGATAAAGTCAAAGCATCGGCTCTCTCCAGAGCCGAATATATCCACGGGAAGAAGGTATATCTCACACTGTTGAGAAGAGAAGAAACCCCTTCCAGGTTTATCCCCCTGGCCATCTGTGCCTTCTTAATCATCATAGATTCAGTACTGAAGAGTGGAATCAACCTGAAGGTGAGCACCATGGTCATGCCATACCGGTAAGGCAGTCCACAATTCATGAGAGCGTGGGCAAATTCATTGGGGTCCTCTCGAGAAAATAACATGCCGGAAAACACAATTCCCAGGAATCTCAACACAATACGCAGGGCATATTCCACTTTGTAAGAGAGATCTCCCTCAATAAAGAACGCGTTGATCCCGAAAATAATCACTGCAAATATCATGACAAATCGACTCACCCGAAACCGAGTGACATACATCACAAAAGGGATGACAAAAAGCCCTGCCAGCACAACCAGGTCATCAACTATGAAAAGAATGACACAGTACACTGCCACCGTGAGGAATTTGGTGAGAGAATTCAGCCTAAAGCTTGATCTCATGCAATTTCCCCCCTCGCAATTCAAATACACGGGTGCAAAATGCCTTGGCAATAAAGGGATCATGCAACACCATAACACATGTCTTTCCTTTCAATAGATCCATGATCTTCTGGACATTCTCGTAGTCCTGACCAATGAAGGGTTCATCCAGGAGAATTACCGCTGGGTCATAGGAGAGAACTGAAACAATGTTGAGTCTCCTCTTCTCACCATAGCTCAATCTGAAGGGATTCCTCTCCTGGTATTCCTGCAGTCCTGCATCTGCCAGAAGTGGGGTGATATCACGTTCTACAGAAAAATTGGTTGCTGCGAAACATGCCTCTTTGCGCACAGTATTCTCAAATATCTGGTGATTCGGATTCTGGAATACGATCCCAACGTCTTTCGCGATTTCTGCAGTCTTTTTATCTCGTATGCTCTTGTTATTAATGAGGATGTCTCCTTCATAGTTGAGAAAATTCATGATACACATGAGGAGGGTAGTCTTCCCTGAGCCATTGGCACCCATGATCCCCACCACCTCATTTTCTCTCACTGTCAGGTTGACACCATCCAGAATCAGGTCATCATATGAAAAAGTCACATTCTTGAGCTCCAGGACTGGTTCACCCACCTCCCTCATGTATCCGGTATAGTGAATATCTACAGGGGTCTCGATGCGGACTAAAGTCCCGTCCTTCATTTCATAGAAGTGGTCCGCATACTTGTAGATGTGTTTCCACTTGTGTTCAATGACAAGTGCCGAAATGTTTGCTTTTCCCTTGATTTTAGTAATGACTCGCATAATTTCCTTGGTTGTCTCCACATCCAGGTTTGAGGTGGGCTCATCAAAGATGATAACCTCCGGTTTCATGGCCAGAATGGAAGCAATGGCTACCTTCTGTTTCTCACCACCTGACAGAGAGCGGGTCTCTCTTTCTTTCAGGTGAACTCCTCCCACAATGCTCAGGGCCCAGTCTATTCTCTGCTGGACTTCTTCAGGTGAAAAACAGAGGTTTTCCAGCCCAAAGGCAATCTCATCCTCAACGTTCAGAGTACATATCTGTGCCTCGGGGTCCTGCTGCACCATCCCAATACTCTGGGCCAGTTCAAAGAGGTCCACCTCGTCAATGTTACTGCTAGAGAAGAGAATTTCACCGGTATGGAATCCAGTATCTCTCAGGAACCCCGCGATACTGAGAGCCAGCGTTGACTTGCCACTTCCACTTTTTCCTGTAATGACAATGAGCTCTCGGTCTACAGTGAGGTTGATATTCCTCAGAATCCACCGATCGCCGTACTTGAAGCTGTAATCTCTTATTTCTATCATAATATCTCTATCTTTATCACGTCCTGCACCCAGTAACTCCCTTCATACCCCTTGGCTATCAGCCGTCTCTCTCTGGTAAGGATAAGCTCTTCAATCCCATCCAGTGGAAAATCCACCGCATATCCATCTTCTGCAATGACTCTCACTGTTCTTCCTCGAGGATTCGCCCTTTCCACAACAAGGGACAAGGGAATACCCGTATACTGGGCTTCGGGTTCATACTTGTACTGTCCCACCATCTCTGCTTCCACAGTGGTCTCATACTGGGAAAAATCATCATATATAAGGAAGTATGCCTGTCCTACGTCGCCTGTCACCTCAATTTTCTCCGAGGTCTTATACACGAAAGAATAGTAGTACACGCCGCCCACCATGAAAGCTGCACATATCACCAGTGTCAGGGCTTTCCTCACGTTGTATTCCTGCTCTCTCCCTTCCACTACATTCAGTACATTGTAGGCAAAAACACCGGCAAAAGCAACTCCTGAAACAAATGAAATGAGAGCAATCAGAGTGAAAAAGTGAATCGCATTGTAGGGAGCGAAGAACAGTTGGAAGATGAATACATTGGCTGCTGTTGCTATGCCTCCTGCAATGGAGTACGTATACACATTCTTCTTCCTCAAGACAAGGAACATCACATCAGCAAGAACTCCCTGGATACCGCTCAGCAGAATGACAAAAATACCAAGCTTGCCGCCGGTGAACAGCTCTACCAGCCCTTTGAGAATCCCCACCATAGTGCAGGTTCCTTCTTTTTTCACCAACCCAAAAGCCAGGATAACCCAGAATATGTGTAACCCTGCCAGAAATTGTCCTGCGCCAAAGGGGACGCCCAAGAACCTGTTGACCAGGTTACCCAGGTATCCAATATATGTGGAACTCACTCCACCCAAAGCCGATAGTATAGCAATTTTAACCAGGTCTTTCGTTTGGAAGTAGTATTTCATAGTGGAATCACCTCGTATGTGACCTCATCCCCCACACGAACAACAATATAATGATGGAACCCCTGCCTCGTCAATGATGATCCAGCTCCCCCTGATACGATAAGGGTTGTGCCATTAATGTCTTCTTCGTACAGGTGGTGTATGTGGGAGCAGAAAACATAGTCCACATGGTATTTCTGTACAATCTCAAGGAATTCCTCTGGATGAATCATGCAGTATGTCCCTTGAGGATCCAGAGGTGGCACGTGCATGAACACAAAGGTGTGTTCAACTCCTCTCTTGAGTTGGTTCTCCAGAAATTCAAGCTGAGATTCGTTGAGAACCTTTCTCGAATTGTCCAGAATCACAAAGAGAGCATTCCTGTAGGTGATAGCATACACTCTGTCTCCCAGATGCTGGGAGTAGTAGGGGGAGTCATCATGGTTCCCACATACGTACAGGAGGGGGGGTTTCAAAACGGATACTGTCTCCAGAAATGCTTCAAAGTCGTGTGGTGTCCCTTCAAAGACGAAATCGCCTCCTCCCACTACGAACAAAGGGTCCAGCTCATTAATCTGTCCAAGCATTGTGATGAAAACCTCTGGGTGCTGCGAACCGTCAGTAGGCCTGCAATCCCCAAAGAAGACGAATGTGAATGGATAGGTATCACCAAACAATTCTCTTCCTTTGTAAACTGGATACTGGTCTCGTGTCCTCTGAACCTGATACCCTGTCATGAGGATCAGTGCTGCCACACCTACAGCAGCTACCAGCACGTACCATCTCTTCATCGATATGCTCATGTAAGCATGACGTTATAAATATACCGTCCGATATGTCAGGGCAAGCATAACGTTTATAAAGACCTCCAACCATGACACCGTGGTGATCATATGAAAAACCTTGGAATAATGTTCATCCTGTTGGTCCTTGTACTGGGATGTATTGGACAGGAAGAAGTGGTGACAGAACCCGAGCCAGAGTACACATTGGACGTGACAGGACTGGCTCAAGGGACGATTACTGTTGCCGACCTGAGGGAAACTCCTTCAGAGTTCACCGCTATCCTGGTGAAATCTACAGGTACTGAAATCGAAAATACATGGAAAGGGAGGCTTCTCACTGAATTACTGGCACAATACAATGTGAATCCCGAATACATTTCATTTGTGGCTGAAGATGGGTACATGATCACACTCCAAATGGAGGACCTGAAGAATGCATATCTGTGCTACGAGATGGACGGGAAGCAGCTCGCTCTGGAAGACGGAGGGCCTGTAAGACTTGTCATCACCGACCAACCGGGGAAGCTGTGGATGTCGTATCTCAAAGAGATCAAGCTGATAGGAAAGGAAAATGCATTGATTATCCATGGCAAGACCAAAGTAGTCCTCGCTCTGACAAAAGAGGATTTTGCGCGTTTTGACAAGAAAACGATGGAAGCTGAATTCAAGGGAGAAATGAAAACCTATGAAGGCATTTCCTTAACGGTACTACTGAATCAGGCGCGATATGAAGATGATGCAACTAGCATCAAATTCGTAGCTAGCGATGGATACACCATTGAACTGGATTTCGCTGAGGTATACGGTAACGAGGACATTCTGGTGACTGAAGACTTCACTCTCGTTATGCCTGGATATGAATCGAAGTACTGGATGAAAGGCCTGGCGGAGATAGAGGTATTATGAAGAGACTCTTATTATTTCTTTTTTTGATTTTAGGTCTTGGATGTATCCATCAAGTGCCCTGGACCTTTCATGTCATAGACGATGGTGTGACTGAATATGCGCTGGATTCTATCGCATCAAAAGACATCTCAACGATTGAGGAGACACTTGTTGAGAAAGAGATTAAGAAAGTCACGTGGGAAGGTGTTCTGGCCAGGGAATTCGGCGAGGGTGACACTATCAACTTTATTTCGCAGGACGGATATCTAGTCAGTATCCCATATAACGTGGATGTGATACTGGCATTCAGGAAAGAAGGAAATCCCATTGGGGAAGAAGATGGTGGACCCTTGAAGATTATCGTGGATCCCACCTATGGCTGCAAATGCAACTGGCTCAAGTATCTGAGAATTGTGGAATTCGTAGACAAAGAAGACTCTTTTTCAGTCTACGGGGATGTGTTCAACTTGCTGACCTTTTCCCCGCGGGACTTAAACTTGCACTACGGGCTGGAAGATGTCCTGGCTAATACCTCCAATGAGGTCCCTCTGGTATTTGTGCTGGACAAGGCCATAACCAAGGAAAACGCTACCACAATAACGTTTGTCACAGAAGATGGACGTTATACATACACGCTGCAAGAAATAAGAGACATGAATCCCACTCTGATTTATGACAATGGATTCTGTATCATAGAACTGGGAATAGTGAACTTGAAGGGAATCAAGATCGAATAAAAACTGAGAATATGTTCGTAGTAATCTGAAAATGCTGTCATATTGTGATGGATTCACTGCTGTTTAGTTTATCATGGGACTGTAAGGCTGTCTTTACTTTTATGGCACGTAATTTGCTTGTTCTCTGTTGAAAGAAGAGATTTGCACGCTCTTATGGAGATTATCAGAGAATAACTCTGTACAGACCGTTTTCAGCAGATGGCTTTCTCTCCCACAAGAGAATGGTGTGTGAGGGTTGGTCCTGTCCAGAACCCGTGAGTAGTGCATCAGGTTGATCCAGCATCTGAACCTTTTTATATGTTCACGAGGAAGCTCCATTGTGATTTCATGATACTGAAAGAAGTATCCTGGTTGGACATAAAACCTGCAATAACAGAAGACGCTGTAGCAGTTATTCCTGTTGGATCTACAGAACAGCACGGACCACAAAACCCTTTGGGGACAGATCATATGATTGCAGAACGCCTGGCTGCAGGAGTAAGAGAAGAAGCCATCATCACTCCCACCGTTCCTGTGGGATACTCAGAACACCACAGACAGTTCCCTGGTACCTTGTGGGTTTCTCCCCATGTGCTTCAAGAGTATGTTTTAGGAATCTGCCAATCGCTGCAATACCACGGAATAAGGAAAATACTCATTGTCAATGGGCATGGCGGAAATACATTTCCCTTGCTGAGAGCAGCCATGAAGATGAGAGAACAGGGAGTCTTTGTAGGGCTACATGAGTGGTGGAAAGCCTGCAAAGAAGAAGATGCCCATGCGGGTTCTGGTGAAACATCATTAAACTTGTTTCTCTATGAACATCTGGTGCACATGGACAGGGCAAAAGACAATACAGCTGGATGGTCGCCTCCTCTCCATGGAACCATAATCTGGTATGATACTATTGATTTTTCTGATGATGGAACAGTGGGGAGTCCCACCAGAGCCACCAGAGGGAAGGGAGAGGTGCTGTACAGGGACGCTGTTAATCAGCTTAAGCAGACCATAGCCTACATGAAGGAAACACCCCTGAAAGATTTGCTGTGCAAGGAGAGAGTGATGTGACTGTGAGAATACTGGCTTTATCTGACTTTCATGGAGCTACTCATGTCCTGGATATGCTGATGGCCAGAATTGATCTGATTTCTCCTGATGTCATCGCATTCTCAGGGGACATTGTCAAAGGGCATAGCCGCGGAGACGAATGGCTCCAGGCACATGACGAAGGAAGAACTCCTGAAGTGACAGAGGACATAAAAAACGAAGAGAAGGAAGATCTTCAATTTTATCAAGCTTTTTTCTCATTCCTGGACACGGTCAAGATACCTTCTTTTGTGGTTCCGGGGAATATGGATGCTCCAGAAAGCCGCTTTCTCCAGGCGTGTCCTCAATCCAGACTGGTGCACCAAACCATGGTGAGAACTCCTGTCAGCATTGCTGGCTTTGGAGGTGAGCTCACAGAAGAGCAGGAAGAAACAACATTTGTGCTCCAGTATTCCAGGGAGAGAGCCATAGAAGCCATGAAGCCATTTTCTGGCAAAGAAATCAGTATTCTCATTACCCATTCTCCACCCATATCTTCTCTCAGCAATGAAGATGGCCAGGAGAAAGGATCTGACGTTGTGAATTACCTGGTGGATCTTCTCCGCCCAGAGTATTTGGTCTGTGGGCATGCTCACAGCGCTCAGAGTTCAGAATGGATTAAGACAACGCTTGCAGTGAATCCGGGGGCTGCGAAGTATGGTAATTATGCTGTAATAGAGGGGGATTCAGTGGAGTTCGGAAGGCTGGTTTAAGTTCTCCTTTGAGGGGCATAGGATCGCATAGTGCATTCTCTGCAGGTACAGAGCCGAGGGCGACCTGCTCTTATCTTGTAACACCCTGCTTGTGATGCCAGTTCTTTGAAATAGGTGATACCCTCCTTCTCACCAGGGATATCTGGCATTCCTGCCCAGTCCACCTTACGAAGTCCACAGTCTCGTGCAGCGTCTACTACTGATTCCATCTCTTGTGTGCTACTTCCTCGTGCTCTCTCCAGTACAAAATTAGGCCTGAACGCCAGAAAAGACACAGGGGCATCTTCAGAGAGGTTTGCCAGGAATCGAGCAATGTTGACAGCTTCCCCCATCAGTCCCGGCATCACCAACACTCGAAACTCATACACCTTTTCCATAGCATGTTCTACAAGGTATTCCACATTCCGCAGGACAGGACCCACCCGCGCACCTGTCAAGAGGATGTGTACCTCATCGGTAAAGGCCTTGATGTCGAACGTGATCGAGTCTGAAAACGTGAGTATTCTCTCCAGCGAGGCTTCTGTCATGAATCCATTTGTATCGAAGTTCACCTTTGCGTTGACAGATAGAGCCGCTGCTTCTACCCAGGGTAGAGAACACGTGGGCTCACCTCCCGTGAAAAACAGCCGGTCTGCCCCAATCTGCCTTCCCTCTATGGAATTCAAGGCAGCTACTCCCATTTCTGCCCACTCTTCAGGAGGTATGTACTTCCCTCTTTCCTGCAACATGGAGAGAGGATAGTTCTGGCAGCCCAGACAGATGAAATTGCATCCTTCCATGAAGGCGTCGAAACTCGCTGGAGGCGCTGGATGCAACATGGAGACCACTACTCGGGGTATTCCGATGCCACATATTCCAGTCTCACCAGATATCCTGTTGACCTTGCATCGCCATTCACATAACTGGCAGGACTCCAGTTCTTTCATAGATCCAGCAGGAAGAGCCCTGTATCCTCATCCAGTGCTCTGCTCAAGCCCGGGACATTCGCTATGAATATCTCCAGCGTGGCAGATGCCTCAGCACTGAATACATGACCGCCCTTGCAGTTACCATCCTTATCTCCTATAACTGCATGCAAGTGTACAACAAGATCACCGTCTTTTTCTGCAATGTTGCCCATGCATGACACCACTTCTCCCCTGCATTCAACCTGCAGGTAGTGCTTCCTCTCCATGTCAAAGTATCCTAGGATGGCCTTCTGAACAGCGCCGATGGCCTGCAGTGTGCCAGATGAAACCTTCTCCCTGATGCATACTTCCTTTACAGACTCAATGAGTTCTTCTCCCTTGAACAGGCGCATGACGATAGTATTCTCTTTTTTTGAATATCGCATATGTATTCACCTACATGTAAAAGAAAAAAAAGAATTTACTCTATAGAAATCTCTTTCTTCTTCTCCTTCTCAGCTTTAGGCATTCTCACTTCAAGGACTCCATTCTTGTAGCCTGCGCTGACCTTGTCTGGATCAATGACAGCTGGAAGAGGAATTCTCCTGTAAAACCCTGAAAATTTCTTTCTGTGGGACTTGAATCCTTCTTTTTCCTCTTTAGATTCCTCTTTCATCTCGGCCTTAATTTCAAGGCTGTTTTTTGTCAAGTTCAGCGAAATATCTTCTTTCTTAATGCCGGGCAATTCCACAGTGGCAATAACAGCATCATCTGTTTCCTGAATATCTGTTATTGCGGTTCGCATTGCAGGCAGTCTCTCCCCAGGAACGGGAAGCAGTCGCTCTCCCGAATAGAATCTCTCATTGAATTCATTGAATAGTCGATCCATCTCTTCTCTCAACTTCCTCATTTCATCAAAAAAGTCTCCTGCCAAAGTAACACCTCTATGTTAAAATAAGGTTTATGAATTTAAATACATTGCCCTTATCATGTATGTTTCCAGCTATAGTGTATCCCTATAGGTTAGCCAGGTTATAACGCCAATTCGTTAAAGAAAAAAGTGATAGGAGGTGCTCTTTTGACTATTGAGATGATTATTCACGGTACGCGGGCCCCCGTAAATTCTTAAGCTCCTTCTGCTCTCTCCGTGAATACGCAGCTCATTCCCACCGTGAGCTAGTGACTGCTGGAATGCCAACCCCACAATGTTCTGCAGGACATGCTAACCTTTTTTAAGATAAACAGCCAGCTCCTCCGATGTCATTCATGTGGGTTCCTCTTGTGACTCTCACCGTATTCTTGTACGGAGCTGGTCAGATATTCACCAAGAAAGGCACGTCCCGGTTAGGTTCGGGAGGAATGCTTCTTCTGCTTTCAATTACAATGGTGATTATCTACGGAGGTACGTGGATCTTGTTTGGTGTCAAGATTCCATTACATGCCCATGAACTCATTTACTGCGTTTGTGCAGCATCTTTGTCATCAATTGGATATATTTTCTTCTATGAAGCTGTAGAAAGGCAAAAAATCTCCATAGTGGGAGTTGTTACTGCATCCTACCCTCTTATTACAGTGATCCTGGCTGTTCACGTTCTTCATGAACCTCTGACCACAATACAGATTGCTGCTGTCATCCTGATTATTGCAGGTGTGTCTTTGTTATCCTACGAACCTCAGAAGGAAACCCCAGGCCATACCTGGCTGCTCATGGCAACGCTCTGTTTTATCATGTGGGGGTTGAGCTCTCTGGTGGCCAAGATTTCCATTACTCTGACAGGACCTCTGACGTACGCTGGGATTTATGCAGTTGTGGGCCCTACCATCTGGATTCCTTACTGGTGGTTGAAGAGTGGCAGGCTTCATTCTCTCTCATTTGACAGTAATGCCGAAATCAGTGTCATCTTCTTCTGCTTTGGAAGCCTTCTCTTTTACGCTGCTATTAGCTACGGGTACGTCTCCATCGTGACAGCTTTTTCAAACCTTTACCCATTTGTCACCCTGGTACTGGCGAGATTCCTCATGTCTGAACTACTGTACCCACACCACTATTGTGCTGCAGTATTGACACTTCTGGGTATCGTTTTTCTTGCCCTTTTTTAGGATTTCCACCATACATCCATGGCACGACTGCTAATATTTATTACTGCAGGTAATATTTCTTTACAAAAGAAAAGTAGATATCCTGGCACAGTGCACCATCTGGCAAAAGAAAGGTTTATTAGGTAAATGTCTTCATATTCTACGGTGATCGCATGAATATTCATTTCATGGAATTTCCCCGGGAGGTACTCCTGGGAAAGAACATTCTCTCTAGGGTGGGTGAAATAATCAACAGGTTTGGATTTCATGCTCCTCTTATCATTTCTGGCCCTCTAACCTATAAGATTGCTGCATCCAGGATAGAAAAGGAAATACAGGCAGATGTTCTCACTATTGAGCAGGTAACGCTCTCCGAGGTAGAAAGAATCCAGCAGGAGATTAGGGAGACTCACAATGACGTGGTTATCGGAGCAGGCGGCGGAAAGATTATGGATGCCTCCAAACTCGCTGCCTCCTGGGCAGATATCCCCTGGATCAGTGTTCCGACCTCCTCATCCAACGACAGCCTGAGCAGCCAGGCTCTTTCCTTCCTGTTATCCAAAGAAGCAGAAGAAGAAGGAAAGTCCAGCCACGCCCATGCTCCCTTATGCATCGTCATTGACATGGCTATTGTGGAAAAAGCACCTCGCAGAATGCTTATTGCCGGGTGCAGTGATCTCATCTCCAATTATACAGCGGTAAGAGACTGGGAGCTGGCTCACCGTCTCAAGGGTGAGTATTACAGCGACTATGCTGCAGCCCTGTCAATGATGAGTGCGAAACTGGTAATTGAGAATGCGCGCACCGTAAAGGAGGACCCCGATGAGGGGGCGCGTCTCGTTCTCAAGGGATTGGTATCTTCAGGAGTTGCCATGAGTATTGCAGGGAGTTCTCGTCCTGCCTCTGGATCAGAACATCTTTTCTCGCATGCCCTTGATCTTCTTGGTTCTAAAGCTCTTCACGGGGAACAATGTGGTGCAGGAGCCATTATGATGATGTATCTGCACAACGCAGACTGGAAATCAGTGCGAGATGTTTTGAAATACATAGGAGCTCCCACAACAGGAGCAGAACTGGGAGTCGATGCAGATACTGTTGTAAAAGCTCTTACCATGTGCCACAAGCTTCGTGATCGATATACTATCCTGGGAGAAAAAGGAATAACCAGGAAAGCGGCCAAAGCGCTGGCTGAAACCACAGGTGTCATTTAGATGATTACTCTCGTTCCTTCCACCATTGCACGAAAGGGTTACACATTCATTCACCAGGGAGAGACTCCCAAGGAATGTAAGAAATGTCGTCTGAAGAACACCTGCATTGAGAACCTGGAAAAAGGGAGGAGATATACAATCATGGAGATCAAGAATATCCAGCATGCATGCAATCTGGGGGGAACTGTTACTGTGGTGGAAGTCAGTGAGCCGGAGATTGTTCTGTTCATTGAATCAAAACTTGCTTTTGAAGGAATGAGTGTGGTGTACAACCCCGAATGCACAGGCTGTGAACTTGGAGACGCCTGTATGCCTGTTGGTCTGAAGAAAGGTGACAAGATTCAGATAATGGAAGTCCTGAAAGAAGCTCCCTGTAAGAGAAAGAAGATGAACCAAGTTGCAGTGAAGAGACTATAATCCAGGAATTCCCGTGATGGTTGCGGTTTGCGGTTCAAATGAGATGTATCATCCCTTTATTCTCTCATTTCTGGTATTGTTCCAGCGATACAACCCAGCATACACATACAATGATGCGACAAATCCTGCAGCAAGCCCAGTGGCCAATCGCAGGATGTTGTTGCTCTCCCTGAAAAGGAGCTGAGTCCCTCCATCCAGCACCAGTGGAAAAACGGCTGCCATCAGCACCCACCTCGGAGGAGAGGTCCCGGAAGCCACCGAACTTCCTATGAGAGCACCCAGATATATGCCTGTACACCGAGCGCACACTGGAAGCTGATGACCTGCAATATGGAAGGACCTTTGAGGGAGTTGATGGCAAACTGGGGAGAAAAATAGATACATGAATGCAGAGAATGCAGGGAACCTATCTCTCATTAGTGGTGTCAACACGATAACCAGGCACCAAACACCAACTGCTGCCAGCACCTTACTTCTTAACCTCATTTGAGATGATTCCTCCCAATGCACCAAACAGCGCCAGCAGGACGAACATGACCAGAATAACAACAACGGCTAGTGCCCCTGCAAATTCCTCAAGAGTGATTCCTGCCTCTGTCAGAGCCTCTGTAAGCTCGGGTGTGTACACAGCTTCGTCTAAAAAGGACCTGTAATCCCCTACCATAAGAAACTGGACTACTACTATGATGAAAGCGGCCACACACCCAGAAATTCCTCCAGTCAAGGCTGCTTTTCCTGTAGAGATCTTCCCCTCGATAGCGTTCCAGCGTTTCACCAAGTATACTGCAAGAGCTCCGCCCACGACTATCCACAAACAGAGAACGCAATTCAGTACTGAGATTACGGGAGCCACAGATAGAATGCCTCCAACAACGCCACCAATCAATGCTGGCATCAATATCTTCTGCATCTCTATGGAAGACTCGCCCGTCCCAAGGCAATCCTTGCAGTAGGTGCGGCCTTCCTTCATGACCACACAATCTGAACACAGGTTCTTCCCACAGGTGAAGCATTGAGCTACAGAAATCCTATCAGGATGGTAATAGCAGTTCATAGTACGTATGAGCAGGTAGCCTATAAATTTCTTTCCCTGCTTCATTCCCTTAGTCACCTGAAGGAAACCTTTTTTATGAGTCAGCTCCACCCTTCTGCATGAAGCGCTGGATAATCCCCTTTTTTGCACTCCTGCTGCTCTCTCAAGGAACAACAAAGGATGAATCCCATACTCTCATTATCATTGAACCGCAGATTGGAGAAAATCGGATCGATGTCACCCAGGAATACACGTTAGCCACCAGTGGGATGACTGAATTCGAAATTCTAACTTTGGCACTGTCATATGTAGATCTTCGTGTCTTTGATGATCAGAAAGAATTAGATTATCAAATTAATGATAATATTATTGTTGGAAAAAACATCTATCGAAAGATTACCGTTTTTTTCCTTGAGCCAATCACTGCTCCTTATCACTTCGCGGTAAAGTACTGGTTCATCACCTCTGGGACAGGAAAACCCATTACAGGGAAATATCTTTACAATGTTGTCAACCTAACAGATACCACCTCTGTTAGAATTTCCATTCCTCTGACTGACGTCACAGCAACCTCCAGAGCCTCTCCCACTCCAACCATTACGAGAACGGAGGACAGAACGATTTTTTCCTATGAATTAAGCAAAGACACCTCAATAGTCCTGCCTTACGAACTTGAAGAAGGAATCGACTATAAAGATACGGTAACCAAGACGTTTTCCTACCAGGACTATTCTTTTGAGGTATTATGCCCTAAGAAGGCTGAGGTGTTCACTGATGATATCAAGGCATTTGTAGAGGAGGCCTTCCCCATATTCCTTGAAGAGACAGATACTCCTCCCACATACCATCAGTTCAGGATAACCCTGGAGAAAGAAGAAGACACATGGGCGGCTGCAGAATATGTCGGATCAGGAAGAATGACAGTCCTCATCAACAATACATCATCCTTCCCCTCACAATTTCTCTCTCACGAGCTCACTCATTCCTACATTGGGGACTTTCCACGGTATCTAGAAGAGGGGATGGCAAATTACTTTCAGAATCAGGTAGCTAGTAGACTGGCTCCTCCTCTTCCAGAACAGTTTATTCCCAGCCAGGAATCATTCTTCCAGACGTATGAGAGGCAATTTGATGAAATTGTGGATGTTACTCCTTCACGGTATGGACTGGGGCTGACAGACAAGCAGGAAGCTCTCATCTACGCCAAGTACAACAAGGGGATGTATGTCATCTATGAGATCAGCCGTACCTGTGGGCAGGAGACTGTCCAGCAGATGTTACGCATACTGGCAGAAGAGAGAGACTGCTCACTGAACTTCGTCGTGTACAACCTCAACAAAGGCGAGGCAGTATACACCATTCTCAGAAAGTATGGGTTTGAAGTTGTCCCTCCTTATGCATATTCTGCAGAGCAGTTGTTAACTGAGACAGAAGAGGAATCCTGGTGGAGCCTGGTCTTATGCTTCAGTTCAGGGTTCAGATCAGATCTGGCCAGTGCAGCTCCCGAGAACGTTCCTGAGATTATGGGGGCTATTGAGAGTGTAAGGGATCTTGCCTCCGGGACTGTAGCTGTCATTACCGGGATTGCTGTAGGATTCTTGGGTGGAAGTTTTGCTGCATGCGGGACAAGACTATACGACGCACGGAAAAAAAATCCTCCAGTAGTCTATTATCTGTATTTTCTGCCTGTGATTGGATCTTCCATAGGGTCTGGCTACGTTCTGTACGAGTTGCTGTTTACTGGCTGCAAATTGCGATGGCTTCTCCTCAATGCATGTGCTCCATGGGCATTGGGGCTGTTTTCAGGTATTTTTATAGTTGCTGCGGCTTTTATCTTGCTTGAAAAATGGATTACGAGTTCCGGTGTAGTAATTGACGTAGTCTGGGCAACATTCTTTTTTGTCTTGACAGGAATGGCGATTCATGTCTTGCTGCTACAGGGAATACTCTTGGGACTGGGGTATGTCATGTCACTGGTAGCTGTCGTATTCTTGAAGAGACAGGTACTCAATAAGAAACAGAGGGAGCTTACGTAGGCCACTGACTGTAATTCCCATTCTGGATTTTTACGTTTGTCGTACAAACCAAAAAATGATTACGGGTAAGAAAAGTACACCGAAATGTTCTTAAGATAGGAATTATAAAGAGAATGAGCGCCACAACGGCGCAACGATAGAAATTGCAGTAAAGGAGGGCGATTAATGTTGTCAAAAGATGTTGTCCTTGCAGAATTCAAGGCAAATCAAGAGGCCGACAAGACAGTTTTAGAGATTGATGATGCAGTGAGGGAGTGTGCTGCTTCTTTAGATTCTGGAAAGGTGCCATCCAGTGTATCTGGGCTGGTAAGAGATGCATCGGGTCTGGTACGAGATGCGTCTGGGCTGGTAAGAGATGCATCGGGTCTGGTACGAGATGCGTCTGGGCTGGTAAGAGACCAGGCCACGGGCCAGCAGTACAAAGACATTGCCAGAAAGGCACGGCTCCTCTTCATAGAGCATTCCAGGTTTGCACTGACGATGAGAAGGTTTTCGGACTTGGCCAAAACGGGAAGCACTTCCAACGTGGTGGATGACGCCTCTGGATTGGTGAGAGATGCATCGGGTCTGGTACGAGATGCGTCTGGGCTGGTAAGAGATGTTTCTGAACTCATGTCAGACCCTGTGAAGAAAAAGAATTTGCAGCTCCTGATAAGTAATGCAGATCTTGAAACGAGAGCAGGTAGTCTCAAGAATAATGCCGGAAATACGAAGACTCCTTCTGATGCCTCTGGATTGGTGAGAGATGCCTCTGGTCTAGTACGAGATGCGTCTGGGCTGGTGAGAGATGCCTCTGGATTAGTTCGATAGTTTCCTTCCTTTTTTCTTTTACTTGTGTCTTCCAAGGTCTCCATTGGTCTCCCAATTCAGAATTCGGACTGATTCAATCAGGTGTCTTTCAATTCTCCCGTAATGAAAAGAAGCTCTCGGAATCGGAGGGCTTGACGCGCGATTAATTTTCATTTACAAGCGTTTTCAGTAAATCCATGCATATGCGTCTTGATTGGTCCACTCCTTCCATATCCGGATTCCAGCTAGACAGAGAAACTGCAGCTATCCTTCCTGTCTCAGAAAGAAAACGAAATACCTCTCTCAATTCGCCTGCAGAAGGACCGCCTTCGGCGGGGTAGCCCATGGCAGGCGCATCCCGTGGATCCACCACATCTGTGTCAAAGTGAACATAAAGGGGTCCGTCTGGTATAGAATAGTCCGGGAGGGATCTCGGATCTGGTACAACATGAATCGTAGAGTCCTCTATCGCTGCCTTTTCCCCTGGGTCAAGATCACGTGCACCAGCAAGAATCACCATCCCCTCTGGTATGTTCTTGAGCCCCACAGCATCAACGAGTCTCTGGTCTCCCCGGCCTACTATCATGGCCAGCGGCATGCCTCCCAGGAATCCACTGGGAGTTGTCTCCCATGTATTGAAATCACCATGCGCATCGAACCAGATCAGGACAGGAGCAATGTTCTTCCTCTGCAGGCCAGCAAGAACTCCAATGGCAGTGCAGCAATCACCAGCAATACTAACAGGTCTCTCTCCTTTTCCCAAGACTTCTGCAATGTAACCAGCAAGCGACTCATGTATGACAGAGATTCTTGTCATCTGGTCTCCTTCACCAGGGAAGGGCTTATTGACATACCACCCAGATGAGGCAAGCGTTTCAAGCTGTGGCAGATCTTCATCAAGGAAGTATGGTGTTACTACGTAGCGACTATTCATGCAACCACTCTCCCGACTTCTGTTCTACTCATATAAACCTATTCTCCTGGTCTTCACGTCTTCCTGTCACTCCACAATTCCAAATTTCTGTCCAGGCTCACATTTCTGCCAGTTCTTACATCATTTTCTGCTCCCTTTTGTCCTTCAACCGAAGTTCTTCAGTTCTTTCTTTAAAATTCCCATATCCTCCACCACCTGGAGTTTCTATCCCAATAATGTCACCTCTCAGCAACTCATACGTGGTCTTGGATGGTAATTCTATCTCATTCCCATCTCTTGTCAGTACATTCTTGCCCTTCCTTCCCTTTTC
>JACVGW010000097.1:0-5417 GCA_018992565.1 Theionarchaea archaeon
GGAAAATTGCAGAAAAAAGCATGTCCCAACTCAAAGTGGTAGAAAAGCCTGCAGAAGCAGCTCGAGATGCAGATATCTTGTATACGGATGTCTGGGTAAGTATGGGCGAAGACAAAGAGAAGGAGAAGAGACTGAAGGACTTCAAGGGATATCAGATTAATGCAGACCTCTTGAAGGTAGCAGCACGCGATGCAGTAGTCATGCACTGTCTGCCTGCTCATCGTGGGCTGGAAATTACAGATGACGTCATAGAAGGAAACCAGTCTATTGTCTGGGCCCAGGGAGAGAACAAGCTGTATGGAGCTGCAGGCATCCTTGATCTTCTACTATCCAGGGAGAGGTGAGTATTATGAAAGCACAAGCAAAAGCAGAATGGCACCCCCTGAGAAAGGTGGTGGTCCACAGGCCAGGAATTGAAATGTTCTTTGGATTGTTGGAACCGTATGCTTCACTATATGAACGGGCTTTCAGCAGATATGAAGCCCGAAGAGAACATGAAAAACTGGAGTATACACTGAAGCAAGAATTCAAAATAGACATACTGCGCCTCAAAGAAACGATCTTATCCATTGCGGACAGGAATCCCAGGATCAGAGAGGATCTGATCAAGAGAGCCTACCAATCAGTCACTTTCAAAGGAGACAAGAAAGAAGCAGATCTCGCTAGAAAGCAAATGGAGAAGAATACAGATGTTCTTGACTCAGGACATTTCTTCAACATTCTGCTCCTTCACCCATTAGTTGATCTTGAAACAGAGCCAGGTGCTCGGATCATCCACCTCAATGTCACAGAAAGAGAACCAGTCTCCAACCTGTATTTCATGCGGGACCAGCAGGCAGTTACTGACAAAGGAATAGTCCTGTCACGAATGTCAAAGCCGCAGAGACGCAGGGAGCCCTTACTTACTCAGTTTCTGTGGGAGATACTTGAAGCACCTGTTGTCCATGAAACCCAGGAGCCAGGGACCTTCGAGGGCGGTGACTTCATTCCTATGGGTGACTTTGCACTCATGGGTATTGGAGACAGGACCAATCGGTCGGGTGTGGAACAGATGCTTGCATCAGGACTTGGATTTGATGAGGTTGGAGTAGTCCACCAACCGAACCATCCGCTGATCCCTGGCGAAAAGAGAGACCCCATGGTTGACATGCACCTTGATACCTATTTCAATGTTGCATCCAGCAGTGCTGTGGTGGGGCTGGAACTTCTGCTCAAGAACGCGAAAGTGGAGATCTACCACCGGGAAGGTGGTTCCTACACCAAGGACAAAGAAGAAACTTCCCTTCATGATTACATCAAGGGGAAAGGATTTGATATCATCCCCATTACCACGCTGGAACAAATGTCATACGCATCGAACTTCCTATGTATCAGAGATGGCACAATTCTGGCAGTTGAAGTAGATCGCAACGTGAAGGACGTGCTTGAGAATCTGAAAACGCAAGTACAATCAGATCCAGAAAGATATGGAAAGCTCTTGGCACAGGCAGAAAAGGACTACGAGAGCCTCAAAAACGAGGGACAGTTCTTCCCCCACAAAAAAGAAATCTACCAGCACGGAATAGATGCATATCCCCTCATTCTCCCCAACCTAACAGGAGGATACGGGGGAGCCCACTGTATGACATGTGCTCTCAAGAGAGGATAACCAGAGGTAGTACGATGGGAGAGAGAGTCCTGGTCGCCCTTGGTGGAAACGCAATTCTCAAGCACAAAGAAAAGGGAACGGCAGAAGAACAGGTCGAGAATGTTCAGGAAACATGCAGATACCTGGTGGATCTCATCAAGGAAGGATACCAGATTGCTATTACCCATGGGAATGGCCCCCAGGTGGGAGATATTCTCCTCAAGAACGAACTGTCAAAGAAGACACTTCCCCCCATGCCTCTTGACATATGTGGTGCAGAAAGCCAGGGAATGATTGGATACATGCTGCAGCTCTCCATGCTGGGACAGCTGCTCAAGGCAGGACTCTCCATGCCTGTGGTCACCATTCTCACCATGACCCGTGTGGACAGTAACGATCCAGCTTTCAAGAATCCACAGAAACCCATTGGTCCCTTTTACACAGCCATGCAGGCCTCAGAGCTCAGAGAGGAAAAAGGATGGACCATAGTCGATGACAGTGGAAGAGGATGCCGGCGAGTGGTCCCATCTCCTATTCCAACAGATATCCTGGAGAAAGATTCTATTGTGACATTGGTTCACTCAGGTGCTGTGGTTATCGCCTGCGGAGGTGGAGGAATCCCTGTGACTATCTCTGATCAGGGAATCCCACCACCACGTGGAGTGGAAGCTGTCATTGACAAGGACCACGCTGCAGCATTGTTTGCCACCCTCATAGACGCTGACATCCTGCTTATTCTTACTGATGTGGAAAAAGTCTCTCTGAACTTCGGCAAGCCAAATCAGAAAGACCTGACTGACATGACAGTCAAGGAAGCCCAAGAATATTATCAAGAGGGGCAGTTTGCCCCGGGTAGCATGGGTCCCAAGATCGAATCCACCATCCAGTTTATCGAACGTGGAGGAAAAAGAGCAGTGATAACTTCAATTCACCAGGCCAAGAATGCCCTCAAAGGTAAAGGAGGAACGGTCATTCACTCATAGCTCATTTTTCTTTCCCTTTCTTTTTTAAAGCTGAATCTGTAATAAAGCATAGACAAAGGAGGAATACCGATGAATCAAATCAGCACACACGATGCAAAGGAAGCTTCTATAGATGACCTATTAAAGAGTCTTTCATCAAGTGAGACAGGTCTGTCTGTAGCTGAAGCAGAACATCGACTCAGAGAAGTTGGACCTAATGAGATTGTTGAAAAGAAGGCAAATCCCATTGTCAAATTCTTGCTCTATTTCTGGGGCCCTATCCCCTGGATGATTGAAGCTGCTGCCGTCATATCGATTATCATTCATCACATTTCAGATTTCTTCATCATTTCTGCCTTATTACTGATGAACGCTGTCGTGGGATTCTGGCAGGAACACAAGGCGGATAATGCCATCGAGCTCTTGAAGAAGAGACTTGCCCCCACTGCACGGGTGCTGCGGGACGGTTCATGGAAAGAAGTTCCTGCACGAGACCTGGTGCCTGGAGACATTGTGAGGGTTCGGCTGGGTGATATTGTCCCCGCTGATCTCAAACTGATTGAGGGCGATTACCTGCAGATTGATGAGTCTGCACTTACAGGAGAATCCCTGCCTGTAGAGAAACATGTCCCTGACGTTGCCTATTCTGGCTCTGTAATCCATCAAGGAGAAATGAATGCACTGGTAGCCACCACGGGGATGAATACGTATTTTGGAAAGACAGCAAGCCTGGTGGAAGAGGCCAGGACTGAAAGCCACTTCCAGAAAGCCATTGTCAAGATTGGTGATTATCTCATCGCTTTGGCCGTAGCACTGGTGGTACTGATTTTCATGGTGGCAATGTACCGTCATGAAAGCATGGTGGAGACACTGCAATTCGCCCTGGTCTTAACAGTGGCTGCAATCCCTGCAGCACTACCTGCTGTTCTCTCAGTTACCATGGCCATAGGGGCAACTGCTCTGGCAAAAAAAGAAGCTATTGTCAGTAAACTGGTGTCCATAGAAGAAATGGCTGGCATGGATATACTGTGCTCTGATAAAACCGGGACTATTACCAAGAACCAGCTGACCGTTGGGGAGGTGGATCTCTTTGGAAAATTCAAGGATACTGAGTTACTCCTGTATGGTGCCCTGGCTTCCAGAGAGGAGGACAAGGACCCCATTGACCTCGCCATCATTAAGAAGACAAAGACAATGAAGGAGGTAGCAGAAGAACTTCCTGGTTGTAAGGTGCTCAACTTCAAGCCCTTTGATCCTGTTTCAAAACGAACTGAAGCAACGGTAGTAGATAAGAACGGTAACCAGTTCAAAATCTCCAAGGGAGCACCCCAGGTCATCCTGGACCTTGTGGAAAACAAAGACGATATGAAAGGTGAACTGGAAGATGATGTCGATTCTTTTGCTACAAGAGGATATCGTGCCCTTGGTGTGGCTCGAACAGACGCCAAGGATACATGGCACTACGTTGGCCTCATCTCTCTCTATGATCCTCCTCGTGAGGATTCAGCTGAAACTATACAGACTGCCCAGTCCATGGGTGCAGAGGTCAAGATGGTCACCGGTGATCATGTGGCCATTGCCAAGGAGATTGCAGGGCAGGTGAACCTCGGCACGAATATAGTGGAAGCTTCATCATTTCTGGATAAACCTGATAGTGAAGCTCAAGAGATTGTGGAGAAGGCTGATGGGTTTGCACAGGTATTTCCTGAACACAAGTTCCGCATTGTAGGGTTACTCCAGGCCAGAGGACACATTGTCGGCATGACGGGAGATGGTGTCAATGATGCTCCTGCTCTCAAGAAAGCAGATGCAGGCGTTGCTGTTGCAGGAGCTACAGATGCTGCAAAATCTGCAGCAGACATTGTCCTTACCAGCCCGGGTCTTTCAGTAATCATTGACTCTATAAAAGAAAGCCGGAAGATCTTCCAACGGATGACCAATTACGCTATATACCGAATGGCTGAGACCATACGGGTGCTGCTCTTCATTACTGCATCCATTGTCGTTTTTAAGTTCTATCCTGTGACTGCCCTGATGATTGTCTTACTGGCGCTGCTCAATGACTTTCCCATCATGACCATCGCCTATGACAATGTGAGATACTCTACTACCCCTGAACGATGGAATATGAGGACAATCCTGGGAATAGCTACATTTCTGGGGATTATTGGAGTTTTCTCGAGCTTTGGAATCTTCTATCTGGGGTATGTCACCCTGCATTTGAGCCGTGAAATCTTGCAGTCCTTTATATATCTGAAGCTCTCTGTGGCAGGACATCTGACCGTATTCGTAGCACGTACAAAAGGCCCTTTCTGGTCAGTCAAGCCGGCATTGCCTTTGCTGGGAGCAGTGCTCATTACCCAGCTCATTGCCACGTTGATAGTTGTGTATGGATTTCTGCTGCCTGCTATGGGATGGAACCTGGCCCTGCTGGTCTGGGGATATGCGCTGGCTTTGTTTGTTATAACTGACTTCATGAAAGTCCGTCTCTACAAACTCCTGGATCACACAGGAATCATATTCAAGAGGTAAGTCCAGAAGCAGCCGGGACGTCATGAGGTATGAAAGGAAAAACTGCAGAAAAACACCTGAGACTGTCATCAAACACATGGAATTGATCATCCATATTCCTGGATTCCTACAAAGATGCCCCCCTGTGGAAGAATCAATCGGGAGCACTACAGCACAACAGTCTCGTAGGTGTGCTCCTTGAATAATTCAGGGTATCTGAGCATGACAATGGTTCGTACGATCTCTCCCAGTTCTTTCTCTTTGCATCCTGCTGCATTTATTGAACCACTTTTCTCATATGCGGCGAGAGCACATCC
>JACVGW010000097.1:5517-8759 GCA_018992565.1 Theionarchaea archaeon
GAGCATGACAATGGTTCGTACGATCTCTCCCAGTTCTTTCTCTTTGCATCCTGCTGCATTTATTGAACCACTTTTCTCATATGCGGCGAGAGCACATCCGCCACCACAAATAGGTGCAAATTTGCAGGTTGCACATTCTTCTATCAACGACGGATCCCTCAATGTCCACATGCAGTATGCGGTGTAGTTCATGTCCACAATGTCACCTTTCTCGTTCAATGTCCCAAGTCTATGCTCAGGAAAATTGGAAGCTGCGATACACTTGTAGACGTCTCCATGCGGATCAATGACGAAATAACTGTCCGGTAGAGCACTGCACTTTTCAACGAAATTATGTATGTACACAGGAGCTGTCTTGAATCCCATATCTTGAGCCATTCTGCATAGAAGAGCTAATTCTCTCACATTCACTTCTTTTGAATTCCAGTCCGGCTCAGTATAGCAAATATCCCTACTGATAGGGCAGAAGGCAACACCCAGCCCTCCGAGCCCTCTTTCATTCAAATCCTGTAATAGTGTGCCTACAGTGCCAAGGCTGCGTTGATCAACATCCACACGTATGTGAAAAGCTATTTCGTGCTTCCTGAGCAATGTAAGAACGCGGATAAGCTTCTCATACGTTCCGGTTCCTTTCTTGTCAATACGCATGGTATCATGGATCTCCTTTGGGCCACAAAACGTGATTTGAACTCTGCAGTTGTAATCCTTGAATTTCTCTATTATTTCCTCTGTGATGAGAGTACCATTGGAGGTAAAGGAGACTGAGAGATCAATGCCTGATTCATTTGCAAAGTGCTTCAGCTTCTCTGCAATTCCGAAGACAATGTCTGGGACGAGGAGGGGCTCTCCTCCATAGAAGTTCACACCAACTCCCCCGCATCCTTCAACATTCTTCTTGATGAATTCAATGGTTCGCTCTATGGTCTTTTCATCCATAGTTGAGCTCAACACCTCACCGTGCCCCTGGTAACAGTATGTACATGCCAGGTTACAGGCATGAGTTGGAATGATGGTGAATCCTCTTGAGGCTGCATTGTATTTGATCCTGTTGAATCTGATCTTCAACATGTCCAGTTCATTGAGGTCGTCGTCAACGACAGTTCCTTGATCCCTGAGTACTTGAAGAAATTCGTCATCAATGCAGTCTATTTTGCCACATCTCATCAATTGGTAGACATCACTGTCAATGCGCAACAACGATCGGTGCATGACATTGTATACTATGCAATCTGTTCCCACTTCATCCAAAAGATACACGTTATATACAGATTCCTTCACGAAATCACCTCCATCACTAGAGAGAGCATGAACCTGAGGGGTCCAGGCTTTCTCCCTGCACTCCTCTCTCCTCAGCAAAAGCTTTGAGGTCCTCCTGCAGGCTTTGATAGACTGCTTGTTGTCTGCATATCCGCTCGCGGACAGCACCTTTGTTCTCGAATATTTCAGCAAGACAGCCCCCCCGACAGATAGGTAGAAGGCTGCACATCCTGCATTCCTGCACTGAGAACGGATCTCTCAACATTACATCAAAATAGAACTGGTTGAATTCCGGTTCTGAATTCTCTGGATTGATTCTGCCTACTGAATTCTCCGCGAAGGGCAGCTGGATGTTGCACTTGAACAGTCGCAGAAAGGGATCTATGACAAAATTCGAATACCTCTGGGCTCTGCATGCGCCCTGGCATGAAGGCCTGTCCTTTTTTGCCACAGTAATGTTCATGGATCTGGCCACACTATAGAGACGGTCTGCCGCAAGAGTTCCCTCCACATCTGGCATGCAGTAGTTGTACGACGAACAGGCAGGAGACGTTTTGAACACGGGTGTAATATTGAGTGATATGTCAGCAAAGCCTTCCTTCTTCAGGAATTCAAAAAAAGACACAATATGATACCTATTTGTTTCATCCAAATTAACACGGATCTTGATTTTCAGACCATTATCAGTCACACAATGTAGTCCCTCAATAATGTCTTCAAACGTGCCTTTCCCGTTCTTGTACATTCTTCTCTGATCATGTATTTCCTGTGGACCATCCAAGACTACCAGGAACCCACAATTATATTGAGCCAGGTCTTCAACAATTTTTTCAGTGAATAATGTCCCATTGGTAACTGCACTCATGAAAAAGCCTTTGTTATTCTCCTCACACCACCTGCTCAATTCTTCTGCCAGGTTCAGATTTGCAGGCATATTCAACAGTGGCTCTCCACCGAAGAGTGACACTCTCAGCTCCGTACTGCTTCCACTCTCCACCAGGTTCTGTATGAATTTCACAGTACACGCCACTGATCTTTCGTCCATTTTCTTGTTTTCTATCTCCCCTTTTCCCTCGTAGCAGTACGTGCAGGCCAAGTTGCAGGCGTACGTCGTGACAACCTCCACCGTCGTTGAGAGAGTGCAGTATTTCGAACGCTCATACATCAGCTGATACACATCCTGCTCGTTCAGCTCATCTTCAACGATTATATCATTATCAGTAAAGGCATGTATAGACTGCTCATCCAAAAGGTTGACCTCATTTTTTTCAAGGATATTCCTGATCTCAGAATCCACCAAGAAGATAGACCCTCTTAAAGTATTAAACAGGATGTATTTCCCGTTGTAAGGAAAGAACACATTATAGTGCGATGACTTCATGGAACACCTCACTTGCATCTCTTGACTCCTTCTCTTTGTTGCAATGAGAATCGAGACATTATATAAGGGTTTCGATTCACAGCTATTCAAATCACGAAATTGTCTCTGCTACCCATTAATTGTGTCGGAATGAAGGAGAGAGCACCATATTCATCCTGTCTTCACAGACTTCCCCACAGGGACAATGAGATAGAGACTTCATATCAGGTTGCAGCGTGAATTGCCAGATTCTTGCCTGCTCCTGCAGGAGGCTGAAGATGGTTGTTCTGTCTCAAGAGTGCTGCAGGGATATTTATAAATCTCATTTTCCACACCCATTCATGATTTTCGGTATCGACATTGGAGGAGCAAATATTAAGCTCACACAACTGAACAGTGAAGACAACCGTCTGGAAGTAACCCCCATCTCTTATCCTTTTTTGGGTAAAGGAAAAATGATTGAAGACCTGATCTTCTCTATTCGTAACCCTGATGTTGTGGTTGTCACCCAGACGCTGTGTATCAGTCGTCAATTATTCTCTTCTGCACGAGAAGGCACCCACTACATCATTGATGTAACTGAACGGTTGTTTGGTGATAGAGTACGATACCTGGGTCTTTCTTA
>JACVGW010000018.1:0-30015 GCA_018992565.1 Theionarchaea archaeon
GTATCAACCGAAACCTTTATAACGCTGCAAGAGCATTAACTAACAATGGATAACAACGAAGCAGTGCAATCCTTTATGACGGATCTGGCTTTGCGAGGGTATTCAAAGCACACCATAAAGGCATACCGAATAACAGTCGAACGGGCTCTGGAGTATTGTGGAAAGCACTTCAAGAGAGTCACTACCCAGGATTTGAAGCAGTTCCTGCTCTTCTTGCAGAGAGAGAAGGAATGCAGCCTTCGAAGCATCCACAGGCACATAAATGCCTTAAGAACATTTTATCGTCTGTTTGAAATGGACACTGCGGACAAGATACAGCTTCCCAAGGTGGACAAAACGCTTCCCACTTTCCTGAATTTCGGAGAAGTTGAACTGCTACTGAGTTCTATTTTCAACAAGAGAGACCTGGTAATTGTCAGGCTGCTCTATGCCTCAGGGTTGAGGGTTTCAGAACTGGTAGCTCTGGACATTGATAGTATTGAAGGGAATCAGGTGCAGGTGAAATCCGGGAAAGGAAGAAAGGATAGAGTTGTCTATGTTGATGATGGAACATTGACTCTACTGGAAGAGTATATTCGGGAAAGGAAAGACAGCGACTGTGCGCTCTTTGTCAACAGGAGAGGAACGCGATTAACTGATCGATATGTTGAGATTCTGGTGAAGCGACATGCCAAACGGGCTGGTATCAAGAAGAAGGTGACTCCTCACACATTGAGGCATACCTTTGCCACTCATCTGCTGCAAAATCAGGCAAATATCATGGTGATCAAAGATCTGTTGGGCCATGCCAGCCTGTCCACTACGCAAATATATACTCATGTAACAGATGAGTATAAGAAAGAAATCTACGAGAGTGCACATCCTCTGTCCAAGGGCTGAGAAAGGCTGCCTCTTGTGGGGGAACTGCTCGTCAGGTTGTCCAAGATTCTGGCAATGGGCAGACATTTTTATAGGATAACTGGGAAAGGGGATTTCATGAATGTCACCACGATCACCCAGGAACTGGTCAGGACACCGAGCCTCTCCGGGGAAGAAAGAGAAGTTGCCCAGAAGGTACGAGACATGGTACAAGATGCAGGAGTGGATTCAGCCTCCATTGATGCATACGGAAATGTTCTGGCCTTGATTAAGGGGAGTGGAGATGGCTGTCTGCTCCTGGAAGGACACATGGATCACGTGCCTCCAGGGACCCCCAGGCTGTGGGAGCATCCTCCGTATTGTGGGAAAGTCATCGACGCGAACGTGTACGGGAGGGGGTCTGTTGATATGAAAGGTGGGATAGCTTCCATGATTTCTTCTATTCCCGATATTGCGAGAAAGGAGAGACCGGTGACTGTTCTCCTGGCGTTTGTTGTCCATGAGGAGACTGTTGAAGGGGCTGCTGTTCACAAAGTTCTGGAAGAGCTGAATTTCTGCCCTGACCTCGTTGTGCTGGGAGAGCCAACTGGACTCGACCTGGCTGTGGGTCACCGAGGGAGAAGTCTTATACGTATGGAATTATGGGGAAGGACTGCACATGCCAGTATGCCTCACCGGGGAATTAATGCTCTTGAACGTGCAGCCGAGTGCCTTCAAAAGATTGAATCATTGAAACCACTCCTTCCTAATCACCCCCAACTGAGAAAAGCTACTATCACCCCCATTTCTGTTGAATGCAGTCCCCGGGGGCTTCCTCAATTACCTGACTACTGCGAACTCATCTTTGACAGACGACTGGTACTCAATGAAAAAGAGAGTGATATAACAGCCCCTCTGCAGAAGATAATTACAGAGATGATAGACAGTCTGAAGATTCGGGATGGAGCAGTCTCTATTTTGGAGGAAACCCGCACCTGCTGGACGGGAAATGTACTTGAAGTCAAAGACTTCTTTCCCGCCTGGATTACTCCCGAAAAGCACAGTATAGAGGTTAAAAAGGCGCTTCCAGATACCACAAGAACGCTGATTTGGGATTTCAGTACAGATGGTGTCTATACCTCAAGTGTGGCCGGCATTCTTACTGTGGGATTTGGCCCAGGAGACTGGAGAATGGCTCATCAGCCTAACGAAGCAGTCCCCATAAAGCAACTGGAAAAAGCACGGGAAGGTTATGTCAGAATCGCAGAGAGCTACTCTCACTAATCCTCCAACAGTGGTGGCTCCACGTCTCTGAGTTGCATGAAATCCAGGTACAGCCACGCTACTACGTATACCTTCTCATTTTCTTTCATCACCTTGAGGAGTCTGCTGCCCAGTCCCCATAATTCTTTCAGCGAAACTAAGGATTAATCCAATGATTCCCCCCACCTTTCCGAATACAGAAGCCCCACTGCGCATAATCTGAATGTCCACAGGAGTCACTGTCCTCGTTTTCAGCACACACAATGCGTAGACTCCAATTCCCACGAAAAGGGACACAAAGACTGTTATGTAATCAGGTGCATCCAGCTGGAGAATTCCCAAGATGACCATGCACATGATCGCTGAAGATAGAACAATCTTCCACACAGGACCTGCATTCAGGTTGTCAACTCGATTCTTTAACTCCCTGTACTGGAGGGAGACTGCCAGAGCCAATCCCACGGTGCAGGCCAGGGCTATTCCCTCTACTGAAATCATTCCCAGAATAAGACTGAGTACAAGACTGAAGCTACACAAGAACACTGAAAATTGGGCTTGCTTCTTCTCCCTGCCCAGAGTCAGCAGAGCAGTAGCCAGTATGGACCACAATGGGAGAAAGACCATTCGGAATGAGAATATCCTGAGCAATGCTACTGCTGGCATATACTGGGGGAACAAGAATGCCACCAGTGGCTTGGAAAGCAAAAGCATTCCCAGAGCTGCCGGAATTGACAGTCCTAATGTGAACTTGATGACTTTTCTCAGGCTGAAAGCCAACCTCTCATACTCTTTTCTGGCGTTGAGCTCGCTCAGCATTGGGTAGAGGACAATGGTCAGCCCATATGAAATCAGAACCACAGTACTGGTGATGGAAAACATGGCCCTATAGTAGCCTACAAATTCCACAGGCATTGCATACAAGGCAATGACCACGGTTCCCACCCACACATATGAAATGTGAAAACTGTCAGATATGTACACATAGTAGCTGAACTTCAGATACTCTTTAAGAGCCGTAAGACCTTCAAACCGTATCCTGAAAACAGGAATGTGTGCTCTCTCAAGGTAGTACCAGGCCTGTACAATACTCACTGCAAATGCACCCAGAAAAGCTATAATGGGCGACGTGTATCCACACCCCGCATACACCAGCGGAACCAGCAATACCAGGTTTAAGGTGTTCATTACGACCTCCACGAGGGTGCGTTCTTTCAACAGGAAGTATCCCTGCAGTATTGCCAGCTGATATCTGGCTATGAGATACAGGCAGATATAGACTGAGAGCAGCTTCAGTCCGGTGATAACAGCCTCGCCGAGCAGGGTTGCCAGGGGCTCTGCCAGCAAAAAGAACACAGCCATGGACAAGAAGGCAACAGGGATTCTCACTACAAAAATGGTCTGGGCACATCTTAAAGCTTTTTCCTTGTCATCTTTTCCCAGATTGTGAGCAATATACCGGGCAACTGTTATATCCAGTCCAAACAAAAGAAAGGAGATGAGAACATTTGGGATCATGAAAGCCAGAGAAAACATACCATATTCCTTTGGGCCCAGAAGGTTTACAGCTACCAAGGCTCCTCCATAGTACATGATGGCTGAATAGAAGATCCCTGCACTGGTAATAGAAAATCCATGCACAAATTTGGAGAAGTCTTCTTCCATGTTCGCACATATCAGGCGTACTTTTAAAGGTTGGTGTAAATATGAATGCAGGCACTGAAGGTGGTTGCTAACGAAACCTGTAACAGTCACAGTATATAAGAATCAAGACAAAGGTCAGGACAATTGAGAGCGTCTGATTCAACCTGCACACTTCAAGTGAGGAAATGCGAATGCCAGGTTTTTACCTTCCTGCAATATCACCACCTTCCTTCATGCACTGGAACTATCACCAGCAGGAGGAGTTCAAATGATCCTGCCTACCTCTTCTGCTGTTCTTTTCATGTCCAAAAAGACTAATCCCAATTTTGCGTCTTTTCGGGCCAGGGCTGTGAGGACCGCATTCTCACCCGAGGCCATTAATACCACATATCCATTCTCTCCTTTGACATAGACCTCTGAGAGACCTCCTCTAGCCAGTTCAGCAGCTGTTCTCTCGCCCAGCGAGAGCATGGCAGCCGACATGGCAGCCACTCTATCCTCTTCCACATCTCGAGGTAAAGCAGATGCAATCATCAACCCATCTACAGAAACCACAGCAGATGCTTCAATATCGGGTGTGGTAGCTTCCAGATCCTTCAAAAGGGCAGTCAGTTCTTCGGTTTTTGACATGGCCACGATGGTACCTCCCTCTGTTCAAAGGGATTCCTTGAGGATTGAACTGTGCATTCTGAACCGTGTTACTTACAGCCAGGAGGGTACTTCTACTGCGGGCATACGCTGCCGGCAGCACCTCCTGATCACTGCACAGCGTTGTTCCTATACTCCTGAGGGCTTTTAAACGTTGTGAACAGGAGGGGAATTTGTGTGAATTCCGCTTTAAATGTGGGGTGCCAGCTACTCTTTGAGATGACAGGAGAGAATGTCCCACGCCTATCCAATGAAGGAAGTCATCCTCTGAATCACCTCGTCCACAGCTTCCTGTGCCTTTTCGGGTGTATCCTCGGCAGTGAACAGGAGTTTGTGCGAAATCATATCTAAGAGAGGGATGTTGGTGGTCCTGGCGACTACTGTTCCCAGAATATACTGTTCATGGAAAAAGATGTAGCAGAGATCTTCTGCAAAAATTGATATCTTTCTGGGATTTCTATTCACCTCTGTAAAAGATTCTGTCAGGAATTGTATGCTCTTGGACAGATACGAAACCTTCTCCTCCTGGAGATCGCACTCAGTGATTCCTCCATTTTTTATGAGGAACGATCCTTTGACACCATTTACGTTTTCCTTGAGCAGGTCTATCTTGTGCATAAATGTTCCCTGTTTCTTCTTTTGAGGACGCTATTTAAAATTATCGGTTAGGAGAGTAGATATAGGCGGAAGAATTACAAGAGAGAATCCTTCTGAATGATAGATCCAGATATATATGGGACTCATAGTGTACATGAGAAGATCAGGGTGCAGGTTTTTATGTAGTCATACCATGGGCAAGATGTGATTGAATGAAGAGGAAGAAAACCAATCCCGGGGTATCCCACACTCAGGAGGATGCTACAAAGCTGGCTAAATCAGTTGAGAAACATCAGAAGAGGATGGGAGTGGAATTTGCAGCCCAACTCAAGAAAATCCATTTTGAGACAGGAAGAATTCTGGATGTCGGATGCGGTGGAGGAGAAATGGCCTATCAGCTTGCCCAGATGCTGCCAAAGGCCGAAGTGGTGGGACTGGATGAACCCGGTCCGTTGCTGGAGATTGCGAAAACCATGGCAGAGGATGTTCCCAATCTGGAGATTGAAAAAGGAGACGTGCAGAATATGCCGTTCAAGGACAACTGGTTCGATGTGGTGATCAGCATGAACGTGTTCCACTTGGTTGATGATCCTGTGGCAATGCTCAACGAGGTTGAACGGGTTCTGAAGCCGGAAGGGGTTTTTGGATTGGGGGATCGGAAGCGTTCATGGGCCGCATATGTGATACCAGCATTAAAGGTGACATATACAGCACAGGAGGCCAAGGAGATACTCGCCGCATCAAGGTTGCGACCCTGGAAGTTCAATGAAACAGTTTTCTGGTTCAGTGTAACAGCAGGAGAGTATACTTCAAACCTGAGAAAAGCATAAGAGAATGAGGAAGAAATGAATGCATAAGATGATTCGATCAATTCTATTTGATTTTGATTATACTCTGGCAGATACATCTCGAGGTGTCATTGAGTGTATCAATTTTGCCCTGAGGGAGATGGGATTGCCTCAAGTGTCAGATGAAAAAGTCAGAGAGACTATTGGCCTATCCTTGAGAGAAACGTTCTTATATGTTTCAGATACAGCGTATGGCGAGAGGAGTGCTGAGTTTGAGAGGCTATTTGTGAAGCGAGCTGACATGGTGATGGCTGATCTAGCCAGGATGTATGAGGAAGCCCACGAGAGTGTCTCTCTGCTAAGAGACCAGTTCCACCTGGGCATTGTCTCCACCAAGTTTCGATACAGAATTGAGACTATCTTGAAGAGAGAAGGACTGCTGTCTGCCTTTGAGGTAATTGTTGGTGGGGAGGACGTTGTAAACCACAAACCTCACCCTGAAGCATTGTTGAAGGCCGTAGATGCCCTGAATTTGCCACCAGATGAGGTTCTGTATGTGGGGGACAGTGTCGCCGATGCGGAGGCAGCACAGAGAGCCTCAATCCGGTTTGTTGCTGTGCTGTCCGGCGTGACAAAGAAAGAAGAATTCAAAAGATATAGTCCTGCAGGAATCATTGACACCATTGGCGAATTGGACGGACTGATACAATCATGGGCCTATTGATTGCCTTCATTTTATTAATGAGACGAATTTCTTCGCAAATTCTTCGATCTGTTCCCACTCACGATAATCATTTCTGCCGTTCTCGTCAAAGACGAGTCCCTTTTCCTTACTGGCCTCTTTCATACCCATTCTTAACATTTTCTTGTTCAGGAAATCCATTCTGGAGGAACTGGAAAAGTCCAGCACTGCTCCGAAAGCCTCATACAGTACGGCATGTATCCCAAGTGTCTCCATGATCTTCACCAGATACTCTTTCCCGCCCTCTTCTCCCTCCGTTACTCTGGAAAGGCAGGAGACAAACAGTCCCAGAGGTGTACCTCCTTCTTTGAAGTAGTCGCTGTTCACTTTCAGAAAAGATTCTGCCTCCTTTGTCCACTTCATTATTTTGATTCCTGATCCTACCAGCACTCCATCAAAATTGCTGGGAGATGGCCATCTGCCTTTCTTTGTCTTTCTCAGATCTACAAGTTCTGATTCTACGCCTTCTGTGACTATGACCTCACCGATCTTTCTGGCAATTTCCTCAGTGCTTCCAAATCGGGATCCGTATGCAATCAGCACTTTCTTTGACACGATATCACCTCTATTCTTTCAATGTTCAAGCGTCCTCTGCTTTATATAGATTGTGCTTTTTTCTTATAGTCCATAGACTGCCGTATGTACTCTGGTTCGAGAATCAGATCCCTGTACCAGGCAAGTCTTTATACGTGAAGTGAAAAGGTAATCTGGTGATATAATGAACATATCCAGGATACGAGAACGAATACCAGCTCTGAAAACGTGTACCCACCTGGACTGTGCAGCAGTCTCTCCCTTTTTTCAAGATACTCTCACAGAAATGGAGACGTTCCTGCACAAAAGAGCTGAGAAAGCCTCTTTTGATCTTGATCCCTGGTTGCAGATGCTCGAAGAGAGCAGGCAGGCAGTGGCTCGATTCGTCAATGCATCCTCTGATGAAATCGCTTTCATGCTTAACACAACCGAAGGGTTGAACACTGTTGCCCATATAATCCCCTGGAAAAAGGGTGACAGCATGGTGACATCTGATCTGGAATTTCCCTCTAACAGCCTGCCCTGGTTCAACTTGCAGAACAAAGGAGTAGTCGTGAGACAAGTCCAGAATGTTGAAGGGGAACTCCTCCTGGAGGATATTGAGAAAGCCATTGACGATACCACTCGGTTAGTATCTCTCTCATTTGTGCAATTTGGAAATGGATTCAAATGTGACCTGAAAGAGATATCCAAGCTGTGCAAGGAGCATAACGCGTTTCTGTGCTCGGATATTATCCAGGGACTGGGCGCTGTGCCAGTTGATGTACAGGAGATGGGTATTGACTTTTTTGCCACTGCCAGCTACAAATGGTTAATGGGTCCTTTAGGAGTGGGATTCTTCTTCATCAGGAAAGAGCATCTTGAGGAGATGGAACCCCCTTACCTCGGCTGGTTCTCACTGAGAGACTATGAGAATTTCAACAGACCTGGACTCAATGAGGTAGAGCTTTCAGATACGGCCAGGAAGTTTGAAACAGGAGGAAAGAGCTTTGCCCTGATTGGAGGGCTAAAGAAAAGCTTGGATATATTCTCTGAGATTGGTGTGGAGACTATTGAGAAAAGAGTCCTGGATCTATCGCAATACGTCATTGACAACTGTGATGCTGCCCAGACTCCTTCAGATAGAAAAAAACGGGCTGGCATCGTCAATATTAAACATCCAAAGCCAGAAAAAGTTGTTGAGGCTCTGAGAAAACAAAATATCCTGGTTTCTGCCAGAATGAACGGGATTAGAGTTTCTACTCACTTCTGGAATACTGAAGAAGACATTGATGACCTCATGCATGGCATCAATGCATGGAAAAAATAGTGTACTGAGAAGAAGAGCAACCATAAAAACTACGCCACACCAAGGAAAGGAAGTGATATCATGGAATTCAAATATGATTCATACTGTGGGTTGTGCTGTGGTGCGTGTCCCGTATTGAAGGCAAATGAAAATGGAACGCTCCAGGAGGTAGCACGGACTTGGGAAGAGGATCCAGACGATCTTGTATGCCACGGATGCAAGACTGATGTGGTATGCGTGTACTGCAACACATGTGACTTTAAGAAATGTGCAGAGAGTAAGCATGTGGACTTTTGCTTTCAGTGTCCTGAATACCCATGCTCTGCGCTGGCAGCTTTTCAGGCAGATGATCGTCCTCATCACTCAGTGATCTTTGAGAACCTCAAGACCATACAAGAACACGGAGTTGATGTCTGGCTGGAGCAGCAGATATCAAGATGGAAGTGTCCTGAATGCGGAACGTCGTTTTGCTGGTATGATGAAACTTGTTCAACGTGCGGTGCACCCTTGTACAATTCCAAAAAGGAAGAGGAGGATCTGGGTTAAAAAAGGAAAAAAAATTCCTGTATCAGTATTTTCTCACAGTAATGCTTCCGTTGGACGTGGATGCAGTAATGAAAACGTCAGGGGTTTCAGCAGTGAACCCTTTCTTATTCCTGTCTGAATCGAGAGTGTATACCACTTCGCCTGCGTCAATTGTGATCCGTGCGTTACTGGTGGACAAATCGAAGTTAAAATCTCCTTTGACAGTGATGTCGATGGATGCATTTGACGTCAGAATATCATATGTTCCTCTTGTTCCAATCGTTACATCAGCTCTTCCATTGCTGGTTCGTATCCTGTAGGTACCGCCCTCGCCACATTCTACATCTACTGCGGCATTTGAGGTCTCAATAGTCACACTCTCCCCCTGGAAGAACCCTTCTACTCCTCCGTTGCTGGTGGACACTGCAATAGAATCCGCAGTGAATGACCCCTGAACACGGGCATTACTCGTCTGCAGGACGACACTGGCTGCAGTAATCTCATTCACCTGGATGTGTCCATTGGAAGATGAAAGGTCGACGTGATCCAGGGCCACTGAGGGGAGAAATACATTGAGATGGGCACCCGCATCTGTCGCACGCTCCGCTCTAATTGTCAGGGTCACTTTTCCAGATTGTTCTGTCTCTGAAAAATCCACTTTCAAAGCATCCGCTTTCTCCAAGGCGCCATCTGATGTGGTTGCCCGGGCCCACTTGGTGATTTCGATTCTATACGACGACTGATCCCAGATCGAGAGTTCAATAGATCCATTGTGGGTCTCAAAGTCAATAGACAGCAGTTCGGGTGATATTTCATTCTCAAAGAGCTGTTCGACCTCTTTCTGAACGAAAAGGCCTATCCCGCCTTGATCTACACATCCAAGAGTCAGGATGAGAATACTGATGATGGCGATTCTTTTCATGGGGACGAAAGAGATTCCTTATTTAAAAGACTTTCCTCTTCAGAACCTCATTTCTTTATTGCAGCGGAAACGTGGGGCCTCTGAAAAGATGTGTCCGCATTGATTGTTATAGCTCACCCTCTAAATCCCAATTGTACCTTGTACCTCCCAACCTTTAAATATGAAAATTCTTTTGAGGCACAGGTTATCATGCCGGAAGAGAAAATCAAACTGGAGTCTGATGAGATTTTCAGGCTGCTCATCACGTTATCGGTGCCAGGGATCGTCAGCATGTTCATCCAGGCACTGTACAGTGTGGTTGACAGTATATGGGTTGGTCACCTCAGCAAAGACGCTCTGGCCGCCCTGTCTCTGGCATTCCCTGTGCAGATGGTTCTCATTGCAGTGGCAGTGGGAGCTGGAGTTGGGGTCACCTCATTGATGTCCCGGTTGATTGGCCAGGGGAATGTACAGAGAGCCTCCAATGCGGCTGAGCATGGCATTGTCATTGCTCTCATGTTTGGAGGTATTACCTTTCTAGTAGGATATGTGTTCTCTTCTCAGATCATAGGATTGTTCAGCAATGATCCTGTCTTGGTTGAATTTGGTTCAGAGTATATCGAAATCATTCTCCTGGGTTCTACTGCATTGTTCATTCCCATGATGTCAAATGCTATTCTGAGGGGGGAAGGAAATACCTTTATCCCTATGGTGACCATGCTCATTGGGTCTGTTATGAATATGGGGCTGGACCCGTTGCTTATCTTTGGGATTGGACCATTTCCCAGGATGGAAGTGGCGGGAGCTGCTCTTGCTACCGTGCTGTCACGGGTCATTAGTGGGTCTTTCATCCTTTACATACTGCTCCGGGGGAAGACTCTGATCTCTCTTGACTTCAAGCATTTCAGACACGACTTTTCTGTTATCAAAGGAATATTCAACGTGGGGCTTCCATCCATGGTGATGCAGGTCCTGGCTTCTGTCACGGCAGGGTCCATGAATATCATACTGGGGGGATTTTCTGCAACAGCTATTGCCGCCATGGGTATCCACTTCAGGTTACAGTCCTTTGTACTCATGCCTGTGTTCGGATTGAATCAGGGCTATCTGCCGCTGGTAGGATATAATTATGGGCACGGGAACTTTGAAAGGATAAAAAAAACGGTGAAATATGGGATTGTGGTGGCTTTTTCCTTTACTCTGCTCGGGTTTTGTATATTCCAGTTTATTCCCTCCCAGTTGGTTCGGCTGTTCAATGATAATGCTGAATTGGTGGGTATTGGGACTCAGGCCTTGAAAACCATAAGTTACCTGTACCCCGTGGTGGGGTTTACCTTAATTGCTTCTGCCACATTTCAGGCATTCGGAAAGGCGTTTAGGAGCCTGGGGATTACCGTGCTGAGGCAGCTTGTTCTGCTGCTGCCTTTGGCATTTGCATTCGGCAGAGCTGGTGGGCTGCCCTTGATCTGGTATGCCTTTCCTGTTGCAGAAGTCATTGGATTCTGCGTTGCTGTGGCATGGCTTAGAAAGACTTTGCAACAGGTGGAGAAAGAACTGAGTTCTGCCCCGGGAACATGATGAGTTCATGGTCAAGCCTCGTCAGCTACGTCACCAGAGGTGGCGTTGTGGCTATTGGCTTCAAAGTCATCGTAGACTTTTCCAGACAACCCAATAATGAAGTATACAACTACCCCGATCTGGGCAACTGACAGAATCATCACTATCCAATGGGCTGGAATGAGGTCCAGCAAGAAACCCACGACACCAAATCCAAGTGGTACGACAGCTTGGGCAGCAAGCTCTATCACTGAGAAGACCCGAGCTCTGAAGGCAGTGGGAGTCATTTTCTGCAGTTCCACCATGAGTGGCGTATTGATAAGAGCATTGAACAACCCCATGAGCACAAACGTACAAAAGAGCACGAAGAAACAGAGCCAGCTGGCATATCCGAGCAGGTACAGGACTTGAGGGAAAACAATCAGGGCAAACGCAACCATTACTAGAGATTCTGCAAGGAGTCCCATATTAAGCATTTTCCTCACTTTTGTTTTTGCCAAGAAAGCTCCGATAATGACATTTCCAAGCAATGTTCCCCCCATGAAGGATGTTTCCAGCATTCCGAACTGCTCCGAAGCGAATTTTATGATTACTCTCATCACATACGGAATAACCACAGAAAACAGAGGAGACATCAGGAAATTCAGCACTAATGCTATCATCAGCATAATCAACAACCCATGGCGTGCTTTCACAAAGGAGAGCCCTTCTCTCAAATCACTTGCCACTTCATGTAGCCCCGTGAATCTCTCGGTCTTCTGGCTGTACCTGATGAACATTTCACTGATTCCCGACCCCAGGAACGAAACACCATTTATCAAGAAAGCGATCTCAATACCACCGATTGCATAGATAATCCCTCCCAGAGCAGGCCCAATGATGAATGAAACACTGTTGACAGCTCCCAGAATGCTGTTGGCCCTGGTTAAATCTTCCACCTCAACAATGTCAGGAAGCATGGCTGAAGTTGCCGGCCCAAACAGTGCATTCATAACAGAAGTCAATAATTGAGCGCCAAACAAGAGGGGAATCGTGATACGGTTGTCATAGGCAAGTCCTGCCAGTCCAAGGATGAGTACTCCTCTGCCAAAATCTGTCCATACCATGATCTTCTTTCTGTTTACCCTATCCCCAATTACCCCTGCCAGGGGTACCATCACCAGCCTGGGAGCTACTGTCATGATCATGAAAGTGCCCATCATAGCACCTGAACCTGTCAAATCCAGAATGAACAAGGGCAGAGCCACGTCCTGGACGCCTGTGCCAATCAGAGACACCAACCTTCCTACAGAGAAGAGCCAGAAATTTCGCGCGTGCTTCATGGTCTCACTTTGTACATTTTTGTGAACTTAGAGTGCTTTCTATTTATAAACTTTTCTGTTCAAATGTATTTCACGTCTACTAAGATATATTTTAAGTCCATATTTATTCAAATCTCAAACATACCCAAGGTTACGTATTTCATGAGATTGGGGAAAGAAACAGGGACCTATTCAGGTTCAACTTTTTTCCAGATTCTTATGACATCACAGGGACTTCCCATTGCTCTGCATTCAATTTCTTCTACCTTATGGGGGTTTCCTGTAATCCATTCCACAGCATAGTCCAGCATACCCACCAGGAATCCACATATGGGCTTATCTGATGTCACTCCTTCACTTCCTTCGTAATCATGGTCAATAAACAGAAAGTAGTCATCCTCTTCCTTGAGCTCGTATCGCTCCTTCCCCATGGCGGTGGGGGCCCGTTCCAGTGACTGGTCTATGAACTTCTCCAGAGTCATACGAATCCTCCTCGGTTCGGGAAAAATTCTGGCTGCAGTCTTCACGGGTATGGTGATAGCAGGTCGGCTCTTCACCATTCTCTCCATGACCTTCCTCCCTACATTGAGCTGAAGACTGCGCGCCCCTTTATGCCCAAACAAGTCCAGAATCGCCCGGTACAGAGACTGGAGATGCTCAACCGGAATGGCACCTTGGTCATCATCTGGAGGAAAGCTGTCGACATACTGTTCAAGGTGCGCATAATTCAAGATGGTCTTGAGACCATGTTCCCCTACGATATCCTGGAGTGTTTCCAGCCACTTTCTAAGTATGAAGTTGTCTATTCTCTGGGGCATGAGATCACCGCCCATGAGCCACAGGCTGTTCATCACAGAATGTGGTTTCCTCCAGGTTTTCCACTATCTGGGCTGGCTCTCCTCTTTTCATGACCACAATCATATTTTCCATTCTACCAAACCTCTTTCAACCAGAATTAGATTGTGGAAAGAATGAAATGACTGCTAATAAAATGCTATGTCTTGAAAAATAAGCTGATGGTCGGCTTCCATCTTTTGGAAGGAGCTATGGAGTCTTAATAGTAACTCAAATCAGAGAAAACATTTATCAACTTCGTCGATTTATTCATTGTGCCTGTGCAAAGGAGTGAAAGGGCATGGGTAGAGGTGATGAAATGCCCCGTTATAGAAAAGAAAGCAGCCATGGAGCAGAGGAAATAATTAAGAGAGCCAGAGCTTTTTTCGGACCAGGCGGCATTGGCCTGGAAATAAAGGATGAAGGGCAGTGCTGTATTGCCTTCGAAGGTGGAGGAGGCCATGTGCACATTGATGCTGTATCAAAGGAAAAAGGTAGTGACATCGAAATTGAAACTCGTGAATGGGACTACCAGGTTAGAGAATTCCTGAAGAAGATCTAGTTGCAGTGAGATTGGAACTGACCAAGAATGCTGTGATATCAAAGCTTTGTCCAGCGTCCGATATTCCACTTTCTCTGGGATACCCCATCATGAAAGATATCATGCTAGTTCGTGTCAGAAAGCAGTAGGGTGTAGACTAAGGGGGAGGGACAGGTCCGAAGACCGGTCCCTATGGGAGACAAAAGATGAGAGACTTAATGTGTTTCCCATATCTAAATTGTTTTTCATGCTTATATAACTTTCCTCTTTTCAAGCAGGCAGATCGTCATAATTCACATATATATGTTCAGATAATTGATTCTCACTCTTCAAACAGAGAAGCTGCCTCTTTCATTCTGGAGATGATATCGACTTCAAATGGACAGCGCTGAACACATTGACCACATTCAGTGCATGCGGAGGCTCTGACAGGATACATAGAGTATATATCCCTGATTTCACTGTCAATGCCATGCCGTGCCCTATCCAGGAGTCTGTTGCACTCACCAATGTCAATCCCCGCAGGACAGGGCAAACAATGGTTGCAATAGACACATTCACCTGTTACGTACTCCTGGAAGTCCACCAGGAGTTCCGAAAAGTCCTTTTCTTCATCTGTCGCATCCAGATAATGGAGGACACCCTCAAGATCCTCCAGTGTGGATACTCCCGGGACAGTAGTCGTCACACCCACCTGGGACAATACATAGCTCAAACAGTGAGTGGGAGTGATCATTTTGGGTATTTTCTTCTTCAAGGCTTTGCTTCCCGTTTGGTACTGTGTTATTCTCACTGTCCTGTTCTGCTGCAGGAGTTTTCCTCCAGCAAAAGGTTTCATAGCAACAATTCCAACGCCTTCCCTGGCACACACAGCCAACATTTCATTGCGGTGGGGCATAGCATTATTTGCCAGGTTTATCTGGATCATAAGTACGTCTACAAGGCCACTGGTTGCAGCATCTACAGCCACCCCATAGTCATGTGTGCTCATTCCCACACATCTGGCCATTCCTTCCTCTTTCAGGCGGGAAGCCAGGGCAAACATCCCTTTCTCCTTGACTTTCTCATGTTCCTTTTGAGTCTTGACGAAGTGAACATTGACAATATCTGCATAGTCAGTATGCAGTCGAGCCAGAGACTCACGAAATTCAGTTTCACACCTTTTTGGGCTTCTTGTCTTCTCATACTGCCCCTTTCGTTCTGAAGAACCCAGATGCACAGCCAGCACAAATTCATCTCTTCTATCATCCAGTGCTGAAGCAAAGGCATCTAAATAATCGGCGAAGTTGAAGACCAGATCCAGGTACGTTACACCTCGTTCTGCTGCCTTGTCCACAACCTGCATGACTCTCTCCCGTGGTGCTCTGCGCAGATACTCAGTTCCCAATCCGATGGCACCTACTGCGAGTCCTGTCTTTCCGAGAATGCGGGTTTCCATTTTTTTTCACCTCGTCTGAAGCCAGACAATTAAGCCTCATGCCACAAGAGGTATTTCCCTCCTCAAAGATGAGGAAGGTTATAAAGGTTGCTTTTTCACCTCACGGAATCTTCCCAGACAGTATTGAACCCTCCAGTGCATAAGAGTCTCTCAGCGATGTGGCGAACCTTTAATTCTCTCCCGTGGTCATGTCTCTGCAGACAGCGCACATTTAAAAGGAGTAACCCATAATGGGGGCGATGGAGTTTGATGAATATGAGGGAATAAGCAAGGAAGAATTGTTCAAAAAGCTTGATTCCTCAGAGAAAGGTCTGACCACTGAAGAAGCCCAGAGACGGAAGAAGAAATATGGCGTAAACCAGTTGGTTTTCCATCGGAAGAAATCTCCATACATTATGTTATTAGAAGAATTCAAGGGAATGTTCCCCATCCTTCTTCTCGTTTCATCCATACTCTCCTTCTTTGCCCACATCCTCAAACCAGGGGAAGGATACAACCTCATTGGGGCAGCCTTGCTGGGCGTCGTCATTCTCAATGCAGTGGTTTCTTTCATCCAGAGGTACAAGGTTGAGCAGCTGATGCAGTCATTTCTGGATTACATTCCCAAGGAGGTAGCACTCCTGAGGAATGGGGAACGGAAGCTCATGGATGCCAAAGAGACGGTCCCTGGAGACATGCTGCTGGTCCAGGAAGGGGACAAGATCTCAGCAGATGGCATTCTCATTGTGTCAAACCAGCTCCTTGTGGATGAGTCAATACTGACAGGAGAATCTGAACCTGTGGAGAAGGTAGCTTTCGGTGGTGGCAGTGATTTCTCCTGTGAAGTCTTTTCTGGTTCCACAGTCATGAGGGGAAATGCCACCATTCTGGTGGTCAGGACAGGGAGAGCCACCCAGATAGGTTCCATCAGTGAGTTGTCCCAGACAGTGGAACGTGATTTAACTCCAATGCAGAAGGAATTGAAGCTCTTTGTGAAGAAAATAACGTACCTGGCTCTGGCTATTGGATTTATATTTTTCGTTCTGGGATTTGTCATAGGAAACACGTTCTGGACCAACCTCATTTTTGCCATCGGGATCATTGTGGCCAATGTACCTGAAGGACTCCTCCCCACTGTTACCCTGGCTCTAACCCAGGCGTCCTACAGAATGGGTAGGAGAAATGCCATCATAAAGACCATTTTATCTGTCGAGACTCTGGGTTCCACCACTGTCATCTGCACCGACAAGACAGGAACCCTGACCCAGAACAAGCTGCACGTAGACAGAGTGTACCTGGACTTCAAGGAGATTTTTGCTGCAGCCCCCTGGGACTTCAAGAAAGCTCCTACTGCAGATACCATGGAAGAAGTCATGGCACTGTGTAATGAGGTAGTGACTGCCCAGGACGAGCAGGGGAACAAGATCTTCAAGGGAGACCCTACTGAAGTTGCAATGGCAGAGTTTGCAGATGAGTTTACAGGATATGACAAGCTGAGTGGGTTGTATGAGCTGGTGGGGGGAAAACCCTTCACACCTGAGGATAAGTACATGTATACTACATATAAGAAGAATTCCTCGTTTTATGTGACTGTTAAGGGAGCTCCTGAGGTCATTATTGAGCGATGTACCAGGGTGCAGCAGAATGAAGAAGTGACTGTCTTGTCCCCTACTGAGAAAAGACAGCTCACAGAGACAGCGGAGCGGTACGCAGACGATGGTCTTCGAGTTCTGGCTCTCGCTTACACCATCACAGATGACCCACCAGATGAGGCCGATAACCTGGTATTTGTAGGATTTGTGGCCATGATTGACCCCCCCAGACCTGAAGTACCTGATGCTGTGGCTGCCTGCAAGACTGCAGGTATCAAGATTATCGTAATTAGCGGGGATAAGGCAGAAACAGTGAGGAATATCGCCAGAGAGCTTGGCATTGTGGAAGACCCGAGGATAATCCAGGGAGATCAATTGGCTAAAATGACAAGGGAACAGCTCGTACAGGAATTGCAGGAAGAGGAAATCATTTTTGCTCGTACTGCCCCAGAACAGAAACTCAAGATAGTTGATGCTTTAAAGGAAATGGATGAAGTAGTTGCAGTGACAGGAGATGGAGTTAATGATGCTCCTGCTTTGAAACGGGCAGATATCGGGGTTTCCATGGGATTGAGTGGGACAGATGTGGCAAAGGAAGCCTCCGATATTATCCTGCTTGACGACAATTTTGCTACAATTGTCAAGGCAATCCAGGAAGGGCGAGCAGTCTATGACAACATCAAAAAGTTCATTACGTACATTCTTACCAGCAATATACCCGAGATTGTCCCCTTTATTGCGTACGTTCTGTTCCCTATCCCGCTGCCTATAACAGTTATCCAGATTTTGTCCATAGACTTGATAACTGATATTCTGCCTGCCATAGGGCTGGGAAATGAACCTCCGGAAGACGATATCATGGTACGTCCTCCGCGCAGACGGGAGGAGCGGCTGGTGAGCCTGAGAACGTTCTTCAGGAGCTATGGCATTATCGGACCTTTTGAGGCTGCCTTGTCTTTCATTGTGTTTTTCATGATCCTGTACGGAGGTGGATGGGTGTGGGGACAGCGCCTCCCTGAAACTGACTCCCTGTATCGTCAGGCAGCAGGAGCATTTCTGGCTACCATTATTTTCAGCCAGATTGGAAATGTCAATGCCTGCAGAACCAACAGACAGAGTGCTTTGCATCACATTGCTCGATTTAACTCCTGGATAACAGCAGGAATCCTGGTGGAGGCTGCCTTCATCTTCTCAATCATCTATGTACCTGTCTTTCACAGGTTCTTCACCACAGCACCCGTTGACTGGAGAATGTGGCCAGTAATCATTGCCGCACCTCTGGTCATTCTCGGCGTTGAGGAAGTGAGGAAGTGGCTGGTTCGTAGAGGGATCACCTTTCTCTCCGCCTAGAGGGTCATCCAGACCACTCCCCCGGTGCAAGTTACTTCTCATTAGAAAAATATTTATAGAAGGAAATGAAGATGTACTGGGTGTCTGTAACAATGACAGGAAGAGACTCCAATCAAACACTTCAAGAGAGAATACAAAATCGAGGGATCAAAAATAGCATGGGCGCAACAGTCACTGAGTTTTCCCAGTTTACTCACAGGGTATCTGCACATTTCCTAGAGCAGCTAATAGCATGCTGCCGTCTCTTCAGAAGCCCAGCGAGATAAAGAAACGGAATTTGAAAGACATGCCAACTTTGATTAAGAGGGTGATCTCATGGGCAAAACTATACTCGTAGTAGAGCCCAACGAAAAAACTGCAGCAAAAATTGGTAAGACTCTGCATGACCTCGGTTATGCCTGTCTCCTTTCTCCTTCAGGGAAAGATGCTCTTGTTCACGCAAGAAAAGGTTCATGTGATGCCGCCCTGGTGGACATTGACCTTGCTGGATCTCCAGATGGCAAAAAAATCGGACTTACTCTTCGTACTCAATATGCTATTCCCACTGTATTCCTGGCACAGTCCACAGGTCTTTTTTCTGAACCCGTCCTGTTAGCCCCTGTTGAGAAGGTTCATCTGCAATCTGTCATAGAGGGAGCGATACATACTTATGGAGGTGAAGGGAAGACTGACGAGAACAGGCAGTGGCTCTTCAATACGCTGACTGCCATGGACTACGCAGTCATCACAACTGACACCACAGGAATCGTGACCTCCTTGAATACCATGGCTTCTCATCTCACTGGGTGGCCTTCCAGGAGGGCGGTGGGTTCCCATGTTTCAGACGTCCTTCACCTTGCAGGTAACCCTGATATTCAACCCTTGCTTCATCAAGCTCTTTCACAGAATTCCTCCACACGCTACACATCTTTCGAACTCCAGAGGAAAGAAGGCACCTCACTTTATCTGGAAATAACTGCAGCTCCTCTCCATCATAATATTTTAGGGATCACAGGGGCAGTGGTAGCATTCAGAGATGTCACTGAAGAACACCACACTACTGAGGCACTCAGAGAGTCTGAAGCTCGGTATACTTCTCTGTTCGAGCGCAGCCTGGTGGGAGTAATGGTTCATGATTTTGAAGGCAGGCTGCTGGATGCAAACCAGACAATACTAACTCTCCTGGGATATGCGTGGGATGAAATCCCTTCACTAACCCTTTCCACACTCTTGGATCAAGAATATCTTCTAAAGGCACATAAAATCATCAAAGAAATAAAAGAAACAGGATACCAAACCTCCCCCACTGAATTCCAGATGAAAAAGAAGAATGGTGAACAGATATGGGTAGAAGCGGAAGCATTCCTCCTCTACCGGCACGAAGCTCCTCATGCAATCCAGAGCATCATACGGGACATTACCGAGAGGAAGCGGAGTGAAGCACAGCTTAAAAGCTTATTTGAAGCCACAAAACGGATTAATTCAACCATGGATATGGAAAAACGTTTTGAATACATTTCAGAATCGATCAAAGACCTGGTGGGCGCTGATCACTTTATCATTTTCTTTGTGTCCCAGGACAGGAGCCTTATATATCCAGCCTTCAGTTCACCTGATCTGAAGGAGAATGTAGAGGTGATGGCCCTGCTCTACAACCAACAAGTCCTGAATCAATGTATAGACACCAGAGAGGGTATTCTCTTTCATAGCATGGATGGTCTGCCCTTCGAGGGCGAGGGTGCACTGTCAGAAATCCTGCTCCCCTTGATTATTGAAGACCAGTGTGTTGGAGCCGCGTACCTGGCACGACATGAGTCTGAGTACACTCAGCATGACTTAGATATTCTCAAGCCCTTAAGCGAAGTGGTATCTGCTGCCATCTGGAACTCCCGTCTCTATGAAGAAGTGCAGAACTTGAATAGGGACTTGGAAAAGAGAATTGCAGATAGAGCACACAGGACAGAGACTATTCTTAATGCTAAACAGGCGTTGCAGCGGGAGACAAGCTGGGAAAGAGGCCTTATCACTATCGTGGACAGTATCTCCAGACTGGGCTTTGATAGATGCGGTATTTTCATGGTAGATCCCATCAAGAGGATGCTCAAATTTTACTACGGAACAGGGACTGATGCCTCTCCCAGAGATATGTCTCTCTCCTTGATGAATACAGAATACTTCGGGGTACAATGTGTCCAGGAAAAAAGGACAATCTATGTAGAAGATGCATTTGAAGAGCAGGGAAAACAGATTACTTCAGAAGCGGCATCCTTTGTCTGGGTTCCTATTATTGTCAGAGACGAAGCTTTTGCAGCAATTGCAGCAGACAATCCCAGAACGCGCAGGACAGTCAGTAAGGAGGACGTAAAGGATTTGGAATTGTTTGCAGGAATGTGTGCGGCCTTTGTGGACAGGACTCGACTGATGGCAGAACCAGTGGCAGAAGACAGTTTCTCTACAGATCTGAGATATAACTTGGAGTCAGGGGAAGGATATGCTGTCCTCGGAAAGAAACCAGACAAGGCATTTGAGATTTTCGTGGACCTGGTTACGCATGAGATACCTGGCTTTGTCATGTCGCGGACCCATCCTGATAGAATCAGGAAGAAGTACAACCTGGTGAAGACTCCCCTGGTATGGCTGACTCGTTCCCATGTGGAGCAGGGGGTGGACCCTAACGACTTGTCTAAACTGATCTTTATCATAAGAAACTTCACTCGCAAGAGCCAGCAATCTGTGGTCTTGCTGGATGGACTGGAGTACCTGATGACTCAGAATGGGTTTGAGGCTGCATTGAAATTTCTCAGGGACCTCAAAGATACGATTGTGCTGAATAATTCTCGGTTGATCGTTCCCTTGCATGTAGATACGCTCTCTCCAAGGGAACTAGGACTCCTTGAAAGAGAACTGATTTTGATTGGTGGATGAGGAGAAAGAGGAGCATTCACGGGGGAGGTTGAGCATGGAAGAGGAGTATTACATTGTCACTGAAGTGTCTCGCTCTTTTTCATCTGTGGCTTTCGATGTAGATCAAGAGGAGCAACAAATTCTCCATATCCTTCTTTTTGAGTAAATGCTCCGTTGTCATAGATGATGGACCCGCGGAGAATGGTAGTCTGGATGGCGCCCGTGAGAGTCCTTCCATTGAATATAGTCAGAGCAGGTTTTGAGATAATGGACTGGTTAGTAAGGGTATACTGGCTCCGGGGGTTGACGAGAACGAGGTCTGCATCAGAACCCGGAGCTATCACACCCTTCTTGGGGTACAGGTTGAATCGTTTAGCAGGGTTAGTGGACGTGAGATTTGCGAGCTGGACCAGAGTCAGGCGGCGGTGAGTGTAAGCATCAATGAGCAGTGGGAGCATGGTCTGGATTCCGGGAGTTCCTGAAGCGCATTGAAAGATATTGTCACTGGACTTCTCGTGATGTGCATACGGGGAGTGATCACTTGCCACCATGTCGATGGTGCCTGTTCTGAGGGCATTCCAGGCAGCTCTCACGTGGTCGGGAGAGCGTAAGGGCGGGTCAACTTTCGCCCACGGACCGATTTTTTCTCCATCGTTGCTTGTAAGGAAGAGGTGATGGGGGGTGATTTCGCAGGTTACGTCGACCTCGCGGGCTTTGGCCAATCGAATGAAGGAAAAAGCATTCTTGGAGCTCATGTGCACGAGGTTCAGGCTTACGCGAGTATGGCAGGCGAGAATGAGTGCTCTCAAGCATGCTTCGTTTTCCGCTATGGGCGGCCGGGATTCTGTGTGGGCAGAAAAGTCTTTCCTTCCTTCCGACTGCAATCTGGTGATCTCTCCTTTTATAATAGCATCATTTTCTGCATGGACGCTGGCTACCAGTCCTGTTTTGGCTATTTCTGAGAAAATCTTGAGCAAAGAGTAATCATTTTCTGCTGCCAGATCTGAAAGCTCGGCCTCTTCTGGGGGGGCTGATGTCATGAAGGTCTTGAAACCGATGCATCCTCTTTCAGCCAAGGAGGATATGTGAGGGATACTGGCGCGACCCGCAGCTCCGATAATCCCGAAATCTACCAGAGATCTTTGATTCATAGATTCCAACTGCATATCGAAGACCTCGCAGGAAGATTTTCCTTCAATTCCCAGTGGCATCTCCAGAACCGTAGTTATGCCTCCTGCTGCTGCAGCTCTCGTCCCTGTGATGTAGTCTTCTCTATATGCGTAATCCAGATCTTCAATGTGGGTGTGGACATCAATACCACCAGGGAGGATAATGGCACCCGTGGCATCTAGTACCTGATCTGAGGGAAGGAAACTCCCCTTTGTGATAGCTGCAATTCTCCCATTTTCAATAAGAAGGCTGGCTTCAACGAGTCCTGATTCCAGGAAGACTTTACCATTTCTTATGGCGAGGCTAGTCATGGCTTCTCCTCCGGAGATTGTCTGTTGCTCTCTCTTACAGGTGTTCCATTTAAGTTCTCCCCCTGAGCTGGTTCTTGCTGGGATACGTGCTCAGTTCATCTGGCAACACGAGATGATAGCCCTACATCATGAAGAGCCTGAGGTTTTTTCCAGAAAAGGCCCGTGTGCCTCCCAAAACCAAAGACTTAAAACTCCCACTTTACATTCACATACACGAAGGTACTGGTACAGAGGATAGAACCTTCCGGAGGAGGTGTGTACCAATTGCCAATGTCTAATCGTTGTGAAGTGGATGATTGTCGCTGACCCTACGTCTTGCCCAGCCTCCCGGGAAGCCGCCTCAAGTAAAGTGCACCAGTGCCACATTCAAAGGAGGTGAAGAAAGTGAGTGCCTTTATTGAACTGGACGATTTGAGGCCGAAGCACACGGATCTACCGATGCACTGGAATGATTGGTATTTTACCGTGACTTTTTCTCATGAAGGGAAAGACTGTTTTTTGGTGATGGCTATCACTGAAGGGACTTTCATGGGAGGAAGCGGCTGCAGCATAGGGTTTTGTCAAGACGCATTTTCCCCTGTGCAGGAAGGCGATGCTCAGGTTATTGGAGAGCCCACCAATCACATCAGCATCGGAAAACTTCTCTCTCAGAACGCATTTACCTGCACTGAAGAGAATGGTACTGTAATTGCAGAAATGGATAAGCTCAGAGCTGTCTGTAGAGTAGATGAACAGGAGATCATCTCAGAGAATGAAACGCTCAGTGCCCATCTGACTTTCAATCCGAGGGGCCCTGTGCTCCGGTGGGGCAACAAGAAAGATGGGCAGTGCCCGGTCACTGAAGGAACTTCTGTTAGCGGTATAGAATCGCTGTCTGACGTTCACGGAACAATTACAATAGACGGAAAAGAAATAGACATCACGGGGAGAGGTGTGTTTGAACATGTCTGGATCAAGACCTTGGAATTCATGAAGATCAGGACCATGGATTGGACATACCTGCACTTTGATCAGCTCTACGCGTTCCTGTGTCATTGTGAATCAATCTCAGATGATGGCACACCCTACCACTTTGAGGACGGTCTGATCCACATACTTGGTGAAGAAGATTGTTTCGTTACGAGAAGCATCGAATTCATGCCAGAATCCTGGGTGTACATGAAACCATACCGCCGATTCATACCCTCACAGCAAAAGGTCACTGTTAAGACAGACAGAGGAGTTCTTGGCATGAGAATAAAGCTGTCGCTGTACCCCAAGATTGCCCAGGCTATGAGAATGGAACCTTTGACTATGCACAATACCACAGGCTGGAGTGTCTTGTTCCTGGATGCACCCATCAACATGGAAGGGGAATTCACATATTCGGATGGAAAGTCTGTAAAATTAACCAGCGGAAAAGGAGTGAATGAGCAGTTGAGAATACTACCTCTGTAACCACCATACGAGGTGCTACCAGAAGATAACCCACAGCTTAGTGCGTGAATGAGACCTACAGAACTCTGTTCGCACTCAGGTAACCTGGGAATCCATGGTGCAGGAGGGGGCAAGAAGATGCTCTTCCTGTGAACGAGTTACTTCTCCTTTTTTGGTTTTTTCGAGACTTCGAAAACGTCAGCTGAATGTCCCATGGCTCTGCATTCGATTTCTCGCACTTCGTGGGGATGTCCTGTAATCCATTCTACGAGGGCCTCGATAATGCCGAGAGTAACGCCACACGCGGGCACTGAGGACGTAATCCCTTCACTTTCAATGTTGTCTTTCTGGATGAGTATGAAACACCCTTCTTTCTCCTGGATTTCAACGAAATCTGCGCTGGCATGGGAGGATGCTTCTTTCATGTACTGTGTCAGTCTCTCTAAGGCAATACGCATCTTTGTGATTTCGGGAACGAGATGAGAGGCAAGCTGCATGGCTCTCGCAATGCCAGGACGTTTCTGAAGACCTCGATGTACATTCTCTCTCCCCACCCTGAGCTGGAGACTGTGAGTACCTTTGTTCCCGAACATTTCATGAAGGGAGAGATACAACCTGTGTAGGTCTTGAACAGGTATTTCCTTCTCATCATTGTCGGGCGGTATCTGATCGATATACTTCTCAAGGTGAGCATAATTGAGAATTGACTTGAGTCCATTTGGTCCTATGATGTTCTCGATAGTCTCCATGAAAACTCTCATGATGAGGTTGTCAGCCATCATTTCTTCCGACACGGCATCACCTCAGGGGCCTTAATACACTTTCAGATGTCCTTTTCGTATTAAAAAAGGTGCTCGATTCAACGGCGTTGGATCTTTCTACCATTCTTTCCACCTCACTTATGCGGAATATTCGCACTTTCCTATAGGAATGCTATTTATCCGCAGAATGAAATAGAGGTCTTCTCTATAAAAAGCTATCGCTGTCAGATTCTGGAACGCGTCGTAGTCCTCTAGGGTCAGGAGACTCAATTCTTCCTGAAGAAGTCCTCCTTTCAAATACATGATTTTGTATTCCAGAATGCAGAGTGGTTTGATTGCCCATAGAGTCCAGAATACACATTATCTGTTCAATCCGCGGTGGATAATTCATGCTGTGCATTTGGTTAAGCCGACTACCCGGAGTAAATGTTGAAGCTTCGAGAACCTGCATTCTCTGCTCAGACTTCTTTCCACAGCGTAATGGGCAGCTTCTCATAGTCTGGATTCCCCCTGAGGTGACGTTCTGAGGACCTCTGTTGCATGCTCAACTGGAAGATAGTGATCTGCAAGCGTTTGTTCTGGGGCGTCGTATCCTGATTCCTCATTGTCCCAAGAGGAGTAGTTTTTAAAGGATCAGCGAAAATCCAACTCATGAAATCAATAGGCATCACAGGCGCTGCTGGATACATCGGTTCCAGAGTGTGTCATGAACTCATGGGGGAGTATGATATTGTCCCTGTTGATAATTTTTTCAAAGGCACAGTCCATGAAATTGCTGGAAAAGAAGTGATTGAGGCAGATATTCGTGACAAAACGACACTGGAGAAGAAGCTGGACGTGGATTGCATTGTCCACCTGGCAGCAATTCCCGGAGTTGAGCCGTGTAACGACCTGAAGGAGCTGTCGTATGATGTCAATGTCAATGGGACCAGAGTTGTGGCAGACATATGCAAGGAACGATCCATCCCGCTAGTCTTCGCCACATCTTTTGGCACTGTGGGCAATCCTCAGTACTTCCCTATAAATGAAGAGCATCCTCGAAACCCCATGCACTGGTATGGGCAGACTAAATATCATGGGGAGAGGATTGTGACAGAGGCATCTCGTGATACGTTTCCATGTTATCTTCTTATGAAGTCAAATGTGTATGGTGTCCATATTGTCAATGGGACTCCCGTGTTCAAACCTACTGTTGTCAATAGGTTTGTAGAAGCTGTGAGAGAAAATGAACCTTTTAGATTGTACAAACCGGGAAGTCAGGCCAGAAACTTCCTGCATGTGAAGGATGCAGCGACTTCGTATAGGTTGGCAGTTTCTCACATAATGAAGGCAGGGCCGGGAGCAGAAACCTTCTGTATTGCCACTGCCGAAGCTGTATCCATTGAAAAACTGGCCAGGAAAGTGCAGGCTATAGCAGAGGACTACGACTTTCACCCTGAAATCGAGATGAGAGATAACCCACGGATGGAAACTCTAGTGGAGGATTTCTCAGTAGATATTTCGAAAGCTCAAAAGATCCTTGGGTTTTCTCCCACGTACACCATTGAAAAAGCAGTACGGGAAATGCTGGATGCCGATCTCTGATGAGGACCATATGTGAGGACTTCTGGGGTTTTGAGCACTGTGGAACGCGCTCTATCAGTTAACAAGATTGTGGGAGACGGTAATTAGGAGAACGAGTTGTGGTTACTACCCTCTATCCCCCTACATATACTGCTGGATGCTCTTGCCTGCGGCGTGAGTAATCTTGAGTGCTGGCTATCTGCAGATGGAAGTCACCCAACCCAGAGGGCCTCTAACGAGCACTTTTGAGCATACTGGCATGGAAATCTACAGGATTACACCTTCTTCTTTCTATCGCTTGGTTCAGAAGGACATATCGTGAGACTCCTGAACTGAATAAATAGGATTGATGCAGGCTGAAATGAAAGAGCAGCAATCTGAGGAATAGTGCCTTTCAATCCTCTGCCAGTATCTTCCTGTACGCGGGAAGAAGGCTGTTCTTGACAATGTGCCCCCACCCGTAGTCAGAAACAGAAGGACGAGCAGCATGAGCAACCTTCTTTCTCAGGCTCTCGTCTTCCATGAGATGAGCCATTGCCTTGTACACAGACACAGCATCATCTTGAACCAAGTACCCATTTTCTTTATGGGTCACAAACCTCCTGTTTCCCTTGGTGGTTGATGCTATCACAGGAAGCCCACAGGCCAGTGCTTCCACGGTTTTCAATGGTGGTTGAGCATCAAATTCAGGTGTGAGAGGAACATAGCTCAAGAATACGTCCCCACACCTTATGTATTCGGCCACCTTCTCATAGGGGACACTTCCCGTGCATACCACCTGGTTTTCCATCCCTACAGTCTTGGCATGCAGTCTCAATCTCTCGGTACCTCCATCTCCCACCACGAGCAGGGTTGCCTTCTGAGATCCCAGGAGTTTCAGTGCGTCCACTAACGTCTCTATCTTTCGTACACGGCCCAAATTACCAGCATACACAAATAAAAAAGTATTCTCGTCAATACCCAGGTCCTTTCGTGCTGTGGAACTTCCTGGCTTGAAAAGATCGAGATCAGCTCCAATAGGGACAATGGTTATCTCACGTGGGTCGCGGTATGAGAATTGGGGCACATGACTGGAGTCTCTCAGGATAAGGTGGTCGAATAGCCGGGATTCAAAGGTCTGTATAGCCCATCCTAGTTTCGAGATGATCCCTCCTTTCACTGGACCTGAGGTAGTAAAAAAAATCCATTTTCTTCCCTTCTTTCGTAGAAAAAGAGGAAAAACGAAGGCCCCAGGAAAATGGTACACGTGAATGATATCAAATTCGTAATCCGGAATGCTCCTCAAGAACTTGACCGTCTTATAAATAAAGATGAGAGGATACAGAGAAAGATTTGTAACTGAGGGAGACTCGAACAAAGAAACGTGGACTCCATTCATTTCCTTTTGCTCCTTCTTTCTCCCTGCTGCCACAACCTGGACATTTACTCCCAGCTTCGCCAGGTTTTGAGAGTGTTCATACAGGGATATGCTTCCAATACCAGGATACCACGAGAATCCTATGTGGCATGTCTTCATGGGTCCTGCTTTCTATTGCTATTTAAAAATATTTGCAGCCTGGCACCCATGTTCTCCAGCACAAGAAGGATAATACTCTTATAACCTCCCACCTGTACCAGTACTATGAGAGACAGGATATTGTACATACTGAGAAACCTGGGAATCATCAGAGAGGAAAAATTCTGGGAATTGAGGGGAGTTGTCCTGGGGAAGAACGTACACATCTATAGATCCCTCATTGACATTGGACCTCATGGCAAGAGAAGAGACCTTGTAAGAATAGGGGACAATACCACCATTTCTTTCGCTGCTATACTGACTCATGATGCCAGTACTCGGGTGTTTACTGGGGAGACAAGAACAGGGCCTGTCACTATCGGTGAGAACTGCTTTATTGGATATGGAGGGATTATTCTACCCGGCGTGACTATAGGGGATAACTGCATTGTAGGAGCAGGGTCTGTGGTCACCAGCGATGTCCCACCTTGTACTGTCGTTGCAGGTGCACCGGCGAGAAAAATCTCCACGCTGGAGGAACTCCTTGAGAAATGTAAGGTGAAGGACTGAACTTCTCAAAAAGCCGACACTTCAGATTCACAGATCATGAGAATAAAACAGTCACACAACTGCCACGAGGTAGAAAGAGCATGGATGAAAATGAGAGTTAGAGTGAAAATAAGAGCGAAGACGAGAGTGAGAGGAAACCTTTAAAACCTCCAACCGTACCCAGGATGATGAAAATGGTGAATCTTGCGGGAGCTGCAGAACATATTATCCCGAGAATATGCTGTAAATTAAAGGAATCTCATGATACTGGTTCCGTAAAGAATTTCTGCGAGAAACCTGTCCACGAAATCTGTGATATTAAAGCAGATTGCGAGATTCTCGATCCAAATCTGGAATAGTCAGGGGTGGACTATGGATAAAGACATGGACAAAGCTGCTGTGGATTATTCACTGAGGAAGATTGCCAAAGGAGGGGGGCTACTTCTCGTGGGTACTATGTTTGGCATGTGTCTGCAAATGGTGAACAGGGTACTCATCGTGAGGTCTATGTCCCAGGCAGACTACGGAATCTTCTCAATGGGATTAGTGATATTCACCATGGCAGGCACGTTGTCGCAAGGGGGGTTTTCCCTTTCAGTTCCCCGATTCCTTGGCTTCTATCGTGGAAAAGAGGATAAGGGAAGAATTATGGGGGTTATAAGATCTTCATTCGAGGTTGAGCTCATACTGGCAACAGGGTTTTTTGTTTCCTTGTTTCTGGGAGCAGGATTCTTGGAGGATTTCTATCATATGGAAGGGCTGACCACTTCTGTGAGAGTCTTTGCTGTGGGCCTCCCGTTTTTTATCTTAACGCAGATAATTACCGATATCTTCAGAGGGTTTGATAGGGTGACTCCTACCTTATACTTCGGCAATATTCTCCTGGCGAGCAGCAGGATTATATTTCTCCTCGTGGTGGCACTGAGGGCACCTTCCCTCTTGCATGTCGTTGTAGCATATGTGGCGGCCATGATTGTAACAGGAATACTTGCGTCCTTCTACTATGTGGAGAGGAGACCAGTCAGAGACACTGCCCCGATTACCATGAGAAAGGAGCTGTTTCTCTTTTCCATTCCCCTCTTTGGGACTGTCTTTCTTGCCCAGATTATGAAGTGGACAGATGTCCTGATGCTGGGGTATTTCGCCCGTCCAGATCAGGTGGGACTGTACAATGGGGCTATTCCTATATGTGTGCTGATACCCGTCTTCTTGAATTCTGCAGGATTCATATTCATACCCGTTCTCTCAGTATTGTATTCTCATGGGCAATTCTCGGAGATGAAGAAGACATATTCCATATTGACGAAGTGGGTATTCTCAGCCACTCTCCCCCTGTTTCTCGTGGTCTTCATATTCGCACCTCAGGTACTCACCCTCCTGTTTGGAGCTGATTACCAGGAAGCCAGCACTGCTTTGAGAATTCTTTCTGCAGGGTATATGTTTCACGTGTCCACAGGACCTATCGGGCAGAACCTGGTGATACTGGGTAGACCACACCTCATCCTGGTGAA
>JACVGW010000018.1:30115-32352 GCA_018992565.1 Theionarchaea archaeon
GCCAGGTTCGGGTTCTTTTATCTCTTCTTTTTTTCCCAGCGGAATCAGAAGAACGCACCTCTTCCTTGTTCGGCTCCAGAGTTGGTTTATTGGTTCCTCAACGGAGGACAGATGAATGAGCAGAGAAATGGAGTAGACAGTATCTGCCAATGGAAATTCAGAGAGGTTGTATATATCGCCCTCCCTAAAATCAGCTTCAGGAAAGAACTTCCGTGCTTTCTCTAGCATGAAAGGGCTTGCATCCACGCCCACGTACTGAGTGATCTGCCCCTTGAGAGCATGATACAGATGGCCCAGACCACAGCCCACATCTAGGACTGTTTCACCTTTTAAAAGACTGACAGGTATCTCCATTCGATCCAGGTTTCCCCACTTCTTGGGGTTGGTGGGGGGTCCCCAGGTATCCCTGTAGAAGCGAGCTCTTTCTTCGTTCCAGAAAGACATGGTTTTTCTCCTCAAATTTCCTTTCAATCACTTGGGATTGCAGTCGCATCCTGCTCCCTTTGAACTGGTCTCATTGGGTGGTAGAACGAAATTTATAAATGTATCGATGACTCGATTCTCTCTGCCCCTTTGCTCTCTCTGCCCCTTTGCCGGGAAGGAGTATTTATATACCACGTGCTACAGGAACAAAGACAGAGAATTGAGGTGGTAACCTGAAGATACTCATCAACTACAGCAACAGGAGCTTTCGAATTGAGGAATCTTTTGGATATGCGGGCTATTCCGTAATTCAGCTTCCAAAAGAGAGAAACAGATTTCTCAGATTCCTCACCTTTGTCCAGCTCGTGAGGAAAGAAACCCCCGCATTGTTTATCATCGACTGCTCAGGCATGATTTTCATAGTGTCCTACATTATCAGCCTCTTCTATAAGATTTCTTTCACTGCCAGAATGAGAGGGAACATATGGCAGACTTTTGAAGAACAGAAGACCTATTTAGGATTCCCGGAACTCATGTATATGTATGTCATCCTCAAACTCTGTACATATATTCTGAGAAAATCTTGCAGAGTATTTCCTGTTTCCACTGCGCTGGCAAGAGAACTTGAAGCTCATGGAGTCCAGAAGGAGAGAATAAGAATTCTACGATTTCCTGTGGATTCTGAGAAATTTCGTCCATCAGAAAAGAAGAGAGACTCAGTAACGATACTCTCAGTTACTAATTTCTCTTTCAAAGCCAAGTACAAGGCTCTGATCTCAGTGTTGCCTCACATTGATGAGGTCCTCACGGCCCACAAGGATGTGAGGTATACTGTAGTGGGAGATGGCACGTTCTCAGACGAGTTTAAAGAAGCAATAAAGAAGATGAAGAACTCTGAGAGAGTGTCCTACGTAGGCTACCAGGAGAAAATTGAAGATGTCTTTGGAGAATCAGATATTTTCTTACATTTTTCCCGGATGGATGGGTTCCCTGCAGCTGTTGTTGAAGCCATGTCATGTGGACTTCCTGTGGTGGCGAACCCATACGAGGCCATGGTGGAGCAAATAGAACATGGGGTCACCGGGATTCTTGTGGATAGTCCATCTCTGAAAGAGACTCTGGAATTGCTGATAGAAGATGAGAAAATACGGAAGGAACTGGGTCAGCGAGGGAGGTCTTACGTCAAAGAGAAGTTCAGCAGAGAAGTGATTTCAGAGGAAATCCGGAGGGAAATAGAGGACTTAGTGCAAAAATAGTCAGTTTCGTTTTTTTGTCATTTCTGCCCACAGCATCAGTCCCAGTTTTTCAAGAAGGGGAGCTTCAAGATGAATTCTCTTCACTTTTGGTATGGAGAACAGGAAAGGTTCGATTGTTATGTTTTCCACCTCAAGGGGTTCCAAGATCTCTCTCAGGTTCTTTGCAGTGTATCTTTTCCCAAAAGTTGCTGGCCTTTTTTTGAAGGTGCCTCTTTTCACGTGTAGCGCTGCCCAGTAGAGTGTGAGGGGCGAATAGAGATAGGGAACTGTAATGACAATTCTTCCTCCAGGTCTTGCCACTCTGACATGCTCTTCGATGGCATTCTCCGTGCCTTCAAAGTGCTCTACCACACCAAAAGAGTAAACAAGATCAAAGAAGTCATCTCTAAATGGAATTTCTCGTGCATCTGCCACAATGGGAGAGAATCCTTCATTCTTCAACTGTAATGCTGCATTCTCTAGGATATCTATGCCATAAGCATCTATCCCAAGGGTTTTCAAGAGGCTCATCCATCTCCCGTCCCCGTACCCCACCTCAAGAGAAGTCCTGACGGAGTT
>JACVGW010000098.1 GCA_018992565.1 Theionarchaea archaeon
CTCTTCCATGTGTCTCCTGGTGGTAATCACGCTTCCGCAACCCTGGCACAGGATGAGGTCATGCTCAATCTCATCATAGGATGATGTCTTATCGAGGGTGGCCATTTCAAACTTCTCGGTGAGATGAATTCCTTCCCATGGGCAGACATCCTGACAACTCCTGCAGAAGATACAGAGCCCATGATCGATTCTCATGACCCTGGTCTTTCCCTCGTCCACAATAGAGATTGCTTTAGGAGGGCATACTGCAGCACATGCACCGCATCCAACGCAATCATCAGTGAACTCAGTCCTTCCCCTGAATCCTTCAGGAGCGGGAGAAGGCTCAAAAGGGTACTTCACCGTGAAAGGCTTCTTAAACAAGGAAAATAATGCTTCAAGTTCCATTAAATCACCACCCTCACAAGATCAATGACTGCCAGAACTGCCATGTAGTTCCAGAAGAAAACAAAGCTCTGCTCTGTTTTTACCCTGGCCGATATGATCTTGATGAAGATGAACACAAGCCACAACAGCCCTCCAGTGATCAGGAACATCCACCAGTTTTTCCAGAAGAACAGGATGACTGCAAGAGATATCACTGTAAACATTTTTACCTGGTTAGAAAGCGTGAAAATAGCCAGCCTGTACCCGGAGTATTCCACAAGCGGTCCTCCCAGAATTTCCTGCTCAGCTTCCGGTATGTCAAAGGGTTGCAGCCCGATCTTTGCTGGTATGATGCTCAGGAAAGCAATGCAGGCAAAAGGAAGCTGGTAAAACAGCATGCCATGTACCTCCTGCGCTTCAGCAATTCCTGCCAGCGAGAAACTGCCTGCTCTTACTGCCACTGCTACAATGGAAATGGCAAGAGGCAGTTCATAGGCAAACAACTGGGTCACTTCTCTTGATCCTCCCACAGCACCAAAAGGACTGGCTGAGGAAAATCCTCCCACTGCCAGCATAATGGACGACATATTCAGAACATAGATTACCACAATGACATCACCAGCAAAGGACAGTCCCCATACCGGAAACAGCATGGGCACCACCAGGATAGACGCCAGGGCAATGACAGGGGCCCAGGTAAATAAAGCACCCGCCTTTTCAGGCTTGACACTGTCCTTGGAGAGTAACTTCACAAAATCATAAAAGGGCTGCAGAAATGGTGGGCCACGCCTGTTCTGCATGCGTGCTCTCACCTTTCGGTACACTCCTGCATACAGGAACGTCATCACCGAGGTGAACAGCAGCCCCGGAATGATGAAAATGGAAATCAATGGATTCAAACTCATGATATCACCTATCTGTACAGCAGAAACATGGATCAATGCTGGCCAGCGTAATGGGAACATCACCCAGAGTGTCACCCTGCAGCATCACCGGAACTGCCTGTACATTTGCATATGTGGGAGCTCTAATCTTCACTCTCTCAGGATAGAATGTTCCATTAGACCTGACATAGTGGAATACTTCTCCCCGGGGAGCTTCGTATCTGCCCACTCCTTCACCAGGAGGGATCTGCTTCACCTTGACAGCTATCTCCCCTCCTGACAGCTCTCTGAGAGCTGTCACTGCCTGTCTGATGATTTTCACAGATTCAATAATTTCAAGAAGTCTGACTTTTGCCCTTGCCATGTTGTCTTCCTCGTCCAGTACAATTTTCTCGAAGTCCACCTTATCATAGGCAAGATGAGGATCATCTTTCCTCACATCCACAGCATACCCTGACGCCCTGGCCAGAGGACCTACCGTACACAGCCGCCTGGCATCCTCTCTGGGCAGGATACCTGTTCCCACAAGGCGTGCCTTTATGGTCCTGTTTCTCAGGAAAGAGTCAATGTAGTACTCAGTCCTGCGCTCAACCACATCCAGTGCAGTCAGCAGCCCAGGGATGTGCTTTTCAGTAATATCCTTCCTGCATCCTCCTACAGTATTCCATGCATAGTGGTTTCTGTTGCCTGTAATAATCTCCAGCTGATCCAGAACAAATTCCCTATCTCTCCATATGTACATGAATAACGTCTCAATCCCTATTATTTCAGCAGCTATTCCAGCCCACAGCAGGTGAGAATGAATCCTTTCCAGCTCAGCTATGATCATCCTCGAGTAGTTTGCTCTTTCAGGTACAGTAACGTTGGCAATGTCCTCCACTGCCTGCGTGAAAGCCACAGGATGGGACATGGAACAGATGCCGCAGATCCTCTCTACCAGCAGTATATCCTGCTCATAGGTCTTTCTCTCTGCCAGTTTCTCTATGCCTCTGTGGTTATATCCCATAGCAATGTCCACATTGACCACTTTCTCTCCTTCTGCATGCACTCTCAGGCGTTCAGGTTCTGCCAGAGCCAAATGCTGAGGTCCAAATTGCACAACAACATCCATGGTTAAAACCTCCTCAGGGGATATTCAGTATAATCATCAGGCAGGAACAGGTGACGGGGATCGGGATGGTTGACTACGGTAATACCCATCATTTCCATGGCTTCTCTCTCGTACCAGGCCGCGGACGGATAGATATCAGATATGGTCTCAATCCTGGGATTTCCCCGGGGAGCTGATGTCTTCAGACTCACCTGGAGGGGATGAAGTTCAAAGTGATAGACGAGTTCCAGCTCCTCGCCCAGGTCTACAGAAGTGATCACCGAAAGGTGGCCTCCCATATCCTGGAAGAGCTTGACTGCCTGTCTGTGAGACCCATTTCGCACCTTAGAAAATACCCTATTTCTCCGAGCCAGAGTGAACTCCAGCACATCTTCTCTGAGATGAGTTCTCAATGTCTCTTCCAGTTCTGAAGCAGTGACCATCTACTCACCCCACAATGCATTGAGCGCAGTGACCACTCCATGCAGAATGGCCTGAGGTCTCGGTGGACATCCAGGAATGTATGCTGCCACCGGGATCACCTTATCTGCAGGGCCGTATGATGCGTATGTCTCATTGAAAATTCCTTTCGTAATTGCACAGGAGCCAATAGCTACAGCAGCCTTTGGTTCCATGGTCTGTTCATAGAGTCGCTTCAGCACATCTCTCATTTTTAGTGAGATGATTCCCGTCACCACAATAATGTCTGCATGACGAGGATTTGGCTTCAGTACACCACCGAACCGTTCCACATCAAATCGAGGAGCGAGAGCTGCCAGGATTTCAATATCACAATTATTACATGATCCGCAGCTCACGTGGAGTAGCCAGGGAGATTTCTTCCGACAGTAGTTGACCATTTTATCCAGCATTAAACCACTCTCCACAAATATATGATCACCACTATAAGAGTGAATACCACCCAGAACACGTAGTTCTGCAGCAGTCCGCTGTGTTCAGATTTCAGGTACCTGTAAAATCGATCGAGCGGAGTTATGATGCCATAATAAAGGTTTGAACCCGAAATATTAACGTAGTAGTCTTCTTCACCACAGATATATATGTCATCTCTGGCACCAGCCTTTGCCTCTGGTTCGGGTGCCAGTGCTTTCCCCGTCCTCAAGGTCAAAACCACGAAGACCAGGAGAACCAGCAATACCAGTGATATCATAACAGGACTCCAGAAGGCATACTCAAGGTTCAGCCCAAGGTTATAGGCACCTACATCCACAGGGATACCCAGGACAGCAGAAGAGGCTTTCTCCACCAGGGTGAGAGGCAGCTGGGGGTAAATGCCAAACACAATACAGGTTACTGCAAGGATACCCATGGGGATCTTCATCAGGAGAGGAACGTCTTTCACCTCTCTGTACTCCTCCTTGAGTTGACCCAGGAACACAGAATCCAGAGCCTTCAGGAATGAACTCAAGGTGCCCACACTGGCGAGGATTAAGACTACTGTGAAGAAGTAGTACTCTTTCTGGTAGGTACCCACATAGAGCATCCACTTGCTGACGAACCCGTTAAAGGGAGGAACTCCTGAGATGGCCAGTGCCCCTATGAAAAAGCAGAATGTGGTAAAGGGCATTTTCTTGGAGAGTCCGCCCATCCTATCCAAGTCCCATGTACCAATCCGGTAAAAGACGGCCCCTGCACACAGAAAGAGGAGCCCTTTGTACACTGCATTGTTCATCAAGTGGAACAGCCCTCCCGAAATTCCCAGAGGTGTAGCCAGGCCAATACCTGCCATGATATAGCCCAACTGGGAGACTGCGTGATAGGACAGCAGCCGTTTGAAATCATGCTGCACAAGAGCCATCATGACGCCGATAAAGGCTGTTATTACACCGAAGGTGGCAATCATGGGGCTGGTAGCTTCCATAGCATCAAAGACGAAGTACAGGACACGGGCGAAAAGATAGACGCCTGCCACCTTGAAGGTCCCTGCCAGGAGCATACCTGTGGGAGTGGGAGCTGCAGGGTAGCTGTCAGCAGCCCAGAAATGCAGGGGTACAATTCCTGCCTTGAATCCGAATCCCACCACAAAGAAGGCCATTGCAACAATGTCCACAGACGACATGGCGATCTTTGACATGAGGTCAACCATGTTCAATGTCTGGTACTGGGCATACAGCAGTGCGACGCCAAACAGGATGAACGTGGATATCACGCCACCCAGTGTCAGTAATTTGAACCCTGCTTCTGCTGAATCCGATTTCCTGTGATACGCCACCAGAGCATAGGTGGAAACTGACATGATCTCAAAGAAGACATACAGGTTGAACATGTCTCCTGTGAGGATGACGCCTGAAATTCCTGCAATCTGGAGGCAGAACAAGGTGTAAAATTTCCCTCTGCGAGCATCTTTCCTCATGTAGGGGACAGCATACACTGCAGAGAAGGTGGCCATCCCTGCTACGACGAGAGCTGCAAACAGAGACAGTGCGTCAACATACAGGGTAATACCATAGGGAGGGCTCCTGTTGCCCAGGGCATACACTATAGTATCGCCTGACAGAACGGGGGAAATCATGGTCAGTCCACATGCCAGGCTGCCCACAAATGCCAGGAAGGGTATGTAATCCCGCGCCCGTCCTGACACGAGACCCACAAGGGGTGTTATGAATGCTGCAGACAGAGGCAGCAGAACCATGAAGATAGGTGCATGTTCAGTAATCATTCTCTCAACCCCCTGATCTCTGTAATATCCAGGGTGCCATAATGGCGGTACAGGACAATCGCGATACTCAGAGCAAGAGCAGTGACACTGAGTCCGATGACGATGCTGGTCAGCACCAGCGCCTGGGGCAGAGGATCCACCATAACCACTGTCTCTGAGGTGATATCAGGCAGAACCTCAATAGGAGGCGATCCACCCTGAACGTACCCTGTGGCAATAAGGAAGTATTGAACAGCATAATCCATCAGACTCAATCCTACGACAATTTTGATCAGATTCTTCTTCACCATGACTGCGTACAATCCAATGGCAAACACAGCGACGCAGACAATATAATCGACATTCATGGGGGGCTCCTCCTCATGTTGTTAAATATGGCTGTCAGCTCTGTTCCCACCTTTATACCAATTGCTACGTAGATTGGACCCAGAATACCTGCACTGAGCAGAGTACCTGGCGTTCCAAGTGAAACAGCATTCCACAAAAAGTTGCCTCCTTTCACTATGCCAATACACCCGAGGCCAATGAAGCAGAGGGCTGCCACACTTTCCAGGGCAGTCATCAATGATTCCGGGATTTTCAACGTACCAACACCCAGATAGAGCAGGATGATACTGGAGGCAATGATAGTACCTCCCTGAAACCCACCTCCAGGTGTCAGATGGCCGTGGACGAAGATATACACCCCGTACACAAAGGCCAGGGGGAAAACCATGCGGGCTATACTCTTTACAATAACACTGGGTTCACGAGGATCGTCATTCTTCTCCATCGTTCTCCCTCCTTTTTTTCCAGAATAATGCTGCCACTCCTGTGGTGGCAGTAAAGAGAACAGTGACCTCTCCCAGGGTATCATACCCTCTATAGTCCAGCACAATGTTGGTCACCAGGTTGGTAGCACCTGCCTCTTCAACACCTTCTTTGAGGTAGTGTTCTCCAACCCCAATAGAGTGGTCTCCGAATTCGTTGACATTGGTGACAGTGAAAACCAAAACGGAAATGAGCAATCCCAGGAGGAGGTAGGTCAGTGCGCGTTTCATTCTCCCGACCTCCGGGTATGGTTAATAGCCAGGAGCAGGATGAATGTGGATAGAGCTGCCCCAATGGCAACTTCTGTCATGGCTACATCTGGAGCTTGCAACTGGTAAAAGAGCAGGGCCAGGCACAGGCTGCACATGCCCAGAGAGACAGCTGTATATATCAGGTCTTTGAACTCCACAGCCATCAGTGCACTGGCAACAAATACCACCAGCAGGATGAGATGTGAGATCATTCAAATTCCTCCTTGAAAGCATCATAACTTCCAATTTTCATCCGGGTTCCTGATCTGTATGCAGCCCTGGCTATGGCGTGGGCAGAGGTCGGGTTACCCAGGACGATGAAAACAATGATGAGAATAGCCTTGATTGCCACCTCTCCCTGCATGAGAAGTGCCACACCCAGAAGAGTGCACATGGCACCCAGTGTCGTACACTTGGTAGCTGCATGCATACGGGTGAACATATCAGGAAGTCGAAGCAATCCAATGGCACCTACTAGGAGAAAGAAGGTGCCTATTGTGATGAGAACATCTGCTATGAACGTCACTCCTGTCATAGTCCTCCCTCCAAATATCGCGCTATGGCAATAACAGCGATGAAACTCAGCAATGCGTAGATAATTGCTACATCTATCAACCATGTTCTATTATAAATAACACCCAGAATAACCAGGAGAGCAGTCGTGATAGTAGTAGCAGCATCCAGAGCGACAACCCGGTCCCCTGCTGTAGGACCTTTGACAACCCTCAAAAACGAGAGCAAGAACGCAAAGGTAATGACAGACACTACAGCCTGTAGAAAAGAAAATTCCATCATGGAAACACCTTGTTCAAGAATCTCATGAACCGGCCAGTAATAATCTCGGCAGCTTCCTGCGGCTCACGGGTCTGAATGTTCAGCCAGTGCACATAAAAATTGTCTCCCAGAACGTCCAGCGTAAGGGTTCCTGGCGTTAATGTTATTGAATTTGCCAGGAGCGTCTTTCCATAGTCTGACTGCAGAGACACTGGCACCCTGACAATTCCTGGGTTGATAGGCATTTTCGGATGGAGTACCCGGTAGGCCACATCCAGATTGGACTTGATAATCTCCCAGAGGAGAGCAGGGATATACACCACAAAGTAGAACACTCTCCTGGGGTGAAGACTGACAGCAGGAAACAGGTTCCTGGACAGGACTGCCACTATGAGGGCAGCAAGTACTCCCACCAGAAGAGGAGGATACCCTTGCTCCTGTATTTCAGACCAGGTCAGAAGGACCCACAGAACTACTGTAGCAAAGAACGCAGAGAGACATTGCCGCATGGTTTCACCTCAAAACGTCTACCACTTTAGCGGAATCCTTTTCCACCCGTATCCCCACGTCAGCCAGTTGATTCCGCACTGAAGGGGTAACAAAGGGCATTGTCCCCAGGACAACGGGGATATCCTGTGAAGCCAGTGCAAAAGCTGCTGTCAGCATCCTTGGGTCTCTCCACCTGGGCATGAGGACAGTAAGGGCCTTCATGCCAAGGAGCTTTGCGGGTTCGCAACATCCTGCATTTATGACACAGGGAAATTGAAATTCGCTCATCAAGGTGCATTGGTGGTCAGGATGTTCCAAGAGGTCACAGGTCAGATTCAACACCATGAATTTCTGGCTGACCAGCTGGTGGGCAATTGCATCAAGATCCCATGTGCTCTTCCCAGAAGCGCACCCCATGATTGCTACAACCCCTGTAATGAGACCAGAGTCCACTGCACGAGTAAGTGCGTCACTGTCCACGGGGTATCCAACTGCTACACGCCGGGGAGTGACTTTTCTGAAGGATGCCTGATCTCTCTTTGAGAAATTCTCTATCGCAGTCTCGCAGGCAGCAGTCACATCTCCACCCTGGTATACGTAATCTATCATGTCGCCAGCTTCTTCCAGGACGTCAATTCCACCCAGAAAGGGGATACCAAAGGTTGAAGCAGCTTCTGCTCCTTCACACAAAGCACCCACCAGGTTGATCCCCCTGGCAGTACGTTCTCTGGCCAGATCTCTCATTTTCTGACTTCTGGCCTGCTTTATCATGTCTGGAGCATAGACGGTGGTAACGAGATTGACCGCGTCTTTCTGTAATACTCCCATACCGACCTCAATGTCGCGGGGCTTTTTCTGGTCGGAATGCCATTGGTTGACCAGAGTCTGCGAAGGCTCGAGTATGGAAGCACTGGCTTTCACCAGATCCTCAACAGTAATCCCTGCACCATGAGTGTAGATCATTCTGTCAAGCGAAAGAGGTAAAGAGGTTCCCACCCCGTAGTCAGTCAATCCCTTGAGAACATGCAGTCCCAGGTTCACCATATTCATACTCTCCGCATCAATTCCACAGGCCCCTGCATGGGGCTCTTCATCAAAAGGGTTTATGATACATGGCCCTAAGTCACAGTACGTGCACATCATGCCGGCAGAAGCCAGTTCATTCTGGGGCATCTGAGCTTGTAATCGATCCATTATTTTCATGCCTTTCCTCTCCTCTCTTTCATAATCTGTGAAAACTCACCATATACGAGAGCATTGGTGGGGCAGGCAACGACACATGCAGGTCCTCCCATATTCCTGCATAGATCACACTTCACCATAATC
>JACVGW010000019.1:0-25000 GCA_018992565.1 Theionarchaea archaeon
TTGAAACTCTGGAAGACGTCAGAAGAACCTTCGAAGTGGCAGCAGAACTTGACACTCCCAATGTGGCTTTCCACATTTTTACACCCTATATTGGAACTCAGGCTTTTGCATCCCCTGAGGCATTCGGGTTGACCATTTTGTCTGACAACCCCGAGGACTTTGATAAGAACAAGGAACCAGTGGTAAAAACGCAATATTTGACCTCAGAGCAAATCATGGACTTGTATTGTGAGAGTTTTGGTATATCTTTGAGAAAGGGACGTCAAAGAGTGTGGAGGACACGCTAGGGAGAATTTCTTGAAAAAAAGAAACAAGCGGTGCTGCTTTCAATCGAGGTGCAGATACACAATTTTGTCAGGATAAAAGGTAGAACGATTTAAAATCAATTTCTTTCTAGGTATGATTCCCGAGAATGGAAGAGAACTGCTGCATGGTTACAGCTCTTGATAATTTTCTGAGTCTTCACATCATAGATGCAGCAAAGCACGTTCCCCTTGAGTTCTGAAAGGGCTGTACTCATGAGGACCATCAATGAATTTCCCACCCCCACGATAAAAGGAGTGGTAGGGAGATAAGAGAAGAGTCTTCTTACTGTCTGTTCGTAATCAGTGGAGAACAAGAACCAGGAGGTCAGATCCACAGGGTGTCTTTCGGGTAAGACCCTAGGGATTTTGTAGGATTGTATGAAGTTAATTGCACAGACAGAGATGATGATATCCGTAGCATCTTTAATTTGGAGTTGAAGAGGGGTATTGAAGAGAATGTACCTAACGTGATACAGTGTTATGCCTGCAATGTCAGCTTCGAGCCAAAGACTTCCAAAGATTTAAATATCCACTTCAAGAGACACACTACACCAGTCCATCAAGATTGAGAAGGTGGTATCTATAGACATACAGAAAAGAGTTGCTATTGTAACAGGAGCTTCTTCAGGAATTGGTCTTGCCACTGCGAGGCTTCTCACAGCAAAAGGTGCACGAGTTGCTCTCGTTTCCAGGTCAAAAGACACCCTTGAAAGAATTTCAAAAGAATTACCCAGTTCTCTGGCACTACCTGCTGATATTACAAAGGAAAACACTATCAGAAGAATGGTTGAACAGACAAAAGAGCATTTCGGAAGAATTGACATTCTCATAAACAATGCAGGGCAAGGATATGACGCACCCATAGAAAAGACCAATATCACCACATTCAGGTATATCTTTGAACTGGACGTCGTGGGCCAGCTCATTGCCATGCAGGAGGTGATACCCATCATGAGGTCTCAAGGAGGAGGCTCCATAATGAATGTCAGTTCGGGCACTGCTTTGATGTATTTGCCCACTATGGGTGCATATTCATCTGCAAAACGGGCGCTGGTAGGTATCAGCCTTACTGCAAGAGAAGAGTTGAAGAGGGACAATATTGTGGTCAGTGTAGTGTATCCATATATAACGCTCACCAATTTCCAGGAAAATACGATGACAGATTCTGTTGGCGAGTGGGAAGGAGGCGGCAGTTATCATCCAGCAGACACGGCAGAATACGTAGCCCAGAAAATCCTCGAAGGCGTAGAGAGTGGAGAAGCTGAAATTTTTGCACATGACTGGATGAGAGAATTGTGACTTCCACGTAGAATCAGCAGACTGCCACGGAGTAGAGCATCAGAGGTTCGACTATGAGTGTTCAGCAGGAACAGTCTTTCTTGTTGAAATCTTTTTCATAATCAGGGTATTCAAGCTTTTACAGTCTATGCAAGAACAAAAAACAAAGAAAAGAAAAAAAAGACTATTGCAGAATCTTCTGGAAAAGCTCATATTCAAGGTTATAAATCTCCATGGTAATCTCTTTCTGATCCTCACTCAAATTGTCAGGATCTGTCCCATTGTACCCCATGTAGCCTGGCTGACCATTGAATCCATCTCTAAACACAGTGGAAACGGTACAGAGCACGAAGTAGCCACGTCCATATTTGACCTTCGCCAGTATAACCCTGTCGCCCACAGTCTTTACTGCCTCCCCGCCTTTAATCGAGGGGCCCCAGGGGACAAGAGGACCTTCTTCTTCAGCATCCTCCGGTTTCGCAATCTCCTCAATGTCCAGCCCGAATTCTGCAATGAGGTTCAATCCAAGAACCCGGGCCTGGTCCACCATCATCAACACGTGTCCGCCTCTTTCCAGGTGGTTCTTCAACACCTCAATGTCCTCATGAGAGAAATTCTCCTCCACAGGATCCGCAATGACCACAATCTTCCCTTTTTCTGTGCAGTCTTCCAGAGAGCACTCAATGGAAGGGACCAACCCCACTCTCTGGGTCCATATGAGAAACACAGTATAGTCTCCCTGGGAAGTTCCACTGTTGACAATTTCTGAAGAGTGGCTCCCATCAAAGCAAACTGTGTCTTCCCAGTTGTAGAACTTTGGTGGTATTCCCTGGTACAGGTCTGGGTTACATACAGCAAAACACAAACTGCTGCCCAGTCCAACCATACACACCACCAGCATCAGAGCACCAAGTCGCTTTTTCCTTTCAATCCCGGAAAAGACGTACATTCCAGCAGCCATCACCACAATTCCTGCTGTCAGGAATAGAGTCCGCATGAAGGGAATTTCATTCTTGTGGTTCAGCCACTCCATACTCCCAATAACCAGTTGATCTGATCCACCAAAGAATATCCTGAAGTTGGATATAGTAGTACTGTCAGCAAAAGCTACCACCCGTCCTTTTCCATACTCTACAGCCACACATTGATGGAAGATGCCCCAATCCCGGTCTGTGGCCAGGACTGGCAAGTCTCTTCGTGTCTCTCTGAAGAACCCGGTAGATGCGTATTCTCCTGGCTCAGCACTCAACCCATACCCGGGGATAACCCGTCCCACAGTCAGAGGAGCGGAAATGCTGCATGAGGTCAGAAAATCATACTTCGGCATGTATTTGGCGCAGGGATGTGCAATGTCACCTCTCTCATACACGGAGAGCCTTCCTTCTGAATTGTTGACACTGTCAAACACGAATTCAATTCCGAAATGCCTGGTAATCTCGTTAAGGGAAGTACTGGTTCCAGCAAAATTACTGTGATCCCCGACAACAAAGAGGCCTCCACCATTCTTGACGAAGTTCACAATTGCAGTGACCTCATTCTGGCTGTACATATTGGGGGTCTTCAGGATGAGGATATCATAGTTGTTCAACATGTCAGCTGTTATCTCATCACTGACGACATCTGGTGTAGCCTTGGTTATGGTTTCAGCAGGATTCCAGGTGACAAACGCATTGTTCATTACCCGATCCACCTCATACGTCACCTTCAACCATTCAATCATGGAGTATGCATTGTAGGTGGATTCTGTCCCGTACCAGTGCGTGTCCATGACGAGAGATGAAGGCTCCCAGGTCGAATGAATCTCGTCCACCAGGACCCTCCCCTGCTTCTCACCCCCTGTGGGTTGTGCCATTATAGTCCCCGTCAGGAGAAGTGCACCCACCAGAACCGTCAGACACACAATGGTATTCACTTTCTCAAGGCCCATTCGCGGAAATTCTACGGTCAGCTCCCACCGATATAAGAGGAGTATCACGACTACCAGAGGGACAAAAGTCCAGAATAGCCACCATGGACTGAAAAAGATGTTGGCGAATTTTGTTAGAGCATCCGTTCCCAGGTCACCTGCAAAATAGTACTCCAGAAGTACCACATACCTGAACAGCATGTACACAGCACTCAGGCCAACAATCCCCAGAGCACGTTGTCCTGCCTGTTCCAGTGTCTCAGATTTCAGCAACAGGAATATGAGGACAGGCACAAGGATGAGAAGCAAAGGATACATTCCCAGAGTATCCCAGGTAGTGGGGAAGGGATAGACATCACCTGCTTCCTGTATGTAGACAGTTCCTCTCTCAAAGGCTGCAGGGATCCCCATCAGCCTGACAAAAGGATAGACAATGTACGACATGACTCCTGCAGCATGGCCTGACGGTATCACTATCATGTATATGCCCATGACAGCTGCCTGCATCCCCATGATGAGGCCACTCACTGTAAACCCAAGCCACATATACCAGGTGGGCCGAACCAACAGCAGGAAGAACCCAATACTCAGCAGGATAAATCCAGTATTATACGGGAAGGGAATGAAGACTGCTGCACATAGACTGGGAAGGATTAAGACTCCCCATTTTCGTTCTGGCTGATACTCGTGTCCCCTGTACAGAAGAACACCTGATACCACTGTGATAATCAAGGCAATGGCAGCGGGGATTACAGCACTCTCACCCTTGAATATGGTGAGAAGCCACAGCCAGAACGCTGTTGAAGATAGCAGTACTACTCCTGTTATCCAGTGTTGCACTTCTTGGTTCATGATTGTGCCTCCTGAAAGTCAGTAATAATGTCACGCAGTAATTCTACATTACCCACCCAGATGGCTGCAAAGGTGGGCAGTCCCAGCCGGGACGGTTCCAGTGAATACTCCAGGTTCTCATCAAGCAGGAATCGGGAGTCTCCAATGAGGACTATGATTCCTTTGCCGTACTGCTTGCTGATGATCAGGTCATACGTCTGGCCCAGATACGTCAGAGTAGCATACGACTTTGAGAGGTTGGTTCCACCTACAGGGTATGCTTCCATGAACTTGGGCTCATGCCAGTATTTGTCCAGGTTTTCCTGGGAGATTTCCGGGGTACGCCCATGTGTCTCAATAATCCAGGGGACAGGACCCAGAGGCACATTTCCTATATCCATTTCAACCCGTTGCAGAAGGGGCCTCAGAGCATCACGTTCTGCTGCTCCAGCTGACAGGATGAGGAGACCTCCCTGTTCCACAAAGGATATTATGTCATTCACTTCACCTGAGGAGTATCCCCTGGTAGGAGCAATTATCACCAGTATTCTGCCTTCTTTCAGTTGCGATGTGTCCTGGAGATACAGGGGTATGTAGTCATTTCGCAGGAAATTCTTGGTCAGTCCATCTACACTGTTGTCTTTGTATCCTCTGGTATTGAGAAGGTTGCAGTGAGCTGCATCAATCCAGGCAAGGACATCACTTTCTGGATGAGGTGTATCAATCAGCGAAGAGACGAACCCAGAGATGATCAAGGCTGCCAGAAGAACCACGAATATATGGCTTTCCAGCAGTCTCCTGCGTTCGAAGTAGAGCACACTGCCTGCACATATCAAGAACACGGCACTGGCCACCCAGGTCAGGGAGTATGGGATAGTATATGTATCTGTCAAGAAGTCCACGGAGTTCTCCATAAGTCTCCAGGTACTGGGTAGGGCTTCATTGAAACTGTATGAAGTATCTCCAAAGACCAGGACCTTCCCTTTTCCATAGGTATCTGCAGCTGCCAGGATAATGTCTCCCAGCTGCTCTCCGGATTCAAACTCCCTGTTTCCCAAGAACCCAGCTTCAAGAGGGTCAGGGTTATCAGAAAAGGCATACCGCCCTACCATCACGGGTTCAGCAGTCCCCGATACTGTCAAAGACGCACCCACAGAACCTGTGCGCACATCCTCAGAAGTCAGTCCCCAGGTAACAGCATGGGGCAGAAGCTCAGTTGAGGTCTGCCAGTGGTGTTGCATCCACTCTGCAGTGTCCATCTGTATCCTGATACCTGTCATAGAGAGGATATCATTCAGGTAGTGTCTCCCTGACTGGAAATCTACGAGACTGGCCATCATGTTGGTATGCTCCCCGAACACCAGGAGCCCCCCTCCTCTCTTGACAAAGGCATTCACAGCCTCTATATCCTCAGCAGAAAGAGGGCTAGTTAGATTGGCCACCATAACTACATCAGCATCCTGTAAAGCATCTTTCAGTGAAGCAGATGTCTCATCAGTGAGTATTTCCATCGTATACCCTCTCTCCTCAAAATACCACAGAGTAGCACCCAGCGTTATGCCCATGTCTCCCACCAGTGATTCACCTTCTTCAGGGAATTCTGGGATGTAAGAATCCATAGCGCAGTCCCGCTGATAGAATACTACCTTCCCCGGGCCCCCCTGGGTTACAAAGGGCAGCACTGTCAGGAATACCACCGATACCAGCAGTACCAGGAGAACTGCAGCGCGTCTAATATTCTGAGGGTTGACGGTACGGTAGGCCTCGACTTGTGGAATTCTCCATATTGAATAAAAGAACAGGCCTACCAGCAGGAAGAAGAGGGACAGCTGCAGCAGCGTGACCTGAGTGAGAGGATACAGGTCCAGCGAAGAAAAAACAAGACCGTACAGCAGCAGAGAGAGCATCCACAGAAGCACGGAACCGACTGCAAAATACACGAAAAAGAGCACCCTCCTGGGTTCTCCTCTCGCATTAAAGGCAAAGAGACCAGTTCCACACAGCAAAAAGTACAGCCACACCCAGAATCCACTGGCATCTGTGCCCAGTCTCATGTGTATACCACAAAGAGTGCCCATGAATCCACTGAACTGCAGCGATAGAGAGGATATTCCTCGTAAAACATATGGATTATACTGATGCACCAGAAATACTACAATAAACATCAGTGTACCTGCCACCACGGGAAGGCTGTACTGCTCCAATCGTGAATCAGATATACTGGTTATCCCAATCACGAAAATTCCCACAGAGAGCATCCAGTACACTCGTGAAGATGTGGAAACCAATACAACAAAGGCTGCCACCATCAAGACAAGCGACAGAGCCTTCTTTCTGTCTTCTGCATTTTCCCGTATCCTGGAGACAAGTGATCTGTTCACAGCTGAGAAAGGAAAAAGTGCCAGAAATACCAGTAATAACAGGACAAATCCGAAAAATCTTAGTGAACTCAATGTAAAGTGACCAATGACTGCAGAGATCAAGGTGAATGAGAAGGTCAACAGAATTGTCATAGACAGGAAATATACCATTTCTTTCTTGTTCGTTTTTTGAGGGGTTTCACGGTTCATCACACCACTTCCTCGGATTTTTTTCTTCTTGGCGCTAATAACAGCCTCTCCCTATATAAACTTTTACTCTGCAGAAATGTTACTATTGGGAATGAACTAAAAGGGGGGTACCTGGAACTGATTCACACACAGGAGCCATAGGAGTAATCTCTCGGGAATTCTGGATGTTGTTTCGAGGCAGAATCACAGAAGAAGTTAAAAAGATATCCAGGAACAATCTGGGTAGTCCACTATGAGAAGCTGCAGATTGTAATTTGCCGCTCTTGTCTATCTTATCTCAGAAGAATAAGGTTTGACGCAACGTTTATAAATATAGGTTAATCCATATCTACATAGAAAGAAGGAGGTGAATTGAATGGAAAAAAAGAGCGTTGTGATCCTGGCCCTGGTATCTGCCATAGCGTTATTTGTGGCAACAGCAGTCAGCGCCAGTTCCCTGACGGGTAGCCCTCTTTTCAACCTGAGAATGGAACAGCAGAGCAGCAAGATGAACTTCTTACCAACAGAGATCAATGGATTTACTTACACGTCAGAATCAACATATTCCCTGGCCCTGGAGTTTTCACAGTGCTGTGCAGTGGTCCCCCTGGGACCAGAACCCACGAATCACCAGGTTCCATGTGAATGGACAGTCCAGACCTGTCCCCTCACCTGCCTGAGCACATGCCCGGAAACGTGCTACACATGCAACACATGCCTCGTAGAAACATGCCCCTATACCTGCAGTTTCACCTGTGGTGGATCTACCTGTGGCGATCCTCCTTGCGTGTAATATTCCTCTTCTTTTCTTTTTTACTATTGCCATTGAACTGTCATCGTCTTTCACCCTCCCTTCTTCTCTGAATGCGTCATACAGTGATCTCTGCGAAGGTCATGCACTAGTTCCTTCAGGAGCCACACGATTCTATAAAAACAGGAAAAAGTTCTTCAGGTGCCCTGCAGCCCTGGGTCCCTGTCCAGTTCATCAACAGTAATTCCTCTTTTCCTCAATTCCTTCAGATACGGGTTGATACCCACCATGTCTGATGCAATATGTCCGGTAATAACCAGGTTCCCTTTCCCGTACTCCTGGAGTCTCTTCAAGTCGCCAGGGTTAATATGTATATATATTACAGTCCCGATGCCGTGATCAAAATACGCCTTAGCTACGCTGTATCCTCCATTGGTCCCGGCTCCATGTGCCACCACTACCTTCCCCGCCCCATTATCAAGACGACCCACGGGAATCATGATCTCAGTGGTTGCCCTTTCAAACTCTTCCAACCCCATCAAGGCGTTGACAACATCCTGCACAGTTCCTGATTTATCCACCGAATTTCGAACAGTCTGATCCATAATTCGTCTTCCCAGTTCGTCCAGTGGATTGTGAATATTGAGGTACGGCATTCCCAGCCGTTCTGCTACCGAAGGGGCGTGATACAGGTTCCGGGATTGATTGGTGATTCTTGCTGTTTCTACCAGTGGGCTGACTGCCTCTTCTGCCAATCTTTCTGGTACACCTGCATTCATGAGGAGGGGTTTATGTTTCCACAGAACCTCAAAGTACTTTGCAAAGGCTCTCCCTCCCTGGGGGTGGTGCGCCAGGCAGCAGTCATACCCCAGGTTGTGGGCCATAACCAATTCGGGGACTCCCAGGTCCACGCCGAAGAGAACTCTCTTAATGTCTTTTCCTCTAACGTAAATAGTAGAATCCCCTGGTATCTCAGAGAATCCCACCATATCAAGAGCTATCTGCATTAATTCTTCAGTATTCATGGTTATTCCTCCTGGAAAGGTGCTACAGTACTATGCTTCTCCTGCGCAAATCATGTTTATAAGAGTATGTCCTTGTTCTGCCAGCGCTAGAGAGGGAAAATCCACTTCCAGAATATCAAGACATCCCATGTTATACCCTGACTTCTTTCCACCTTCCTGCTTTGTACTGATGAATATACAGGATGCCTCTGACAAATGTGTCTACTGTCATGGCCACCCAGGCACCTACAGCTCCCCAGTGGAGCATGACACCCAGGAAGTAAGCTAACGGGATGCGGAACAACCATAACCCAAACACAGATATATACAAGGGTGATCGGGTCTCGCCTGCCCCCCGCAGTCCTCCTGACAGGGTGAACACCAGAGCCAGGAACGGTTCTGATACAGCCACAATTCTCAAATAGTACACAGCCAGTCCCACCACATCCTGTTCTGTGACAAAAAGCTCTGCCATTGACCGGGGAAACACAAACATCAAGGCACCCACAGCACTCATCATTATGACGCATAACTTGGCTGCTTCCCACCCACTCTGCTCTGCTCTTTCTGGATCGTTTGCTCCCAGGTTCTGACCCACCAGGGCAGTAGCTGCTACTGCAAATCCAAACCCAGGCATGTATGAGAGCGACTCAATGCGGAGGCCGATCTGGTGGGCAGCCAGAGCAGCAGTGCCAAATCCTGTGATAATTGATACATAAAAGATCATAGATCCAGACATGATGATCCGCTCGACGCCGCTGGGCATACCGATTTTTAATATTCGCTTCACTGTTTCTCTCTTCAGGGAGAGGTGCTCATGTCGTGATATTTTCAGGACGAACCTCCCACTGAAGAAGATGACAAGATAGGTAAGAGAAGCCCACAGGAATGAGACAGCTGTGGCAATACCTGCCCCCTTCACTCCAAGAGCCGGGAATCCCCACTTTCCAAAGATCAGGAGGTAGTTTAATACCACATTGATGAGGTTCATGGTGGCTCCCACCATCATGGGAGTTTTCGTGTCACCTGCTCCTCGTAGTGCTCCTTCTGAATTGAATATCACAAAAATACAGGGAGTACTGAGAAAGACAATGCGGATGTAAATTGACCCCAGCTCAGCGACCTGCTCGCTGGCTCCAATAAGGAGAAGAGCGTGCTTGGCAATCCCATACCAGAAGGCCCCCAGACCCACAGAAAGGAGGAGTACCAGTATCAGGGACTGGACCAGAACATGTTCAGCTTTTTCTTCCTCTCTGGCACCCACAAACCTGGCAATTAACGCAGTCGTGCCCACAGTGACAGAAAACATGAGGGCATTCAAGAACCACAGAAGCTGTCCTCCCAGTCCCACTGAAGCTACAGCAGCTGATCCCAGCCTGCCCACCATTACCAGATCCACCATACTGACTACAGTTTGAAGCAGATTTCCCACAATGGCAGGCCATGCGAGCTTAAGAATAGTCCCACGCATTGGTGATTCCTCCAGGTGGACCTTTTAATGGTTTGCCTCGTATGATGAAATCAGGAGACCCTGCAAAAGACCCGTATCTGACCTGTGGAACGGTGAAGTCTGCTGTCACATCTATGAAGAAGTATCAAGAAGGGTGGCCTGCACAGTACCAGCATCCTGCAATCCTTCAACAGTGAGCCTTTACGAATTCTTCCAGCCTGTTGTAGGCCTCCTCGAGAACGTCTATTGTGGGAAGGACAACTGATCTCAGGTGGCCCTTTCCAAACTCGGGACAGAACCCAGACCCATGTACAAAGAGCACGTGTTTTTCTTTCAAGAGGTCCAGCACAAATTTCTTATCGTCTCTGGCAGGTATCTTGGGAAAAATGTAGAAGGCTCCTTCTGGTTTCGATGCAGAAACTCCTTCAATTTCATTGAGCCTTTTCCAGGCAAAATCTCTCCTTTCTTTCAGTTTTTTCACCAGGAGTGGTATATGTTCCTGACTGCCCTCCAGTGCTTCAGCAGCTGCCACCTGGCATAGTGTGTTTGTACAGAGCCTGATTCTTGCCTGTCTCAGGACTCCCTCTTTCAACTCATCACAATTGCAGAAAACAGCATACCCTATCCGCCATCCTGTAGCCAGGTAGACCTTGGAGAACCCGTTGACAATGACCATGGGGGCATCAGTCACGGGGAATGTCTCGTGAGGCTTATCAAACACCATTTCATCATAGATTTCATCTGTTATGAGAAGGATATCATGGTCTGCTGCTACCCTCTGCAGTTCCATGAGCACTTTTTTTGGATACACTGCCCCTGTGGGGTTGTTGGGGTTAATCACTGTTATGGCCTTAGTTTTCTTAGAAATCTTGGCTTCCATGTCTTCAATATCCGGGACCCATCCCTCCTCTTCTATGGTCCTGTATGACACTGGGTTACCTCCATAGAACCTGGTGTAGGCCATGTACGGAGGATAAGTGGGGCCAGGAACCAGTATTTCATCACTGGGTTCAAGGAGTGCCCCGAATAGCATGGATATTCCTTCGGATATACCATTAGTGACAATTATCTGTCCAGGATTGCACGTTCTGCCGTTAAGGGACTGTTCTCTCTTACAGATTGCTTCTCTGAGTCTGGGTAGCCCTTCAGATGGCCCATAGAAGTTCATATTGTCCTTGGCAGCCTGACATAAAGCTTCTGTCATGTGATGAGGGGTCTCGAAATCAAACTTGAGAGGATCACCGATATTCAGCTTGATAACGGTAATGCCTTTCTTCTCCAGTTCTGTGGCGGGTACTACCACATCTCGAATAGCATACTCAATCTGGGAAACCCTGTCAGCGAGGTTCATGGGTGGGTGTGTGTAAATGCATTCTTAAAGGTTAGCGTGGGCTTCAGAAAGAACGCGCAGTTTTCTTTCAAGGTCAAAGGTTCTTAAACCAAGCATCTATCAATACATCGTGAAACTGGATTCATCGTTCTATGAAAGAGATACCCCTGCTGTGGCCAAAGCTCTCCTGGGCTGTCAGCTCATCTCCCGTGTTGGTGGAGAGAGTGCAACGACAAGTGGCGTCATTGTAGAGACTGAGGCCTACCTGGGAGGAGGGGACCCGGGAAGCCACGCCTCTAAAGGAAGGACTCCCCGCACTGAGACCATGTTCGGAGAGCCTGGTAGAGCATATGTGTATCTTATATACGGGATGTACTATCTCCTCAATGTTGTTACTGAACCTGTGGGTACGGCGGGCGCAGTACTGATCAGAGCCCTGGAGCCTGTTGAAGGGATTGACATCATGAAAGAGAGAAGAAAGTGCCAACCAGTGAAGAACCTGACTACAGGACCAGGGAAGCTCACACAGGCACTGGGTATTACTATTGAGCACAATACACTGGATCTCACACAGGATCTCATCTGGATCGAGCCATATACCACGGGAGACGTACAGGGTTCGTCCAGAATTGGGGTTTCAGATGGGCAGGCACTGAGATATTTCATTAAAGGGAATCCTTTTGTTTCCAGATAGAGAAAACCATTCAGTTATTGTTCGCGTCAGTTATCTGATTCATCGATTGCCTCTCGGTTGGACTTTAACCACCCAATGAATCCAAATGCAACCAGAGCACACAGTGCAAATGAGCTGTAGAATAGGTTTTTAAGATCAAAATGATCTGCAATGGGCCCTCCTACAGAAGATCCTCCCTGTGATATGGTGAAGATCATACTGTGAATCCCCATGTATGTTCCTCTCATTTCTCTGGGAGTGAGGGATGATAATACAGCAAAAGAAGACACGCAATAGCCACTCCACCCAATTCCTTCAACTGCCACTGCCAGAAACAAGTACCACCAGATAGGGGAAACAGCGAATATGAGGACAGCCACAGTTCTCACTGCAACAGAAACCTGGAGCATACGCACTCTCCCTATCTTGTCTGAAAGTTTCCCCATTGGGATCATAGATAGGGTAGCTATTCCATCGGCGAGGATGAACACGTAGCTCACTTCCTGTATGCTGCCACCCAGTTCTCGTACGTAGATGGAGATAAACCGTTCAATCATGGCGAAGGCAAAAGAAGTCAAAAATATGAACAGCGTGTAGACGGTGAAATGCCGATGTACTGTGTAAAAGGCTTTGAACTGTTCTGCACTCAGCAAGTTGTTCCGAACTGGCTGGAGTCCTTCAGGTTCATCAATGTAGAGGGCTATCAGAGCGGCAGACAGCATGCACAGAGAACAGAAGTAGAAAAGGTATGCATACCCGTACTGGGAGATGAGACCACCAACAATATAGTAGCCAATTATGGTTCCCACGCCCCCGAAGGTGGTAATCTTGCCCATCAAGGTTCCCCGTTCTGTGGGCAGCGAATGTTCTGCAATGAGTGCTTTCCAAACGGGAGCTGCCATGGACCAGCATGCCTGCAGCACAATCAGGGTCAAAGACAACGTATAAATATCAGTAATCCTGGGAATAAGCAGAAAGACAATCCCTGGAATTCCCTCTCCTACAACGAGAAAAAGCCTTCTCTGTCCTATGCGGTCCGAAGTCCAGCCCCAGAGCGTCTGGAACAGTGCACTGACCACAAATATCAGTGTCCAGATGATACCTACCTGTGTGAACGACGCAGCTATCTCCTCTTTCAAGTATAGGCTGAAGAACACGCCAAACACGCCTTTCCGCATCTCCACCACGAAGGAAATGGCCGAGAATACACCAAGCATTCTCCGCTCCATACCATAGACTTCGTTTGTCCTTTATAAATATAGGGGTTGTCAAGTCATTGAGAAGTATCTGATCAATACCGTCATTTGATGACTTGAGGTGGTTTCATGAAATCAGAAGCAGTAAAAATCCTCCAAGACCTGATTCGGATTGATACAGTCAATCCTCCGGGTAATGAGGGAAGAGCAGCCCGATACCTGGGTGAATTGTTTGATAAGGAAGGAATCGAATACCAGCTCGTGGGAGAAGAAGGAAGAGAGAATTTTGTTGCCTCTCTTGGTGAGGGGAAGAAGAGGCTTCTCCTTCTTTCTCACATGGATGTTGTCCCTGTTTCAGAGGAAAAATGGGACGTTCCTCCTTTTGCAGGCGAAATAAAGAATGGATACATCTGGGGCAGGGGAGCTCTCGATTGCAAAGACCTGGTGGCCTCAGAAGCCTATACCCTCATTCGCATGAAAAGGGAAAATGTACCTTTGAATGGAACGCTGATTTTTGCAGCTTGTGCAGATGAGGAGAAAGGTGGCACTGTGGGGGCCAAGCTCCTGACTGATAAATACAAGGATATGATACGCGCAGATTTCGCTATTAACGAGGGGGGAGGAGAGTACATTGACGTCATGGGAGAGAAGCTGTACCTGTTGCAGACAGGAGAGAAAGGCCCCGCCTGGTCACGGGTGAGAGCATCCGGAGTGGCAGGACATGGGTCTATCCCTACCCTGGCAGATAATGCGGTGGTGAAGGTAGTCAGAGCGGTCAAGGCATTGAGTGAGTACAATCCAGAGATTATCGTCATACCAGAGATTAAAAGGCTCGTGGAAACCTACTTGAGCCTGCGAGGAGATCCGCGAGACGTCACGCCCCAGAATGTGGATGAGATCATAGACAGCATTCCAGACCAGGTATTTGGCGAGGGACTGCGCTCCAAGACCCGCATGACAGTCTCACCTAATATGATAAAGGGAGGAAGCAAGGTCAATATTGTTCCTGATGAGTGCGAGGCAGAAGTGGACATTAGAACCCTTCCCGGGCAGGACGAATCTTACATGAGACAGCAACTTGAACCCTTGCTCCAGGAGTGCATCCTTGATATTATTCACAGTCATCCAGCGAATTTCTCGCCCGCAGACAATACGTACTTCCAGCTGATTGAAGAAACGGTGAAAGAAGTCCTTGGAACTGTGCATTGCGCTCCATATATGCTGGCCGGGGCCACTGATTCCTTCTACCTGAGAGGAATAGGTATTGAATCTTATGGAGTGTCTCTCCTATCCCCCCATTTTCCTTCTGAGCTGATAAAAACAGTGCATGGCGCCAATGAACGTATCGATATAGAGAGTATAGAAGTTAAGACGGATTTCCTGTACAGACTAGCCAGAAAATATCTATCCTGACTTTTTTCTTCCTTTTTTTCAATCCTGGAGTAAGGGAAGGTAGCGCTGAATTGAGAACAAAATTAAAAGAAGAAAAGAAAGGCGAATACTATAAATAAAGTACTACATCTTCCACGCTAGGTTGATGTCCTCTGCCTTTATGGTCTTTCTCTTGGCATGCTCAGCAAAGCGGATGGCTTCTCGCGCAACCTCTGTGGCTAACATTTCTAAGTGCTCGCCCAGGAGTCGGGAAGCATCTTCAGATACCCGCTCTGCGCCTCCTTTTCTGATCATTTTGTCAACTGAAGCGAGAGGTATAATTGCCATTCCAAATCACCTCGCAGCTTCTGATCATTGACCCTTTTTAAGCGTTGTGTTTCCTGAAGAGTATTCCAGCCAATTTGGCATATGATTGCATTCTATCTTAGCAGATACGCGCGCCAGAGAACCCCGTTCTCGTTGAGTAATCCAGGTTGCCTGAAGGTCAGGGCACATGTGGGACAGGGCATGTCCATGTATCCTTCTCAGAAGTGTTGCAGCCAATCCACTCATCTCTCAGTTTGACTGTGTCTTCACCGATGAAGCAACGCCTCGAGTCCTTTCCAGAACAACAGTACCAGAACCCTTCCAGTGAACATTCGGGAAGAAATCTATGTCTCAGTGAGGCTGCCATCCCACTCACATTGTAAAACCATTCTGTGATTCGAAAAGCTTAAACGTACATGTGGCGAGTGTGGGCTATGAAGAATGTGACAGTACGAATACGAGGCGTATACACGACATCGCTCACAAAAGTACTGGCAGAACGGGGTTATGGAATATGTCAGGTTTCTAGAGCAATCAGGAATAGACTTCAAATCGAGAGTCTTGATCTTCCTCCTGATATTGATATCAGGCACACCTACAACAGACAGGGTATATCTATTGTAGCTACAAATAACGTACTAAGCACATTTTTAAAGGATATGGAAGATGCTTTTGTGGATATTTTTGTCATTCCTTCTGGAATCGACTTGTATGGTGTGTACAAAGGAAGAAACTTAGGGAAGGGGGAAGTTGACATGGGAGGATTCACCGGGTGCCTGGATGAAAGAACCGCAGAGCGGGATGTCCTGATACAGGTGGCTGAAATCAGGAACCGTCCCATGCTGACCACAAAAATCTCTTTTAGTGGTAATTATGCAATTCTCATTCCTCAAGAAGGCGTAAAAATATCCAGGAAGGTGGAAAGCCCCGATGACAGGCGAAGGTTGTATCAGCTTGGCAATGAGCTGCAGATATCCCCAGGATATGGGGTCTTATGGAGGACTGCCGCGGTGAGCGGTGAGGATCAAGAACTGAGACAGGAAGTTGAGATGCTGGTAGAGGAGATGCATCGCATCAACATGGAATTTCCATCATCTTCAATTGGTCTTCTCAGAGAGGGAAAAAAACACGTAGAAATACTATTTGGAGGGGAAAGTAAGAGGCGACTGGACTTTATTCGGAATAATGTAGTCCCCACTGCACAGAACCATCACAAGCTCAAATCATCTGGAAAAGAATATTCATTGGTCGTGGATGTTTTCGAGGAACTGCTTTCTCGATATAGTATAGAAGAGAACCTGGATCAGATTTTATGGGGAATCAACCCGTGGAGAGAGGGAGACACAGTACTGCTGGAACATGTCAGACCCACAGGCGAGAAACTCCATCTTGGACGGGCTGTGGTGCAGAGGTTTTCCTATCCGTACGTGGCTATGGAACGCAGGATGCATACCTTTGGAGTATATGATGGTATGGGAATAAAGAAAGAGAGAGGGGACGTCATCGTTACTGAGATGAAAGAAGGGGAGTGGATATTTGCTCACACATATTACGATCAGAATGACAATTTGAAAGGGCGCTACTATAATATCTGCACTCCTGTGGAGTTCTACCCTTTCAAGGTACGGTATATGGATCTGGAAGTTGATGTAGTGGAGGTTGATGGCAGAAGGACTATTGACATGGATAGACTGGAAAGAAGAGCTGATGAGGGCCACATTTCAGAATTCCTTAGAGAAAAAGCACTTTCTGTGGCCCAGGAGGCAGTAGAGGGAAGAACATGGATCCAATCCAGCTGAAGATTTTTATTGAAGCTCTCAAGACAGGAGATACCAGGAAGGCAGGCGAGCTCGTTGAAAAAATGAGTACCGAGAGTGAGTACCACAAAGGGTACAGGAAAGCACTTGCGGGCATGGTGGCCTCAGTGGAGAACAAGGAGGCCAGTGCCCTGGCCACGAAGATGCTGTCAGGATCACTGACCAAGAAGAAGATGGACGAAGAACGGAAGCTTTCGCGCAGAATTGCTCAGGAAACATTCAGGCCAGCTTTCGAACGAGGGTATGAAAAAGCATGGTATGATGTTTTGTCTATCTTTCTGGGGAAGACGAAAGTGGGTCTGGAAGCTCATATGGAAAGCGAACTCTACTAATTTTATTTCCTTTTCTTTAAATGATACTTCCTCTTTTACTCTTTTTGGTGAAAATAATTCCTTCTCTCCCCCGTTGACCGCTGCTTCTACCGGAACAACCATAAGCTTTATATAGGTACGGTCTCAATAGTAGCTTGGTGATGCTCATGCTGGGACCCTTGGAGAGGGAGGTCCTATCCTGTATGAATGAGATCAAGGAAGGAACAGTACGTGATGTGTACAGACATATGAAAAGAGAGAAGAACATTGCGTATACAACAGTGTCCACAACGTTAGAGCGACTCTATGAGAAGGACTTCCTCAATCGTGGCGAAGACACGGGTAGAGGAGGTACTCGCTATGTGTATTCTGTAAGAGACATCAAACCAAAGATAGCAAAGATGTTCGTTGATGAATTCATGTCTATGTTTGGAAAATCAGGTATGTCTGCCTTGCATGAAGAAATCAACAAGCACGAGTGATTTTTTTGTTTTTCCTCCCCCTTATTTTACTGGTTTTGCTTACGGGACTGTCATTTTTGATGTATGCAGTGTACCGGAGTCATCCCAGAGATTCCAGAACTCGCAGCCTTGCCCTTTCTGTGATGGTGCTGGTTATACTGGGGATGTATCTGGGGCTGGGATGGATCTTCGTAGCTGCAGGATCAATATGGAAGTACCCAGGAGTTGTTCTCTTTGCGGTGGTTGCTCTCATTCTGGGGAAGTGTCTTGTGGAATACCTGTACACAGCACCCCATTTGAGGACAATGCATGCTGTTCCTTTGCAGGATCCACAGCTGGTCGGCCTGTCCCGGGAAGTGGCCAGCCGGTTCAAGATCGCACCTCCTGCAGTCTATATCACCCATTATGAAGTGCCCAATGCGTTCACTCTGGGAAGGAAGTCACAATCCAGGCTTATTATTACTGATGGGCTGCTGGACCTGACATATGACGAAGTACGGGCCGTCTTTGCCCATGAACTGGCCCACATAAAATCCAACGACTCTCTCATCAAGACAGTGGCTTCAGTTATGCGCAGCATACTCATCTTTGACCCGGTGATCCGGCTTGTGTACTCCCGCATCTATGTGGAAAGAGAGTTTGTGGCAGATGAGCGTTCAGCTCGAGTAATTGGGAAACCGCAGGACCTGGTGTCTGCTCTGAGAAAGATATACAAGGACGTCCTGGAATTCGGAGAAGGATTGCCCTCTCAATCTGTCCTCAATTACTCTCAGAAGATCTACAAGGCAGAATCAATACGGCTGCAGCAGGGGATTCCTTCTGACCCCATTCTGAAGAACAGGTTTATTGTGGAGCGAAAGATGATGCCAGGCTCAGTGGTCATGGAACGGGTGAAAAGACTCAGCGAAATGGAGAAAAAGATACGAAAGGTGAAACGGCTCCCCAAGAAGTGAGAGCAATTGGAAAAATGTGGGTTGAGCGCAACCTTTTTATCTCTTGCTGTCTTCTCATGTGCAGGGCCTGTAGCCTAGTCAGGATAGGGCGCGAGGCTTCGGAAGTGTGCAGTACTGAAGACACCTCGCGGTCTGGGGTTCGAATCCCCACAGGCCCGCCATACTTAAGCCATGACACTGTCATGGAAACGTAATTGCAGAATACTGTTCAGTGTCTTATAATTCGCAACAGAAGATGTCATAATCATCTTAGATACTTGCTTCAGGCTTCTTCATGCTTTCTGCGTACACTGCTCTGGCCATTCTAGGAGTATTGTACGCACTTCCATAATCTCCTTCTCTGGTCACCACAATGGCACCACCGTACCCAGAAAACCTGTCCCTTAGAATCTCAACCGATTTTTTCACAGCTTCCTGAGCTTTCAGCCCCCTGTCCACAAAATCTGCAATAGTCTTGGCCATTCCTGCTTTCATGATTGCTTCGCCCCACCCTGTACAGGAGACAGCACATGTGTCTGTGGCATAGGTTCCAGCTCCCAGAATGGGTGAATCTCCAATTCGCCCTGGCTGTTTGCAGGGTGTTCCCCCAGTAGAAGTCCCTGCAACCAGAGTACCTTCCTTATCGACAGCCACAGCTCCCACTGTGCCATGTTTAAAGAAGTCTTCGGCAGGTTTGTTCTGTCTTGCCAGTCCTTCCCACCTCTTAATTTCCCTCTCTATAACCAGATCTCTATTATCACATAACGGAACACCCTGGTGAGCTGCAAACCGTTCAGCACCCTCTCCAGTTAGAAAAACGGTATCGCAGTGCTCCATTACTATTCTGGCTGCTCGTATGGGGTTCTTAATTCTCTTGACTGCACCCACGGCACCGGCCCTCAGTGAATTCCCCTCAGTAATGACAGCATCCAGCTCCACCATCCCATCTCTGTTGAGAAAGGAGCCTGTTCCAGCATCAAACGTAGGATCATCTTCCAAGCATGTTATAGCATCTTCCACAGCATCCAGAGCAGAATGAGGCAAAGCTTTTTTCCCTCGAGTAATCGCTTCTGTGACACCTTTCAAATGGGATTCCACGAGGTCATCTGGGATATCCCATGCTCCACCATGAACCAGAATAATGGGATTCATGCGTGAGGTGACGAAGGTTTGTTAAAAAGGTTTGCCAGACCAGGCTGTATTGCTCCAGAATACGTCAGGGGTTATTCCTTGACAACTTCTGAGAAAATCTTCTCTTCAAACTCCTGTATCTTTTTCAGCTTCCTGTTCCATTTCCTCAGAAAGATGGCCTGCTTGAACCCAAAATACACCAGCAGAAAGCAAATCAACATGTTCAATAAGAAGAAGAACCCCCGCACCGATACAATAGTAGCCTGAAACCTCACTGTATACAGCAGTAGAAACAGTCCATTCAAGAGTAGCCCACCAGGTGCCAGAATCAGACATGCAAACACAATTAAGACCATCCAGTTCCTCTGTTTTTCCATGTATTCTGTGAGATCATACATCACGTCGGTCATGGTGTCTTCCATACTATTCCTCCTCATACAATTCGGCATTTATTTTCTGGAACCAGGAGTATCGCGTGCGCCCCAGATCTGTCAGTGCATAGTAAATCACCTTCCGATCTCCCCACATTCCTTCGTGCTCCGTAATGTATCCTGCATTCTTGAGCATGTCCAGGTAACGTTCTGCCATGGGCGTCTTCAGGTTGGCATACTGGATGATGTGAGTCTTTAGCACCTGCGACTGGCTCATGCTCTTTTTGAAGATGCACTCCAGTATCCTCTGGATAATCTTGTTGGTTGATCTGTAGCGCGACATATAAGTTCTCCGTACCATTGTTACTCCACCCATTTAAAGCACTTTTGTTCTCGACCCTGCAAGTCAGGCTGCAACCCTTGTCTCTTTCCAGTTCTCCTTCGACGAATTGTCCACATTCTGTTAAAGCAGTGGGTGATGAAAGGCAGTATAGCAGTCTGAGCACAGAATTCGGAACTCGGTGGATAAGTGAGATGACAGCCTCCAGGGGACAGAAAAATCATGAGTTGCTGGATACTGATCCTGACCTGTCACGTGCCCGCGGGAAAATGCTTAAGTAGTGAGTACCTAGAACGTCTATGCGAATAGCAGTAGCCCAGATTAATACATCTGTAGGCGATCTTGAGGGAAATACAAAAAAAGTCATCACAGTAGTCAACCAGCCAGATGTGAAAGCAGATCTTTTCGTTTTCCCAGAACTGACAATTACCGGGTACCCTCCACGGGATCTGGTCCTGGAGAATCATTTCGTGGAAGAGAATAAGAGAATGCTTTCTAAGATAGCTCAATCTTGCAGAACCCCCTGTATTGTGGGATTCGTGGACAGCAGGGATGGAACACTATATAATGCAGCAGCTTTCATCCAGGATAAGACTGTAACGACGCAGTATAAGATGCTGCTTCCCAACTATGATGTTTTTGATGAGAAGAGATATTTCACCCCGGGAGAAACACAGTCCCTTATACCCTTTCAGGGGAGAACAGTGGGAATTGAAATCTGTGAGGATCTCTGGGAGATTGACTACCCTGTAAAACCTACCACCACCTTGAAGAAAATGGGTGCAGATATTATAATTAATATTTCAGCTTCCCCGTACTGCGTACGAAAGGTGGAAGAGCGGATAGAACTGGCCAAGAAGATCGATGTCCCCCTGATGGTTTACTGCAATCTGATCGGAGGTCAGGACGAGCTGGTCTTTGACGGAAATAGTTTTGTTGTTAGCCGAAAGACTGTCGTACGGGTGGGGAAATCCTTTGAAGAAGATGTCGTTATCATTGATACTGAAGGACTGCATGAAGAAGGCAGTATAGTAGTGTATGAGATCAGGAACGTATTCAAGGCGCTGGTACTGGGGTTGAAAGACTACTGCAGGAAAACGGGGTTCCAGAAGGCTGTCCTGGGGCTGAGTGGAGGGATCGATTCCTCTCTGGCATGCTGTCTGGCTGTGGAGGCTTTAGGATGTGAGAATGTCACCGGAATGTTCATGCCCTCCCGGTATACCTCTCCCCAGAGCAGGGAATATGTTGACATGTTGGTGGAAAACCTCGGGGTTGACTTGGTGACAGTGCCCATTGACAGAATTTTTGAGACATACAAAACTGAGATGAGCCCCATGTTTAGAGAACTTCCGGAGGATATAACAGAAGAGAACATACAGGCCAGAATACGCGGGAACTTGTTGATGGCGTATTCCAACAAATTTGGCCACCTGGTTCTTGCTCCTGGCAACAAGACAGAGCTGGCTCTAGGATACTGCACGTTGTATGGGGACATGTCTGGAGGATTGTCAGTTATTGGCGATGTGAGTAAGGCCCGGGTGTATGAACTTGCCAGGTATTATAATGAAAAGATGAAGAAAGAGATCATTCCACAGGAAGTCTTCAAGAGAGCACCTTCTGCTGAATTAAAAGCAGGACAAGTGGACCCTTTTGATTATTCCGTGGTTTCACCGCTGGTAGACTGTATTGTTGAAGAGAAAAAATCTGAGAAAGAGTTAATAGATGCAGGATACGATCCCAACCTGGTGAAAGATGTAATGAGAAGGATACGCCGCAGTGAATACAAGAGAAAGCAGGCAGCGCCTGTGATAAAAGTCACTGAGCAAGCCTTCGGAGTCGGCTGGAGATATCCCATAGCAAACCGATTTTCACAGATATGAAGAAAAGAGTCCATGGTTCTCAATTGATGTCATCCCTTATACTGATTACATGGGACCTGAAGTTAAAAGAATCAGCAAATCTTCCGTGCAAAGCTCATGTACCCAGTGTGACCCAGCATCCTGGATTTCGGCCTGGTCCCTCGTTCAGAGACTTCATACTCTCTCACGATGCACTCAATTGTTTTCACCTGCATTCTTCTCTGGCGGGTAGCAAGGCAGAACCGGGAAACCTGTTCAATACAGGGTGAATACGAAAAGATGTACCCTCCAATCTTCAATGCATCATATGCAGGGTCCACCACCTTTTCTGGGGATGGTACATCCAGTGTTACGAGATCAACATCATGCTCATCTATTCCTTCATAGATGTCCTGTATTCTGAACAAGACATTCTTCATCCCGAATAGTTCCACATTCTTTTGGGCAACCGTCAGGAAATCCTCTCTCACCTCATAGGAATACACCACTCCTGGATTGACCACTGCTGCCAAGAACACCGTCAAGGCACCTGACCCCGCTCCCCCTTCCACCACCGTATCCCCTGCAGAAAGACCAGTGTGAGCCAGGATCTGGGCTGCATCCTTTGGCTGAATAACCTGGGGCATCTTTCGCATTTTCTTGATGTAGTCAATATACGTCGGCTTCAAAGCAGCGAAGAATTGACCAGAATGAGACTCCACTCCTGTTCCATACTCTTTTCCCACAAGATCTTTGAGATCGACAACTCCAAAATGCGTGTGAAATTCCCTTTCACTCACAGTGACCAGAAATGTTTTCTTTTCATGTACAAGCAAGACCAAGTCACCCACTGCGATTCCTGTCATCCTCTCCTCCACACCACATATGCCAGCAATAGAAGGACAGCTCCTGCAACACTCAATAAGGCCATGGTCTTGTCACTGCCGAATATAATGGGGATAGGTCCAATGAGAATGACACCTCCTGCCCTCACATCTCCCTGATGTTCTTCGCCTGCCTGTAGCATGCTTCCGATACTGCCAATGACCACGAGCGCAAATCCCGCCACTATCACCAGTATACCAAGAGCTATCAGTTTCTGCATGGAAAGGCTCACACAAAAACATTTATATACTTTCGTATGTGGTATGGGACATTCACGCTTACAACAAGGCTGGAGTGATACCATGTTAAAAGAATGGTTAGACCAATTTGATCCCACGAAGAACCCTCTGAAAGGTATGATAGGAATTCCTTTGATTGTCCTCATTGTGTTCTTGCTCATCCTTGGCCTTCCCCTTATTGTATCAGACTATTCTGGACCTTTTGAATTGCGCATGGGAATGGATCTTCAGGGAGGCACGCTGGCTATGGTAACTGGAGTTGACCCCGATCCTTCATTGAAAGAAGTGCTTTCGGATCACTTCGATGTATATGATATTGATGTGCGTTCTGCGGGAGGAGGCATAGCAGTGGAAGCCCCTGCAGATGTGGATGTTGTGGAACTGGAAAATGTTCTCAGGCAGACATATCCTGATGCAGAAATCTCCACCAGCTATGTAGGTCCTACCATGGGAGAAGACCTGCAATTACAGGCCAGAAATGCACTTATTATTGCTTTTGTTGGCATGACTATAGTTGTTTTCATAGCCTTCCGTTCTATTGTCCCCAGTATTGCAGTGATTTTGTCTGCATTTTCTGATATGGCTATTGCAGCAGGATTTATGGCTATAACAGGTGTGACACTTGAACTTGGTACCATAGCTGCTCTTCTAATGGTGATTGGATACAGTGTTGACTCCGATATCCTATTGACCACAAAGCTTCTGAAGAGAAGGGGAAACCTCAGAGAAAAGGTACGAGGTGCCATGAGTACTGGGATTACCATGACGTTGACCACTATTGCTGCAATGGTTTCATTGTACGTGGTATCCACCCATCCAACCCTTGATTCCATCGCAATTGTCTTACTCTTTGCGCTGGTCACTGACCTGATGAATACATGGATGCTCAACACAGGCATTCTCATGTGGTATCTGAAGAGGAGGGGAAGAACATGACCCGGGCATACAAAGATTTACGCGTATTATTACTGGTAGTCGCTCTTCTGGTTTCTCTCTTTGCTATCAAACCCAGTTATAGCGAGGGAGAGTTTGATACTAATTTGAAGTTTGGCATTGAACTGGCTGGAGGCAGCTTCATTCGACTGGCCTTGCAGGGATGCATGGTGCAGATAGAGGCTGATGCCGATGCGATTCTCATTGAGAACATGGAGAACGTGCTGAATAGACAAGTCACTCTATTGAGCAGCACGGACGAAGTCGCAACGTTCCAGTGTCCAGCGATGACAGAAGAAGAGCAACAAAGACTTGATAGCGAACTTGATCTGTCTTTTACCTTTCCTGACGAGAACTCGATTCAGCTAGAGCGCTCTGAAGATGCCATCATTGTGTGGCTCCTGCGACGAGAAACTAATAGCGAAGTGTGGAAAGTGGAATACAGCGGAGAAGAGTATATTGAAATCCGTGCAGCCTTCTCTCAGGAGCAGATTCAGGCTTTTCTGGGAAAAAACGGAACCGTTACCAGCTATTTGGACAAAGTATCTCCCCAGACAACAAAAGAAACCAGGAGAATTATCGAAAACAAACTGAATTATCTTGGATTGCAGGACATTAAGGTCCGGGTGTGGGGAGAAGACTATATTATGGTGGACATGGCCGGAAAATCTCTGGAAGAGGCAAGAGAAATCGTATCGAAGCCTGGAAAATTCGAGATCAAGATAAAGATGGGAACAGTGTCTGAGACAGAACCGATAGAAGAAGGTGTAA
>JACVGW010000019.1:25100-30313 GCA_018992565.1 Theionarchaea archaeon
CAGAAGAAGGTGTAACAGAATTACCGGAAGAAAAAGCGGTCTTTGTTGTCAGTGGTTCTGAGATTTCGCGGGTTGACCCCGCTAGTAGTCCTGTTGGTTCAACATGGGGTGTGCCTTTCACATTTACTGAGAAGGGTGCTCAGATTTTTGCTGAAAAGTGTATTGAGTATGGGGCTGCTGATCCTGATGACGCTGTGAGAGCAGTGCATGAGGTAGCTATGTACTTGGACGACATAGAGGTATTTTCCGCCCCATTACAAGCAGACCTGGCCAGCAGCATTCGGGATGGAACATACAGAGGAAGCCAGGTTGCGCAGACGGGAACATATGAGTCTGCACGAGAGCTTGAAATTCACCTGAGAGCAGGTGCTTTGCCTGTAAAGCCCAAAATTGTGGGAGAAGGAGAAACTCCTCCTGAACTGGGGCAGCAATTCATGAGGCAGGTAATCCAGGCTATCATTGGAGCTATTTTTGCGGTTGCCATTATTATTTATATTCGCTATCGGTATCCCAGGGTAGTCCTACCTTTGCTTGCCTGTGCTTTTTCAGAGACACTCATTGTCCTTGGATTTGCGGCCCTGATTAACCACCAACTGGATCTCCCTTCACTGGCTGGAGTGATTGCCACTCTGGGGACAGGGGTGGACCAGATGGTGATCATAACTGACGAAGTAGTGAGAGGAGAAATGCGCAGGATGGGCGGCTTGCTCCAGCGTGTATCTCGTGCGTTTTCCATTATTTTCGTCTCTGCGGCCACTACTGTTATTGCAATGACTCCTCTGGCCTACATGCAGCTGGGTGTTCTGAGAGGATTTGCCATTATTACCATCGCTGGCATCTTCATCGGAATCTTCATAACCAGACCTGCTTACGGGAGACTAGTCACATACATCATTAAACTCTAAGATGTATGGATGATTGTATGGAACTATTCGAAGCGATACAAACCAGAAGGAGTATACGCACGTTCAGGGAGGATGAAGTCCCTCGCAACAAGGTAAAGATTATTCTGGAATCCGCAATCCTGGCCCCTTCTGAAGGGAATCTGCAGTCCTGGCGATTTTATGTGGTTACGAACAAAGAGGTGAAGGAAGAGCTGGCAAAAGCGGCTCTTGACCAGAAGTTCGTTGCTCAGGCACCTGTCGTCATCGTGGTGTGTACCAACCTTCAAGCAGTGACTCCATATGGGAAAAGAGGCAGGGAATTGTATGCGCTCCAGTCCACTGCGGCAGCCATTGAGAACATGTTGCTCACTGCAGTTTCTCAGGGTCTGGGTGCCTGCTGGGTGGGTGCGTTTAGAGAAGACAAGGTTGCTAGAATCCTGAATTTGAAAACCACTCTAAGACCAGTTGCCCTGGTGGCTGTGGGGTATTCCGCAGAGGAACCTCCATCCAGGGGACGAATTCCTGTAGAAGCTGTGTCCGTCTTTCTGGAATGAGAACCCGGACCCGTAACTGGGAATATGCGGCAGCTATCGGTACATGGAAGTGCCTTCATCAAGCGAGGGTGAAGGCGAGGGTGGAGAAACACCGAACTCCTTCTGAATAAACCAGATTACCTGCAGCTTGCTGCGATTAACATCCAGAAGTGCATTCATGAAGGCCTGTTTTGAAAATCCGTCCTGAAACAGAAAGGTATGAACCCGAACACGCTCAAGGATGTTATCTGGATGCCGCATTTCGAATTCCACCCTTCCCTGAGCCAGCATTAACCTCAAGTTCCAGATGAATTCCTCTCTTTTCTTGATATCAAGAGCCCTCAAGCCCTGTTTATGTGTGTCTGAAACTTCTATGACAGCTCCAACAATAATAGTGTCTTCTTTACCCTTCGGCTGAAAGACATTGAGACTGCTTTGCGGACTGGGAAATTGTAGATTCAGCTGGAATTCTGCCATTTCAGTACGCACCTTCTGGATGACAATGCCTTCCTCAAGGCACAATTCTTCCACTCTCTTTTCAAGCTCTGTACCCACTTGATCACCAGCTTTCTGTAGGGACCTTGCCATTTATAGCTATCTCTTCTCCCCCCCATGTCCACTCTAGCCTGTCTCCGTCATCCACCGGGTGGTTGCCTTCAGTCCGATGGGAGTCAATATGGTGGTGATGAAAGCCATAACCACAACAATACTGAAGAGCTCATGGCTGATTACTCCATATTCAAGTCCAACTCCTGCAAGTACCAGTTCCACCGCTCCTCTTCCATTCATTCCCACGCCTACAGACAGTGCCTCTTTCCTGCTCAGCCCACTGATCACTCCTCCCAGACCACATCCCACGATTTTTCCAACACAGGCAGCAGCAATCACCGCATAGCAGAAGATATTGAGGAGCGGGTGCAGTCTGACGACAAATCCAATCCATCCAAAGAACAGAGGACCGAAAAACCCAAACCCCCAGGTGACCAGCTCTTCCACTTCCGCATTGGTCAATGACTTTCTGAGGATCAGGCCGGCCACAAAGGCACCAATAATCTCGTGCAGCCCGGAAATTCTAGCTGCCACAGCATATGTGAGTACAATGAGCAGAATGGAACCCAGTCTGAATTCCTTTGACAGCCGCAGCCTGTTTAAGATCCGGGGGACAATGCGCAGCCCCACCACGCCACTGATGAGCAGGAATGCAACAGACTGAGAGAAGATAATCGCCAGGTTTACCAGAGATGGGAGTTCTGCGTGCTTTATGATATTCAAGAGAAGAGACAGTATGAGAATTCCTATGACGTCATCAAAAACGGCAGCCCCCATGACAGTGGACCCTATGCGTGTTCGCAGCAAATTCAAATCGTACAAAGACTTGGCAGATACAGCCACAGCAGTAATAGACAGAGAAGCTCCCAAGAACAGACAGGTAATCCATTCATAGTGGAACAACCTCCCTGTTCCATATCCCAGGAGAAAAGGGAAAATAACACCTCCCACTGCAGTGCTGAGGCTGTACCGAGAGGACTTGATAAGTTCCTCCAGTTCGGTTCCCAATCCTGCAATGAGCATCACCATGACCATCCCAATGTCAATCAGGATAGTAATCTCTCTCTCAATCTGGTCTGGATTCCAGTATTCAAGTAAAGGATGATCCCCAAAGGGAATTGAAAAGAGAAACAGGGCCACAGGTCCCACCAGAATACCTCCCAACAACTCCCCGATGATATTGGGCTGGCCCAATCGCTCCATGATATTCCCACATATGATAGCAGCAGTGACAATAACAATCACATGAATGAATATCAGCATCAGTAAAGACATTTGTGCAGATTACTTAAAGGTTTCCCTTCCTTCTTTCTCTATGGTTCATCCTTTGTCAGGCTATCTCTCGCGCTGTAATCCATAGAATTGTGGTTTTCTCCGGGTTTTAAGTTGTTTCTTGTTTGAACCCGGTCTTTGAAGGACTGTTTGCCCTCTGGAGGTCAAAGGCTTTTTGTATTGCTTTTTTCGCACCCGGGGTTAAGTCATATCTGTGCAGTTCACTCTGCTGCACCCATCTGACATCAAGACATTCTTTGCTGGGTTGCAGAGTGCCTCCCTTGACTTCCGCCCAGAAATCGATCAGTACGTAGTGGTACTTGATGCGTTCCCCCTCATAGACAACGTTGTCCAGAACTGCTACTACATCCCGCAGTTCAATATTCAGGCCCAATTCTTCTCCTACTTCCCGTTTTGCAGCATCTCTCACTGATTCTCCCACTTCTACAGCGCCTCCAGGAATGCTCCACCTGTTGGCTGAGGGTTCAAAAGCGCGCTTTATAATGAGCACTCTCCCCTGATCAAAGAGGATTACACCCACTGCAGGAATGGGGAATTCTGGATAGGTGCGGTTCGCCATGTTGACATCTCCAGGCTGGCTTCTTAAGAAAGAGAGTAAAGGAAGCCTTATAAATCCTTCATGATAGTACCAGTTATGAAGCGAGCTCATCTCTTCATCTCGGGCCGCGTTCAGGGAGTGTTTTTCAGATCGAATACCAGGAAGAAGGCACTGGAGCTGGGACTAGGCGGATGGGTCAGGAATTTAAACGATGGAAGGGTGGAAGCAGTGTTTGAAGGCGAGGAATCTGCGATTGAAAAAGTCATTGATTGGTGTCACCAGGGACCCACTCATGCCTCAGTGGACGATGTTGAAGTGCATTGGGAGGAATTTCGGGACGAATTCAAGACCTTTTCAATCCGTTACTGAGAAAGTGGCTCCTCTGGACTGTGTAACATGTCTGTTGTTTCTGCTGTCAAGATGAGAATCAATCTATCAGGGTGTCTGGGAATTGCTGCTCGCCTGGGGTTCAGGGTTCCAGCCATTCTGCATTATCCACACATTTCGGGACCCCAGATGTGGGGACCTTGGGCAACCCAAACCATTAAAATGCTCATTGCCTGTAGTAGTCCATGGAGTACAGAGTACTGGAGTCTGAATCATGGGAAACCATCCATGAATGCTTCGATGAGGCGTTCTCAGATTACGCTGTTGAGATGCATGTCCCCTTTGACAAATTCCAGAACATTATGTTGCGGAATGGTGTAGACCTGAAGTATTCTATGGGGTTGTATGATGCTGAGAAGCTGGTGGGATTCATCGTCAATGGAACAGGTGTCTGGCATGATCTGCCCACTGTATATGACTCTGGAACAGGTATACTCAGGGAATACCGGGGGAAGAAGTATTCACGAACCTTGTTTAGCAGGCTGAGGGACCTCCTATCAAGGACTCGGTATCAACAGTATCTTCTGGAAGTCATTCAAACCAATATCCCCGCATATACTCTGTACCTGCGTGAAGGATTTACCATGACCCGTGAACTGCAGTGTTTTAGAATTGAGAAAGAAAGGCTGCATCGCGAGGACCCACATTGTGATATTCAGTTCAGGACTGTATCTGTAGTGGACTGGGACGCAGTGACTGCATTCTGGAATGCTGCTCCTTCGTGGCAGAATTCGATTCCAGCAATTGAACGGATTTCTTCTCAATTTGAGAAAATTGCAGCATACGCAGGTGACACATTAACAGGATACGGAGTATTTGGAAGGGAATCCGGGGAACTTGTACACATTGCAGTACGAAAGGACTTCAGGAAGAGAGGCATTGGTACAGCGCTCTTGAATGAGATTTCATCCAGGACACAGAGTCCGGGATTGCGGATTGTCAATATCGATGGAAGTGACAAGGAGACTACAGGGTTTCTCCGGAAGAGAGGGTTCGAGAATGATGTCAATCAGTTTGAAATGATTCTGC
>JACVGW010000019.1:30413-31678 GCA_018992565.1 Theionarchaea archaeon
TGCGGATTGTCAATATCGATGGAAGTGACAAGGAGACTACAGGGTTTCTCCGGAAGAGAGGGTTCGAGAATGATGTCAATCAGTTTGAAATGATTCTGCCGTTGAAAAAAAGATCTGAGACATCATAATGGCTGAGTCCTTGAGAGGCGGACGAGTCCTTTTCACTATTAACACCATGTGTGGTGCAGGCCGGAGTAATCCAGTCTGTAAGGAGACGAGAAAAGTATAAGAGGAGGTTCCCTCTTGATAAGAACAGGGAAGGGGATGTCCTCATAGAGAAAGGATACCCGCCACTGGCAACGGGAGATGTGCAGGTTGCCACTCATCTCCCAGAAAAGAGAGGTGACTTTATGAATGATGAGACAGGAAAAACCACAAGAATATTAATCATATACGATTCAGGAACAGGAAATACTGAAAAGATGGCTCTGGCTGTAGCCGAGGGTGCAAGAAAAGTGACTACAGCTGTAATAGTCAAGAGAGCTGATGCAGCCACTGTGGACGATATGTTGGAAGCTGATGGAATCATACTTGGGTCTCCTACGTACTATGGATTGATGTCAGCCAATATTAAGAAATTATTCGACATCTCGGTGAAGATCCATGGGAAACTCTCCGGGAAGGTGGGTGCGGCCTTTACTAGCGCAGGAGGTACTGCCACCGGAGCAGAGACGACACTTCTTTCCATTGTGGAAGGGCTGTTGATCCATGGTATGATTGTCCAGGGAAGATCTGACAACAAGCACTATGGTGTGGCCTGCACAGGGCCGCCGGACGAAAAAGGGATTACATTCTGCAGAGAACTCGGAGAGAGGACAGCTTCGCTGGCAAACAGACTTGTGTAGATGTCAGGTTTGCGCTGTGCCTGCAGGTCTTCACCTGGGTTATACCTTCCCTGTTAATTGAAGACGAGATGGGTCTGGAAAAGAGCAGTAGTATTGAGAGTGCTGGCTGTCAGAACACAATCACAATCCAATAAAGAGGTGATAGACTGAAGACTCTATTGACTGTTGTAGCCATCATACTCGTGTGTGCGGGTGTAGCTACACCCTTCTTATGGGAAGCCCTGAAAGGCTCTCACACTCCGCTGGATGACCTTACCATCACGGTGGTCTATGACAATTACGCGGCTGCGGAAGGTCTTGAAACAGATTGGGGGTTTTCCTGCTTAGTAGAAGGTGCTGAGAAAACAATTCTGTTTGATACGGGGGCTGATGGTACTATACTCTTGAGAAACATGAATAGGCTCGGGATTGATGTGAGCA
>JACVGW010000001.1:0-36114 GCA_018992565.1 Theionarchaea archaeon
TGCTTCGTCTTCCTCACTGCCAACACATCATACACGGAGAGAAGTAACAGGAAGATGATCACGGGATACACGGTCAATGATACACCAAGTAAGGCAGCAATGCCTATTGCCAGGATAACAACGCTAACCCTCTTGAACTGGGGAACAGTGTATCGCAGAATGGCTGCTATCGCTGCTATAGCCAATGATATGTAGAAATTGATGAATACTGATAACATTATTGCAGTCAAGACAAATAATCCCACATACTCGGTGAAATAGTAGAGCAGAAAACTGAGCTTGAATTTTATTAGGACCAGGACCAGCAGGCTGCCAGCGATAACCATGGCGAACAAGAGAAGTGAGGTGGAGGGACGATTCCCTGATTCTATGAGCACAACATCTGCAACCCAGAACTTCCTTGCCACTACAAGGGCCAATGCCTGGACAATAAGGTAGTTCACGGTCAAATAGGTTCTAAAGAGGTTCATGTACATCACTGGATAAGGTATCTCTGGTTAGTTTATAAGAGTTATGATGACTGAAGGCTTTCATCAGACCCGCAGGATATCTCCTTTTTTTGAACATAGTTGCCTCACCACACAAGAAGATTATACAACCCTAATGCTCAAAGAGATGTGAAACTCGGTGGATAATTGGCCCGGAAGAAGTGAAGAGTCCTATCGTACCATGGGTTCATTGCTTTGAATGGAGGTACACTCTGAATCCAGCAAAATCCTTAAGTCTCCCATGACAAAAGATACTCTTAGAAGGTGTTGATATGGAAACCTCAATTGATAAGAAAAATGCTCCATCCTGCAGATTTATGGCACTGTGTGGAAGACGCTCAGACGTGCTTCTCTTTGTACTGACAGTGCTTGTCGTGCTCTTCTTTCTGGAAACCAGCCGAGAAATGCTTGGCGCCACCTATAACATGAATTTGACCACGTTTTCAATCAATAGCTCTGTTTTGATGATCTTGCTGTTCTTTTCACCTGTGTTGTACTTTTTCAAGCCTAAGACCTTGAGAATGCCCGTGCTGATGGCAGGTGCAGGAATACTCCTGGGCTTGACCCGGCTCTTGATTGCATTCAACCTTTCTATTGGGAGCTATCTCGTGTGTAATGCCGTTGCTGTAGGGAGTGCTGGAATCTTCTTTGCTGCTTTGATTTTCGAGAGCAGAACTCATCTCACATCGCTGGAGGTTGCCCTGGCAGCCGCTTCTGGAGTGGGCATTGACCTGCTTTCTCGCATCTTAGGGAATACATTTGCTGTCACAGTGTATGGTGTCACTGCTCATGGGACAGCATCCATGGTTCTTACGGTAATTTTGGTTGCGCTATTCCTGCTGGCCCTGACGGGCTATTTCCGTACTGCAGGAGAGTCCCCCGTTAGAGAAGAACCTTCCCAGTTCGGAACGTCCTCTGGAATACTCCTGGGCCTTGGTGTGGGCGCACTGGCGTTTCTGATGGTTGGATTCATGCTGTATCCTAATACAGTCACACGATGGGCGGGCGGAGACTACGCAGTGACTGCTGTACTGGAAGCTGCTGCCCTTGCTGCATTTTTAGCAGTATCTCTAACCCCATACCGGAGTTATCTTCACACCAATCATGCCCTCACTCTGGGAGGTCTCCTGATTGGGATTGCCGCATTATCTATGGCTTATTCCAGCGTGCCCCTGGTTACTGCTGGGTTGGTGGCTCTCGGTGTATTCTTCCTTCCTGCCCAAGTAGAAGAGACTGTAAGACACCTTTCCCAGAAAAGTGCAACTCTCAGGCAGATCGCCCTCGTACTGGTAGTTGGAGCTCTTGTCTTCGTAATTCTACTCTTCCTGTCTGTATTCTCGCTTACCTGGGCATTTGTGGGATTGACCTTCCTCAGAGACCAGGGAGGGATGATCATACTCTGCGCAGGTGTGCTCTTCCTGGTAGTGACCACAATACTCAGATATGTCCACGTGAAATTCGAGCCTCTTGCAGCCCCTCGGAGACCCTTCCTTGTGGCGGCGGCGGCAGTTCTCGTCCTGGTGGGTGCTGTTGCGGGAGTGTCTGCCTATACAGTAACCCCTCTCTCATCTCAAAAAGACACCTTGACCGTGATGACTTACAATATACATCAAGGGTATAACATGGATGGCAGGATCAATCCGTGGCAGATACTGCAGCCAATCCAGAAAATATCCCCAGATATCCTCGTTCTACAGGAATCTGACATGAACAGAATATCCGGCACCAATGTGGACATTGTGCAGTGGTTATCCTGTCAACTGGAAATGTATTGCTATTTTGGGCCCTCTACAAGGGATCAGATCTATGGGGTCTGCATTCTATCCAGGTTCCCGTTATCCAATACGATAACCTACTTCATGCCCAGCATTGAAGATCAGAGAGTATTGGTTCGAGCTGACATTCAATGGGGGACGAATCCCCTGTCCATCTACGCAGTCCACATGGGGCTCAGCGAAGAAGACCGGACAGCCCAAATTGCTTTCATATTGAACATACTAGATCAAAACAGTAATCCCGTGCTCTTGATAGGAGACACGAATTCTGTGCCTGACTCTCCGCAGATAATGAAGATGACATGTGGGCTGAAGGATGCCTGGGTAGCTGCAGGTAATTTACCCTTGGATCCTGCAGGAAACAGCTTTGATTCCCTGGAGCTGTATGAGCGCATTGACTACATTCTGATCTCGCCACAGTTGACAGCTACAAGCTGCAACGTTATTCGCGGAGTCTATGGATCTGATCACGTACCAGTCTGGGCTGAGATTGCCTGGGAATAGTGGTTTTTTTTCTTTTTATTTATCTAAATCACTTTTTTATTTTCCTTTTGCCAGCTCAGAGAGTCGATAAAGCCAGCCGCAAGACTTCAATGCTCCGAGTTCACTTTTGCCACACATGAATTTCTCAGGTACTCCCTCAACAGGAATGTCCGGAGAAAAGCATTATAACTCCTCATCAAAAGCTCATTCATGGATACAGCTGCGCTCCAGGATCTTGCCACTGCAATCAGCAAAACCTCACGAATTGTCTCTCTAACAGGAGCTGGTATCTCTGTGGCTTCTGGCATTCCTGATTTCAGGTCGGAAGGAGGATTGTGGACCCGCTATGATCCTTCACTCTACGCATCCTACTCGAGGTTTGTTGAGGACCCTTCATACTTCTGGGAGATGCACATAGAGGTCATGCATCTCATTGACAAAGCAAGGCCCAACCCTGCACACAGAGCACTGGCCCATCTAGAAGAAGGAGGCCTCCTCAAGGGTGTAATTACCCAGAATATTGATGGACTGCACCAGGATGCAGGATGCAGCACTGTGTACGAGCTGCACGGTACCAACAGGACGTGTTCCTGCATTGCATGTGGAAGGCAATATCCAACAAGAGAGATTGCTGCTCATATGTTCAGCTTCCAGAAAAAAGACCTCATCAGAAAGATGCGTAAGGGAGATGAAATTCCCACCTGTGAATGTGGTGGATGGATAAAACCAGATGTCATCCTCTTTGGCGAGAAAATGCCGTACGAGACTGTTATAGCTGCAGAAGAACTTGCATCGTCCTGTGAGCTTCTCCTGGTAATAGGAACAAGTCTCAACGTTCAGCCCGCTGCATCCCTACCTTTCACTACCAAGCACAGTGGGGGCTCAATAGCCATTATCAATAGAGAACCCACCATCCTGGACAGGATAGCCGACCACATGGTTCTGGGAATGGCAGAAGAAATCCTCCCTGACCTGGTGAAAAGAGTGGGCAGTACTATCTGAGTGCAGATCTCACCTTTTCTGGAGTCAGAATACCATACTCAGTGATAAACCCTCTGAAGTATTTGAGAGGAGTTCCATCAAAGTAGTAATTCTTCACTCGAATATTCTCATGTCCTTCAACGAGGACTTCATCAGGGTCTTTTTCTTCAATAGTGACATCTCGTCTGGTAAATTTGCTGGTAGAGCATGCAACATACGTGGGGAAACACTTTGCCAGCAACTTCGTACCGATCTTATTGATAACATAATGGGGAGTAACTGAATCTGCACCTACCAGGACAAAATCTGGGTTGAACAGGGAGGCAGCAGCATCCACTATGAAAATCACTTCTATGCCATTTGCAGCCAGCGATTCTGCCAGTAATTTCCCTTCGTAGTTTGGTCTGCTCTCTGTGACAATTAGGTAGAATGGATTTTCCTTATAGGCATGGATTAAAATCTTTTCCACTGTAGAGCTTCTGCTGTGTGTGAGCACAGTGGCTCCCTTTCTGATGAGGGAGGTGCCGTACTGTACGATGATTTCCTCTGATTTTTTCAACAGCTGAACCCTTTCTTTGGTGGTGGTTCTCACACGTTCCAGTGCTTCTTCCAGAGTCTTCCCTTCTACTGCTGCATCCAGGACGTGGAAGAGCTCATTCTGAAGGGAAACCATGCTCCGGTGAGCATCCGAAATCTTGGAGCACTGTTCTTCAATGAGGCGGAGGAACTGCTCTCTTGACAGAAAATCCTTCTCAGTAAATCGGTACAAATAGACGAGGGCTTTTTCAGTCAACACCGCGGCTCCAGTTACGTTATCCTCTTCAATGCTCATGCATAGGGGTTCTTTTCATTGTATAAGAGTGTTTGGTTCACGTGCACAGAAAGTGACGTTGACATGCTGTGGTCCGTCAATCAGTAAGTGGGGAGGGCCATTAACACTCCGAGAACGGGACCAGATTCCCAATAACAAAACACATATAAACCTGAACTGACATCGTAGTCTATGGCAGATATTATCGTCAACAGGAAGAGCTTTAAACAGCTTCCCAAGATGACCAGGGACTTCATGAAGCGAGCTTCTTCAGAAATTGACATCATAACTCGTTCTTTCACCTGGGCAGATGATGAGACTCTGGAAACCATGTACGCTCTTATAAACAAAGGCGTTAAGATTAACATTGTAGGCAAATATGGAGATGAATCGAGAGAAGTTATAAGACAGCTGATAAAATTAGGAGCTACAGTAAAGCTTCATGAATTCGCCGGCGAAACCCGTTTTATGATCATAGATGAGAAAGAGGTTGTTTTCGCTATCAGGGAACCTCTCACTCCAACAGAACGACATTATGTTGGTATTCTGATGAAAGATGAATCCACGTCACGAACAGTGAAACAGTACGTGTTCGATGCAATATTCAAGGAGGCTGAAGAAGCGTCATATGTCGTCTCTTGATCCCTCCCTCTATCTTTCAGGATTGCCTCTGGATTATCTCACGAACTTCTCCAGGGTTGCTTCCTATTTCTCGGCAGATTACCAGAGGATAGTACCAAAGAAGCATGCTGTGTCTGATGAAGTAATTTCTTCCATTGAGCGTTATAACCGGGAGATAGGAGCAAGTTCGCTGGTGCTTGAAAACGTTGCTCGGCTGCAGGAGAGGTCTCCAGTGGTAACTGGACAACAGCCTTGCCTGCTGACAGGACCACTGTTCGTCATATACAAGGCACTGACAGCTGTTCTCATGGCAGAGAAGTGCGGAACAGTTCCTGTATTCTGGAATGCTTCTGAAGATGATGATGCGGGAGAAGTGAACCACATCTGGGTTCACAACGGAGAGCTTGAGGAGGTTTCTGTGGCCCTGGAACCTCGACCCTTCTTCACTGCAACCATCAGCGTCCAGGAGAAAACGCACCTGATCACGATGCTCACAGAACTGACACCCCCCACCGAGTTCCGTCAGACCACTCTGAACATGATCACTGCCTGCTCGAGGGATTTCTCCAAAATGTTTTCTCAACTCCTGTCCTCTTTATGCAGCGAATACGGACTGATCATGGTAGAACCGTATCTTTTCTGTGAGCAGACCGTTCCTCTCTACGAGGAATTGATAGCTCATCCTTTAAAGGCTGTAGCACTGGTACATAAAGCAGGCAGCAGCCTTGAAAAAATGGGATATAAGAGACAGGTGCACAAGCAAGCAGACATGTGCAGCTTTTTCTTGCTCAGAAATGGGTACCGGCATTCAGTGACCTATGATGGGATGTTCCATGTGGGAAGTGAATCGCTCACCACTGGTGAAATGCTGGCTCACTTGCATGATCATCCGGACCAGGTCGTGTCATCAGTGATTTCCAGGCCACTTGTCCAGGATTTCCTCCTGTCAACAGGAGCATACTGCGCAGGACCGGGCGAAGTGTCGTATTTCGCCCAGATGAAAGGTGTATACGAATTCTTCAAGGTGGAAGAGCCTGCCATCGTCCCACGACTCGGTGCAACTCTCATAGAACCCAAGGTGCAGAAAGTGTTGGATAAGTATGCTCTAGAGGTTCCCGAACTCAGAGAGCCAGAGAAAGTAGTAAAATCAATAGTGAAAGGGAATACTGGAGACTTCTTTGAAGCACAAAAGAGAGAGGTTCTTCAAATCATGAATGGAATCCAGGAATATATTACACATGTAGACAGCAGTCTGAAAAAGGCAGGCGCAGCAATGACCAATCACATTCTGCAGGATCTTGACAAATTGGAAGATAAGACAGCCTCTGCACTTAAGAGAAAGAACGAAGATGCACTGCAACAGGTAGTAAAAGCCTCTTCAAATTTATTTCCTCATAATACTCTCCAGGAGAGGATGCTCAACATATTTCAGTATTTGATCCGGTATAACACCGCTGTGGAGACAATATACGATTCATTTCGCGATGCCCTGCCAGGAGAGCATCTCATTCTCTACCTTGGTGATTGAATGGACATTCTTGTTTTCTCACCGCACCCTGATGATGCAGAACTGGGAGCAGGCGGGTTCCTCCTGGAGATGCGAAAGAGGGGGTATAGTACAGGAATTGTGGATCTAACCGCTGGAGAACTGAGCAGTACTGCCACTGCTGAAACTCGCGCAGCAGAAGCGAAAAAAGCTTCTCACCTTCTGGGTTTGGAAGTGAGGGAGAACCTGAACTTTAAAGACGGTAGTCTTTCAGATTCATATGATTTCCGATTACAGGTAGCTGAAATTATCAGGAAGAATAAACCCCGGGTAGTGTTGACCCCTTTTTATGAAGATCGTCATCCCGATCATGTGGCCTGCTCTCTCATAGTGAAGGCTTCAGTCCTCTACGCACGCCTCAGGAAAGTGGGAGAGCCTCACTATATCAAGTATTTGTATTACTACATGTTGAATACCCCCTTTGTTCCAACCTATATCGTGGACATCTCGGATTCCTTCGAAAAGAAAATGGAAGTCCTCTCCTGCTATCACTCTCAATTTGGGGCAGAGGTCCCCCTTCTCAGAGACTACATACCTCATGTGAGAGCAAAAGCTGAATATTATGGATCACTGATAAATGTGGCATATGGCGAACCATTTAGAGCAGAAGGATTTTTAAAAGTAAGTGATCCTGTTAATCCATGAGAATTGGGATCACCTGTTACCCCACCTTTGGGGGGAGTGGAGTCTTGGCCTCAGAACTGGGCCGACAGCTTTCCAAGAAACATTCCGTGCACTTCATCTGCTATGCACAGCCTTTCCGCCTGGAAGGGACAGATATCCCTTTTCACAAAGTTGACGTTCTGGCATACCCTCTCTTCAAGTTCCCCCCGTACACACTGGCTCTGGCATCCAAGATGCTGGAGGTCGTTCAGGAGGAGGACCTGGACATTCTTCACGTTCATTATGCTGTTCCTCATTCAACATCTGCATACCTGGCCAAGAAGCTGCTCAAGGATTCTATCAAGGTGGTAACCACGCTGCATGGAACTGATGTCCAGCTGGTAGGGCTAGATCCTTCATATTACAGTATAACGAAGTTTTCTATTGAGCAGGCGGATGGTGTCTCTGCAGTCTCAGAATCGCTGAAGAATTCCACCATGCAGAAATTCAACATTGAAAAGCATATGCGGGTCATATACAACTTTGTCGACCCTAACAGGTACTGGACAGAAGATCATGAAAAGAAGATAGTCACTCACATGTCCAATTTCAGGGAGGTTAAGAGGATTCCTGATGTCATTGATACCTTCTGCAAAATCTCTGCTCTGATACCGGCAGAATTGTATCTGGTGGGAGATGGTCCTGAAATACCTTTGGCTGAAGAAATGGTCAAAAAATGCAAAATACAGGACAGGACAACGTTTTTTGGAAATATACGCTCCATAGAGGAAATACTTGCCAGGACAGATGTATTCCTTTTGCCCAGCGGACAGGAAAGCTTTGGGCTTGCAGCCCTGGAAGCTATGGCTTCTTCAGCAGCGGTCATAGCCACCAATGTGGGAGGACTTCCTGAAGTCATTGATCACGAAGAAACAGGGTTCTTGTGCGCACTGGGAGACACGCAGACCATGGCAGAATACGCAGTGGAGCTGCTTCGTGATGAAAGCTATAGAAAGGAAATCGGCAGGAAAGCCAGGAAAAAGGTTGAAGAGCGGTTCACTCCTGGAGTTATTGTACCTCAGTATGAAGCGTTCTATGAATCAGTGCTAACCGAGTCATAGTATGCACTGCTGCGTGGATACTGAATAGAGAATCACGACGCCAGCACGAGGTAACAGCTTTACTGCAAGAATAAGACAAAAAAAGGAAAAGGATTATATTTCTACTTGCAGCCCCAGCTCATCCTGGAGCTCCTTGTATCTATTGCGGATGGTGACCTCAGTGACATTGGCCACATCTGAGACTTCCCGCTGTGTTTTTCTCTCGTCCTCCAAGATAGAAGCGATGTAGAGTGAAGCCGCCGCGATGCCTTTTGGACTCCTGCCAGAGAGAAGCTCTCTGTCAATTGCCTCCTTCAGGATTTCCGTGGCTTTCCTCTGAACTGCAGGGGATACACCCAGCTGAGAGGCAAACCGAGGCAGGTAATCCATGGGATTTGTGGGAGGGAGGTTAAAGCCCAATTCCCGCATAATATAGCGGTAATCCTTGGCAATCTCCTTTTTTTCCACTCTGGCATGCTCACTTATCTCATCCAGAGTCCGTGGCACCCTGCACTGACGACATGCAGCATAGAGGCAGGCAGATGCCATCCCTTCTATGGATCTCCCTCTGATCAAGTCTTCTTCCAGACACCGCCTGTACAGCACTGCTGCTGCTTCCCGAATATTCTTGGGTAATTTCAGATGAGAGGACAGGCGCACGATCTCAGTCAAAGCAAAAGCTAGGTTGCGAGCAGCGGAAGAGGAAACCTTCATCCTGCTCTGCCATTTGCGCATCCTGTAAACCTGCGCCCTGCGCCTTGGAGAAAGATCTCTGCCATGAACATCCTTATTTCTCCAATCGATCTCTGTGGAAAGGCCCTTGTCATGGATCATATATGTCATGGGCGCACCAGTGCGCTCCCTTTCGTCTCTCTGTTCAGAGTCAAAAGCTCTCCACTCTGGACCCATATCGAGTATTCCTTCCTCGATCACCAACCCACAGTTGCTACACACTATCTCTGCCCTATCATAGTCCTGAACAAGGCCTTTGCTCTTGCATTCAGGACATATCTTGTCACGTAACATAACGTCACCTAATAATATGGGTTAATCTGATTGTCAATGTACCCTACTTATTAGAATTCAATGTGTCCCGGGAACCCATTCCACTTCTCATGTTCCATATCTTCTTATAGCAGAACCTATATAAAGCTTTCGGTTGCCATAGCTATCAATGGAACAGAAATGGAGTGTATATCCCTTTTTATCTCACATCATTTCTTTTCTGGTACTCTTTAGGAAAAGACGCCTCAAATATTGTCTTTCAGAAGCTTCTTCATCAACTCTAACTTCTTTTCTCTGGCAAATCGCAGTTTATTCTTCTTCTTTAGCTCAACCTGTCGTGTAAGAAGCATCGTATCAGGCTCCAGGTTCTCATCCACCATAACATGAGATCCCACAATAGAATTAGGACCAATCCTCATGCCCGGCATGATGGAGGCGTTGATACCTGTCTTGCAGTTCTCTCCCATAATACACCCGAACTTGTCCATTCCTGTCTCCACAGACTGTGAATTGATTTTCACCTTCACTGGTTGTTCATCAAAGCGGAAGTTGGCAGTGACTGTCCCCGATCCAAAAGAACATCCATCCAGTATGATAGAATCTCCCACATAATTGGTGTGAAACCAGCAATCAGCTCCAATGTAACAATTCTTTACCTCTGTAGAGAAGCCAACCACTGTTCGTGCTCCGATATGCGAGTAGTCTCTCACCAGAGAATTGTTGCCAATAATGCATCCAGGCCCCAAATAGGCAGGTCCATGAACAGTGGCATACTCAAAGACTCGGACGTCCTCTTCAATTATGACCTTCCCTTTTATGGTGGCTTTTTCAGAAATCTCCGCAGTTTCTGCAACCCAGGGCTGTGCCCGGTCCATAAAGTAGCGCGTAGCTTCAAAGATGTGCCAGGGATACTTGACAGCAGTCCAGAATCCATCGTACATCACGGGCGAAAACGTGAACCCTTCCTTTATCATGGAAGTGAGTGCCTTCTCATATACGTCATCATGGGCACTTTCTGTCTTTTCCAGGAATGCAAGCAGCGTATCTGCATCCCTGTGGTAGTGTACAACCAGGTTCACCAGATCAGAGGGCTCATTCCCCTCTCCAGGTTTTTCCACAATGCCCTTGACTCTGCCCTCATCAAGTATCAAATACCCGCCTGGGAAGTATTTCTGCACTTTGTATCCCAGGATGCAAGCGTCGCTTTCACTTTCCCGCGCAGCGAACATATTGCGGTATGCAGAAGAATCAAACAGGTCATTGGGGTTGACAACAAGAATTTCATTCCCTGAGATGACATCTTTTGCAGAAAGGAGAGCATCTGCCATTCCAAGAGGATGTTTTTGCACCACGTAGTCATGGGAGTCTCCAGCAACTTCTTTAATATCTGAAATATTCTCAGGGTTAGACACAATGACAATATCATCCACTCCTGATTCCTGAGCCAAGTCAATCTGATGCAGAATGAGTTCTTTGCCCAGGAACTTGAGCAGACACTTTTCTTTCACAATGGGAAACATCCGTTTCCCTACACCACCTGCAAGGAAGACGAGCTTCATGGATCCACCTTCTCGAGAGCTTTTTCTACCATTTGGTTTCCTTCATTCAAAAAGGTTTCCATGGCAGATAGAGATTCGGACTCACAGAGCACTCGTATCACAGGTTCTGTTCCGCTGGGCCTGATGAGGAGCCAGGAATCATCAAATTCGATGCGAATCCCATCCAACATGTTAACATCGGAGGGAGAAAGCTCGGAGAGAGAAGACTGTACCCTTTTCATGACGCGCTCTTTCTCGTGGTTGGGGCAGCGGACGCTGGATTTGGCGAAATGCATCGTGGGCAGCGAGGCAATGAACTGTCGAATCTGAGAAGGATGATCAATATTACTGAGCAAGAAAAGAGCAGCATACAGAGAATCAGGATGCATACCTATCTCAGGCAAGATATAAACACCGACCTGCTCTACTCCGATGCAGGCATTTTTCTCCTTCAAGAGCTGCGCAACATGGACATCTCCTACCTTTCCCCGTTCAACTGTCCCCCCTGCTTTTCCTGCGGCACAATCCAGAAGTCGCCCTGTCTCCACTGTGGTGGCCACCACCTTTCTGGAGGATTCCTTCACAACCAAATAGGAAATATAAGCTATCATCTCATTATATCCAAGAAATCCCTGATTATCACAGAATACGACCCTGTCAGCATCTCCATCGAAACATACAGCCAGATCTCCCCCTTCATCTCTGAGGTATTGTATGGTTTCCTTCAGGGTGTCTTCCCTGGGCTCTGAAGGTCGGGTGGGAAACCTCCCATCAGGAATATCATTTACAGGCAGCACAGAGATCCCCATCTTCTCGAATAACTGCGAAGCGATGTGGGAAGCAGCCCCATTTCCTGGATCAACTACCACCTTCAGCGAAGTATCTACTGAGATTCTACCTCTGACTGCTTCAAAATAATGAGTATGGGCATTTTCATGTTTTTTCACATGCCCCAGACTGCTCCAGGGGACTGTCCTGAATGCTTCATCAAAATAAATCCTTTCAACTAGCTGTTCCTGCTCAACAGAATACCCAATCGTTGAAGGATTCCAGAGTTTGACCCCATTGAACTCAGGGGGGTTGTGAGAAGCAGTGATCATCATGCCAGAATCCATTTTCAGTTCTCTTGTCAGGTAAGCCAGACAAGGTGTTGGTAATATCCCCAGATCTACCACATTCACGCCTGTTGAGAGAACTCCAGCAGTCAAGCTGCTCTTGATCATGTCCCTCGACAGCCGGGGATCGCTTGCTACACACACCTGAGAACCTACAGGGATTGTTGTACCCACAGCTTTCCCAAGATTCAACATACTCTCACTGGTGATCTCTTCATTGATCACTCCCCTCACTCCGCTGGTGCCAAATAGCCTCATGATACCACCTAATCTTCTTCTTTTTTCACCACAGTGACAGCACTGACCAGATCATTATTCTCCAGAGTCATGGCGATAACACCCTGGGTGGCCCTTCCCATCACTCGCATCCCTTTTGCAGGAATGCGGATGAGTTTTCCCTGCTGGGAGATGATCATGACTCCGTCTTCACTGATGACAGCCCTCATGCCGGCAATACTACCGGTTCGTGGGGTAACCTTCATACACACGACACCTTTCCCTCCCCTATGCTGTACTGAATACTCAGAGAATTCCGTTCTCTTGGCATATCCCTTCTCTGTCACGGTCAGCACGCTGCCTTCCTGCGGTATGGTGACCATTCCCACCACAGCGTCCCCATGCTTCAATGTGATCCCTCGTACTCCCTGTGTATTCCGCCCCATGGGGCGCACATCTTTTTCATGGAACCTGATTGCCTTTCCTTTCCGGGTGGCAATGAACACCTCCTGCGTTCCATCAGTACGAATAACAGTGATCAACTCATCATCCCTGAGCTGGATGGCAATGATCCCACTGGGACGAGGGTTGCCAAATTCGCTGAGAGCAACCTTCTTTATCATACCTTCTCTGGTTACCATCAGCAGATATTCATCTTCAGGAAAGTCATCCACGGAAATGGCAGCAGTCACTTTCTCGTCTGAAATCTTCAGCAAGTTGATCAGTGGTTTTCCTCTGGCTGTACGTGAAGATGTGGGAACCTGGTACGCTTTCAACCAATAGATCTTTCCTCTGTCAGTGAAGAACAAAACATAATCATGAGTGGAAGCTATGAACAGGTGGTCCACAAAGTCCTCTTCCTTTGTGTCAATGCCAATGACACCTTTGCCTCCTCGACGCTGCCGGCGATACTCATCGATAGCAGTCCTCTTAATGTATCCATCGCGGGTAATGGTGATTACTACATCTTCTTCAGAAATCAGATCCTCCATGGTAAGAACGGCCCTTTCCTCCACAAGCTCTGATCTCCTCTCATCTCCGTAGTTCTCTTTGAGCTCCAGCAATTCCCCTTTAATAATTTCCAGTATCTCCGCACGACTGGCAAGGATGCTTTCCAGTCTGTGTATCTCGCTCAGCGTATCTTCAAGATCCCGGCGTAGGTTCTCACGTTCCAGCCCCACCAATCGCTGCAATCGCATATCCAGTATGGCTTTTGCCTGCTTTTCGCTGAGGTCGAATCGAGATTGAAGTGCTTCTCTGGCTTCCTCCACCTTTTCTGACTGCCGTATGATCGTAATGACTTCATCAATATTGTCCAGGGCAATAAGCAGCCCCTCCAGGATGTGAGCTTTTTCCCTGGCCTTCTTCAGATCAAATTCAGTTCTCTTTGTGATGACCTGCACTCGATATTCAATATAGTGGGTCAACATCTCCTTCAGTGAGAGGACTCTTGGTTCTCCTTCCACCAGGGCAAGCATGATGATGCCAAACGTGGTCTGTAGCTGGGTATGTTTGAACAATTGGTTCAGGACGATTTCAGGTGCATAATCTCTGTGCACTTCAATGATGATGCGCATTCCCTCACGGTCAGATTCATCCCTCAGATCTGCTATCCCTTCAATTTTCTTTCCTCTCACCAGAACAGCAATGTCTTCTATGAGTTTTGACTTATTAACCTGGTAGGGGATTTCGGTAATGACTATTCGATTGACCCCATTCTTCTCAGAAATGTCAGTTCTGGCCCGCAGAGTCAGTTTCCCTTTTCCACTGCGGTACGCTTTCTCAATGCCGTATCTCCCATAGATCAATCCCCCTGTGGGAAAATCTGGTGCCTTTACTACCTTCATTAACCGAGTTATTGATACATCAGGGTTGTCCACCATCATAATCAACGCATCAACCACTTCACTCAAATTGTGAGGAGGAATGTTCGTTGCCATTCCTACCGCAATTCCTGAACTTCCATTTACCAGCAAGTTTGGAAGTTTCCCAGGAAGCACAAGAGGTTCTGTAAGGCTATCATCAAAATTGGGCACAAACTCCACAGTCTCCTTATCAATATCTGCCAAAAGCTCTTGAGCTATGGGTGCCATCTTGACTTCAGTGTAGCGCATGGCCGCAGCAGAATCACCATCTACACTGCCGAAGTTGCCCTGCCCGAAAACAAGAGGATATCGCAGGCTGAAATTCTGGACCATTCGGACTAGTGAATCGTAGACAGCCGCCTCTCCATGGGGGTGGTACTTACCCAGGACTTCTCCCACAACGCGTGCAGATTTCCGAGTAGGCTTGTCTGCAGTAAGGCCCATCCGTTCCATTGCATACAAAATCCGCCGGTGAACTGGCTTCAGTCCATCCCTGACATCAGGAAGTGCACGACCCACAATAATAGACATAGCATAATCAATGTACGACTCCTTCATCTCTCGTTCTAAGGTCGTTTCAATAACATTGGGCATGAAATTTCATGCTTTTGTTACCATTTAAAGCTTTTCAGAATGCAGGCAGAACTTCCACTGGCAACACAGGTGGCAATACACCACACTCCTCGTTGATAGTAATACACATCCAACAAGGTGAGAACGTCACCTTCAAGATGCACTATAGTCAGATTCTATGTAAAAGAGAAGGGGTACACCCCTTCCATCATGGAAATCCTGCACCTATCAATCGATCATCTCTGTCCTTGAGTTTTCGATACTCTTTCCACTGGGATTCCGTTATGATATAGAGCTCCCTCTTATCATAAGTGGGCTTGATTATCTTTATCAGGCCTTTGTTGACGTACTCCGCCACGATGTATTCCTTTGCTTGTTCCAGATACTTCACTTCGCCTCTCAAAACGCAGGCGAAGTTGAATAGTTCTGAAAGATATTCTTTCTGGTCTTCCATCTTACTTCACCCCATTGTTCCAATGAAGCGGAATTGGGACATCCTTCATAATTTGTTAATGCTTATAAATGTTGCGTTATATCTCCCAAAAAGCGCACAGTATGTATAAGAAAGGACATCAATCATGTCAAGGAGTAGAAAATAGCAGAGGATGAGTAAACAAACATTCAAATCTAGGGCTCCAATTGAGAAGCGAGCAGAGCTCCAATAAATGAATGAGCTTCCTCAAGTGAGGACACCTGGGGGTCCCACTGGCCATACTCTCCCTCTACAAGCAGGGTAGGAAGTCCCAGAACTTGCGCTCCTTCCAGATCTACCTGAGGTTTATCTCCCACCATGAGGACTTCCTCGGGTTGAAGGTTAAGTTTTTCCAGTATGAGGCAGTATGGCTGAGGAAAGGGCTTGCATTGTTCTGTGTCCTCTCCTGCGATTACTATCAGATCAAAATAGCGGAGCAAAGGAAGAGAACTGATTCTCCTTCTCTTTGAATGGCTTTCGCCATCATAATCAGTGAGCAGTGCCAGCCGCACACTTGGGCTTAGAGAAGCGAGCAGAGATTCTGCATGCGGCTTTATACAGGTAGTGGAGGTGACTGAGTCCCAGTACAGGTCAGTCAAGCGCTGCTTCTGCGACAGTTCGAGATCAACACCGAATTCTTCCCACCACCTGTTGCGGTCATAAACGCCCTCGATGTTGAACCTGTAGTGAATTTCTTCCATCCTTCGAACAGCTTCTACATATCCAGCACCATATGCCACCAGCTCTTCGCAGACTCTTTTCTTGGCCAATGCAAGATCACAGTCAGTGAGAGTCCCATCCAGATCAAAAATCACTGCCCTGAGCATATGTTCACAAAAGGTCACGTTCTGTGCATTCTCTTTTCAAGTTTGTCCGTTTCAGATTCTTCTTCTTTCTTCTGCCAGCAGATTATACCATTTTTCTCAATACTTTCAATCTTTCCCTCCTCTGCCAGCCTCAATAAATTCTTTCTGACTTCAAATACCTTTGTCCCTGTCTTTTCAGCCACTTCCGCCGTAGAAAGCGGAGAATCTGCTTCTTCCAGGATCTGCTCAATTTTCTGATACATTCAAATCAACTCCTTGATAAGATGAAGGCACCTCAGAATGTGTTCAATCTCATTTAAGTCTTTGGTTTCACCCAATCGGTCTAGAAGCTCTGCTCTCTTCAGATGAAGGGCAGCATCTGTTGTGGGCTGAGAGGATCCTTCCTCTTCTTCAGTGCAATTGGCGCAGATGGTCTTCCCATCCTTTTCAAACAATGGATAACCACACTTCTCGCAATGTCGGGAGGTCATCCTTGCTCCGCTCAGGAGTAATTGTGAAATATCCATATGTGGTCAGTGGGTAGCACATTTAAAAGACTATCCTAGATGGATGACTCTCCACCATCTTTGAATCAAGAACTCAAAGAAGAAAAAATAAGCTCGAGTAGGGACTTTTACCCGAACTCTTGCATCTCCAGGACTGGCCTTGGAATGACTAAACAGGATGCTCATCTGATTCTTGTGGCAGGTGCTGTTCACGCTTTTACCGCATGCACTCCCTGCAGCACGTTGGAATTTGCTTCTGCAGAAATCTGACATTTGTCGTCAGCCTGCTTGACATTCCTAACACTCTGAGCGATTCTCCAGTTCTCTGCCTCTTTCTGGAAGTCCAGCATTCTCTGCTTTCCAATCTCATATGAGATCATCAGGAATCCATTCATATTTTCACACCTCCTGAGATTTTTATCTCGATGAGTTTATATTACTATGCAATGTTAATAATGACTGGCCATGTTTATGTTTATAAACTTTTCTATTGACATATGTAAAAGGCATTTTTATCTCATCCATCAGGATATAACAGGCAAAAAAGACTGAGTTCTAGTGCGGCACAAGTATTATAGTCCTATAATATTAACATTGAGTGCGCTTATTATCTTTCCAAGCTCATAGAAGATGTTCATGTTTATAACATCTTTCGATGCAAACATTTATATACTGTTAAGGCGAAGTAGTATCATGAGAAAGCAGGAAATGGTCAAGGTTGTCAAAGACCCAAAAGTCATTAACTCACTTAGTAACCCCAACTTCCATCGTATTCTCAACATAATGAGACAGGGGGAACTTAACGTAAAAGAAATTCACAAGCTATTTAATAAGGAGTATGAAGACAAGAAAACCCTGACATCAATATACCGTTACATGGACGCGCTTCTTGAGCAGGATCTGGTATTTGTTAGCCGGGAAGAGCTGAAACGGGGACACCTGGTGGAGCGATATTATTCCAGGACAGCGAGGTTCTTCCTCTTTGAAGACATCTCCGATGAAAACCTTATCAATGCAACATCTGATCTCTTCCAGCGAATCCACCATATTGACGACGAAGAAGCCCGAGAACTGAGAAGATTGATACAGGAAAGCGAAGAAAGCATGAGCAAACAGGCACAGGCGTTCTATGAGGCCAATGGTGACGAAGTGCTGGACTTGGAAAAGGTATTTGGATTCGAGGCAGCCCGTGCTGCAACCAAGACACTGATGCAATTCACGTTCTTCAGCAAAAACCCTGAAATAATAGAAAAAATCGGCAAAATAGTGAAGAAAAAGCTCTGAGTCTTATTGACTAGAAAGTCATGCTTGGGAAAGATGGGTCACTTGTGAGACACAACCCTGGGCTCTTTCCACTCTTCTCGCAGGATGCTGTACATAACTCCATCATGCCATCTGCCTCTGTTAAATACCGACTTTCTTATTACCCCTTCTTTGGTAAATCCAGCTTTCTCCAGCACTTTCTGGGATGCTGCATTTTCAGGGCTAGCTTCCGCCTGAACCCTCACTATGTCCTTTGAAAGAAACAAGAAGTCCACCAGTATCTTGACAGCTTCGGTGCAGTAGCCTTTTCCACGTTCTTGAGGAGACACGCAGTATCCAACAGAAAAATGTGGGCCCTGTGGGGTACACATTATCTGGCCAATCTTGGCTCCATCTTTCTTTTCAATAATGAACCACTTTTCATCAGAGCTCAATCCTTCATACCACTTCTCCATGTCACGGAGGGAATTCTGTTCAAGGGGCTCAAACTCGCCGCCAAACTGGAGGTCATTGCTCCATGTTGTGGCCAACGGTAAGTCCTCTTTTTCCAAGACTCGTAGGTTGACAGTGACACCTTTTAGCATTCTATCACCGTTTGGCAATCATATTCAATCTAGCTTATAAAATCTTTCATGGATCGCTGGTAAGAGGACTCTCCTGATGGGTTGAGACCTTCTCGCCCAGCTGGTCAAGCTACGGAACAGAAAATGATGAAGGATACCTTATAGTCCTGGGTGATTGAGCAGCACTTGCACGAAAAGAGTTATAATCTATGTCTATATTACAGGTCATGAGATACGCCCCATCGCTGGCCCGACGTCAACACATGATCGCATTCCTTCTGGTGGGGTGCTTGTCCATGTTGTATGCTGAGCTGTTTTCAGGAGCGTCTCGCCTCTGGTTTTTTGATCCATGGTCAGTTCTGGTCACTTTTCCTTTGTATATGGTGCATGTTATCTTCTTTTTTAATCTGGCCCTGCTTACTGCCAGGACATCACCCGTTCACTTATATTTTTGGGGGATGCTCTTCGCCCTGTACGAATCCTGGATCACTCAGGTCCTGTGGGTGGGCTATACTGCGGGCCAGCCAATTCTGAGAGCAGTTGGTGGGATTGCTCTTGGTGAATTTCTTGGCCTGGTCTTGTTTTGGCACCCTGTTATGTCCTTCATAGTACCTCTGCTGGTTTTTGAAGTGCTGATCCTCTCAATAAGTGCAGACAATGCAGAAGAGAAAGTAGTGCCCAGTCATTTCCCTTTCTTGATTCTCACCCCCAGGAACAAGAAAGTGCTTGTTTTCCTGTACATTTTGGGCTCAATATTCATGACGGTAAGCTACCAGGGAAATATCCTCCTGGGATTGACAGTACTTGGGGGTACGTATGGGATGATTTATGGGTTGTACAGGAAGGCCCGCATGTATCAGGTCACCATACACTCACTACACGTTGGAAAGAAAGGGTTAGCATTCATGACGGTATACATGGTTCTCTTATATGCTGCAATGTTTTTCGGGTTTGGGTACCAGCAGGGAAGAATACCTGGCCCTATGCCCATCGTGACCACCATTCTCCTCTATATTGTCATTGCTTGGTTAATATTCTCTTCTCGTCCTGCTGAGGAGTCTGTCAAAGTGCCTCCCTCCCTCATTGCGCACAGAGTATCCTTAAGAACCTACAGAACCCTTGTTGTCTTCCAGCTGATTCTCATCTGCGGGTTGGGCATTGTATATCTTGTTGTGCCCTTTTTCATGGAGGTGGCCTTTTCCCTCCTGTATGTCCTCATATGCGGTGGAGCAATATACCTTGCTTTCAAAGCTTTTCGCCTGAGAAACAGCCAAAATGAGGAATTCCTGAAGCGTATGTACTCAGAAATTTCCGCATCATGGAGACTGGACTGAGGACAGTGGAAAGCTTTCCTCAATCTTCTCGACCTTTTTTTCCTTTCAGTATAGTCAACTTCAAAATCATACGAACCTATCAGCATGACCTGTACTGTACTGGGTATCCCGAATAGTTGACGTTATGCACAATAGAAGAGTTTAAAAGGATGATTCATCTTAACCATAACTCCATGAAAAGGAATATTGTGGAGACTATAAAGGGCTACACTGATCTTACCAGGATACATTTCTGGTTCGTGTGGCCATTGCTGTTTTGCTCCGGACTTCTCCTTGCGTTCAAGGTCAATGGTAGTTTCACCTGGGGATTGACCATAAAAGCCGCTCTCATTGGCTTTCTGGGTTTTGAGGCTGGATTTGTGCTCAATGATTATGTGGACAGAAATATAGACAAGAAAGACGTCGAATTCAGTTTGACCAGATACTGGAGACCTTTCAAAGAAAGACCAATTCCATCGGGAATAATCTCGCCAACGAGAGCTGTTCAGGCCTTTGTGGTGCTTGTTGCTGCGGCCTGTATACTGGCAGTAACCCTCCCGTATCCTCATAATATATACGTTATTGCTGCAGGTGGATACTGCTATACCATGGAATACTTCTACCAGACAAGAAAGAAGAATCAGACACTTCCTATGGCCCAACTACTGGGAAGGACAGATTTTGTACTATTTCCAGTTGCAGGCTACCTTTGCTATGGTCATCCTGATAAGTACGCCCTCCTATTCTTTATTTTCTTCTACCCTCTTGCTCTGGCGCACTTGGGAGTGAATGATATTGCAGATATAGTAAATGATCGGGTCAAAAAGCTGAAGACGATACCTGTTCTCTATGGCTTGAAAGGGACCGGATACTGGGTTCTGGGGTTCACAATCCTGCATCTGCTAATCGCGCCTTTCTTCTTGAGAGAGATGGGGACTATTGCCCTGGCCAGTCTGGGAGTGACTGCGATGCTCTTGGGGGCCGTTAACTACAAGATATTAAAGGAAAAGAGCCCTCAGGCAGGATTACGGGTTCTGCCCCTGATTCACGTTACTATGCTCACATATGGGATTTCTATTGTCGCCAGCTATGCTTTATCTTGATTTTGATTTCCACTGTCATGTCTATCCGGCCTGTGGACAACCGACACAATCCACATGAACGAAGTTGGACAGGAACCATCAACCACGTGGGAGAGCACAAGGAAAATCCTGACTCAAGGGATGCATTCATAAGTATCATCCCTCATGGACTCTACAGGTGAATGCTCTGATTTACGAATTACATGACAGCCCGAAAATTCTTCCACTGGCCAAAACCCCACAACTGGCCCTGGTCATATCTTCAGTTGGAGAGGGGAACACCCCAAATAGAATCTGGGTTGATGATCCAGATACCCCAAGAAGTGCTCTTGTCTGGGATACCACTCATTGTCTCTACTTCATGGGGGACGTATGTGGACCCTTTCGGGAAGAACTGGAAAGAACACTGGCCGATGAGATCATTCCAACTGCTGCAAGAAAGAAAATCTACATCTTTAAAATCCACTATACGCCTCACTGGGAAGAAACGCTTCCGGGAATTTTTGTGTCCTTCAAGAAAAGGAAGCGGCAGCTCTATGCTTATACTGCACCTTCTGTTGAGATAAAATCACTGCCAGAAGGGTTTGAACGTAGGAAGATCAACAAGGAATTTCTGGAATCCCCCATCAAGAACAAGCTAGATCTTGTTGAAGAAATTGAATTATGCTGGAAATCCGTTGCAGATTTTCTTGATAACGGATGGGGGTTCTGCATTACCCATAACGACGAGATTGTATGCAGGTGTACTGCGGAATATGTCAGCCAGGGGAAATGCGGCATCGGCATTGAGACGGGAGAAGAATACAAACAGCTGGGATGTGCCACAGCTGCTGCATCAGCTCTGGTGGATTACTGCCTGTCACGAGGGATCACTCCTCACTGGGATAGCTGGGAAGACAACATTCCTTCCATTAAGACGGCTCAGAAGGTTGGATTTGCAAAAGTCGCAGATTTTTCTGTGTATTTCGGCAGTTTCAATTTGACAGAATGAAGCAAATCCCTGCCTGACAGACACCACAAATAAAAGAAAAGGGAAAGGTTATTAGATTTGAAGAGCGGTGTTAGCACCTTCCTGAACTGCCCTCAAAATGGATTTTGGTTCAACGCAATCTCCAATTGCCCTCAGTTTGTAGAAATCTGCTTCAATCAGTTCATCCAGAATCTTTCTCTCAGGGTAGAAACCCACCGCCAGGACTACTGCATCTGCCTTGAGTGTGTGTTCTCCGGAGGAATCTGCAATGACTACACCCTCCTTAACGATCTTCACTGCTCTTGAACCAGGCAGCATTACCACTCCAACATCTTTCAATGCTTCGCACATGAAATACCGGGCAGAAGCTCCCATATCAGGACATATAACAGGCAACTGTTCAAGAATAGTGACCTTTCCTCCTTTTTCTGCAATGAATTCTGCTGTTTCCGCACCTACTCGACCTCCACCGATAACAACTACAGCTCCCTTGGGTGTTGCAGTACCTTCCAGAACATCCTGAAAACTGCACACGTGTTCAGAATCAGCTCCCGGAATTGACAACGTGGCAGGGACTGCTCCAGTCGCAACAATGACCACGTCAGGAGACTGACCCACAACGAAATCTGTGGTGACTTCCTTCCCCAGGACTTTTGTGACTCCTAGGGTTTCGAGCTGACGGATCTGCCAGTCAATGAATTCCTGCACTTCTTCTTTATGAGGCGGCATAACGGCTAGTAGCATCTGTCCTCCCAATTGGCCCTCCCTTTCATACAGTGTCACATTATGTCCTCGTAATTGCGCATACATTGCTGCTGTCATCCCAGCAGGACCTCCCCCGATGACCATGACCTTCTTTGGTGTCTTCACCTTTTTGATTCGGAATATCCTTTCTCTTCCCAGTTCTGGGTTGATGGCACACGTACACGCTGCAAACCGACTGGTATCCAGATCCAGACAATGGTTGCAAGCAATGCATTTTCTTATGTCCTTGACTCTGCCTTCCTCTGCTTTCTTTGGCAATTCTGGGTCTGCTAGCAGTGCTCTTGCCATTCCCACAAGGTCTAGCTTCCCTTCGGATAGCGCCAGTTCTGCCAGATAGGGATCATTCATCCTTCCCACTCCAATGACAGGAACATCAACCACTTCCTTCACTCCGGCAGACAGTCTCAGGTGCACCCCACGGGGAATTCGCATTGGAGGTATGTTCCAATTGGTGGCTTCCAGTATTGAGCTTCCTGCAGAGACATTGAGAATGTCAGCGCCTGCCTCCACGAAATGGGGAGCCTGTTTCTTGGCTTCTTCCAGCTGAATCCCTGTAGAACCGAAGTAATCATCACCATTCATACGAAATGACACCGGAAAAGACTCTCCAGTTTCAGCCCGCACTTGCTCAAGTATCTCCAGCGCAAAGCGCATTCTTCCTTCAAGACTCCCACCGTATGCATCCGTTCTCTTGTTAGTATGCGGAGACAGGAATTGGTTAATCAGGTACGAATGGGCACCGTGAATCTCTACCATGTCAAATCCAGCCTTCTTAATTCTCTCGGCCGCTGCTCCATAAGCTTCTACCAGATCTTTGATATCGCGCATCGACAGCCTGCGTGGAGTAATCATGGCCTTACCATGAGCTCCCATGAAAGCCCCTGCATGAGCCACAGGGGAAGGTGCTACTGGTTCAGAACCGTACACAGATTCAGACAGACGTCTGCCACTGTGTATCATCTGCACGCCTGCTTTTGCCTTGTGGCCATGGAGAGCTCTTGCCAATTCTTTCAATCCGGGCATGAGATCATCACTGTAGACTCCCAACTGGTTTGGCCTGTATTTGGCTTCAGGAACGATATAGGCACCAGCAGTCAAGATAAGTCCTGCACCGCCTTCCGCCCTTTTTTCCAAATAGTCTATCATTCGAGGTGTAACACTGCCATCATAATCTGCATATCTCACAATCATGGGTTCCATGACAATTCTGTTTTTCAATTCCATGCCTTTCACAGACAGAGAACTGAACAGCATCTGAAAGCTATCCATTTTGGTTCACCTATAGTAGAAGACATCTCTCGCTATAAAAGTCTTTGCATTGATAATATTTGTATAATTGGAATTGCATTTTTATCCAAAATGAGAATTCACTGGAGTGAAAAGGAGACATGGCACTGAGACTGGCATCCATGGTCAGATCATATCCAGCACCACCATGGCCTCGGCTGTCTGATAATCTGCAGTGCATCCTTTTTCTCTGCTTCAGGACACGCTGCAAATGTGGCACAGCGCATGTGAGACAGTTGCTGATGACTTGAAACCAAGAGCATTTGTACGAATTGGACCATACCATTCGAGAGATGAGCCGCGGGAAAGCAGTCGTACTCCACTCCCGCAACCACTGAAAACATAGATCAGTATCGAGAAATGTCACGACGTCCTGTTCCCTTTCATTACGGGCGATTCAGTCTTGAAGAATGTATTTAAAGGATTCACTCCCCATACCAAGATGTGAATGAACATGAGAAAGCTTCTCAAGTATGGACTGACTGGAGTAATAGTCATAGTATCAATGATTTCAATAATCATGTACTACAGATACAGCCTCTACAAGAAAACGTATAGCAGTGAGTACTCCTATGAGATTTACATTGAGCCCGATATACCACTCAGTGACGTTGTCCTGTATATCCCGCTCCCTTTCATTGACACTGTCTCGCCAGTGGGAGACAATATTGTGGCTGAAAATCTCCAAACGCCAGAGAACCTGCACTGTAACGTGAGCACCACAGAATATGGAGTAATGCTCGAAATTACAGCTGACCGCATAGATGAACCCTCAACGATCACAGTGCTGCTACCTGCTGATTATTCCATTAATACCAGGGACTCCCTGCAAAATGAAATGGTGCTCTCTCCCAAGTATGATCTGATTCAGGTGCAGTGTGATTTCCCTTATCCTGACACGAGGGAGACTCAACTTGCCTGCTTTGAGTACGAAACCCTCATATATGCAGAGTATATTCATGGAGGAGCTCTCAACATAGTTGTGACTCTGGAGGGGAGAAATACCTGGTGGATTCTGGGCTGGTCAGGCAACTCCTATCGCGATCAGATTCTGGCAAGAGTGGATGGAGAGAGCGGATGGCAGCCTGTGAGAGGGAAGCTCGTGCAGGGTGAGGGCCTTTATCGTTGGATCTGAGTTCGTGTGTCCTGTTTTAACCCTTCTCTCCTCAGAAGTTGAAAGGTGTCACCTGTAGACAGGCCTGCTAGGAGACTGAGACGGAAAAGAATTTATACACTGCTGGCTAAACGTACGTATGAAGAAACCTGTGATCATTGTGCTATTTTTGGTCTTTGCAGCGTCTGTTGTCCCACTTTATAGTCAGGCATTCGCTTTCTCTGACGAACCCTTCACCATCACTATAGAAGTAGACAAAGGGTGCGGAGGCAAATACTTTGTCGGCGACATGCTCACTGTAACCTGGGTGGTCTCACATCCCTGTGAAATCGATTTCTGGGAGGAAGAGCCTGACGGGGTCAGAAGAAAGCTCTCATCAAGCATAATCGCCAGTGCAGGAACTGCCTCTCGCGGTTGGACACTGAAGGACTATGGATATGGAAGAAGAGTCATTCATGCAGAAGCAGTCTCCCCTTTTGGAATGGGAAATGCATCGTGTGAGTACTACGTGTTGAAGAAAGCAGCTGATATCAGAGTTGAAGTTACTGACCAGGATGGAATGCCCATTTCCGCCGTCGACGTATTGATGGACGACACGTACATTGCTGCAACTGATGCATCAGGGAGCGTGGTCATACCAGAAGTGGAGTTCGGGGAACATACCATCACTGCCAAGTATGACAATGAAGAGCAGTCCACCAGAGTAAGAATCGCATCCACTCAAACCCAGTATGTAGATTTCGTGTTCACCGTGGAGAAACAGGGTTCAATCAAAATCCAGGTGGTAACCCAGAACGGTGATCCAGTGGCCGACGTAGATATCTATATTGATGGGTTTAAGGAAGGTCATACTGACCCCGACGGCGTGTTCACGGTGATAGTTCCTGCAGGGGCCCACACAGTAGAGGCGAAATGGCAGAATCAGTCAGATGAACAACATGTCACTGTCTTCAATAACCAAATGAGCTTTGCTGACCTGGTTATCACTGTGCCTGTAGAAGCCGTGCTGGGCATACGTGTGGAAGATGACGCAGGGACTCCACTCAGTGACGCAAACGTGTATGTGGACAATGTCTTTGCAGGAAGAACTGATACGCAGGGAGTAGTCCAGTACAAGACTGTCCCGGGTGCTCATACGCTGCGAGCAGAAAAACAGGGATATATAACATCTTCTTCAAATATTACAGCAGGAGAAGGTCAGACTGATGCAGTACTGGTTCTAGATCAGGAGGGAAATGCAGCTCTGTCAACAATTCTGGTGCTCGTGGGAGTTGGGTACATGCTCATGAGGAAGCGAGCATGAGTGGAGAGTAACTGCCCCGAATGTCTATTTGTACATCACATACGAGCTGGCAGACCCCCACATGTTTATATAGTGAGCCCCTCCTAGTGGCACTATGAGATGCAAAGCGTGTATGAGAACAATCACTCCCAGCCAGAGTCAGAGATTCTCTGGGTTTGACTTCTGCACTACATGTTACGAAGCTCTAGAATTAGAATTACTGGAGAAGAAGGAAGAAAGCACTGAACCCTTCATTTTATCGTTCTCCAATGAGAACAATCATCAATTATTCGAAGCACTCCTCAGTATAGCTTCTGAATTCGACAAAGGGGCAGCTGATACTCTGCTCCTGAGATGCAATGAAATGATAGGCCGCGATTTAGCTGGGCCTCAGGAAGTGATGGCTTGTCTGATGGGTGCCTATGCATTGCAAGAAAGCCCAGGTAAACAGCCGCTGACCACAGCAGGTGAACTGGCAGTGTATAATATCGGCAAGAGGCTGGCGGCAGAAATATTCAAGTCAAGCAGTACGTCAATACCTGATGAGCCACTTGATGAGGAAGTCATGAGAGACCTGTTTACCCAGTTGTCCTGGCAGCGATACACTACCTGCATCGATATGTTCAACCACATAACCCCATCAGAGATTACTGGGCCAATTAATGAGTTTCTTTCCAATCTGACAAACATGTATCAGTCCATGGCAGAGACCAGGAGACTGGATTGTTCTCAGATTGATGAAGGTGTATACCTTGACGTCCCTCCGGAACTCACTGCTTCTCTGCTTGAAACACTGGGAAATGAGCATGCGTTCAGTTCCTGGAACGAATTCAAGGAAGGGTTCCAGAAATTCCAGGATGAGTTCCTGAGCAAGAAGATTGACCTGGTCTTTCCAGAAGGAACCCAGGATGAAAGGGAAATTCACGTTTTGATAGAAGAAGGAGAGCTGTATGTTACTTCACAATGGGAAAAGCTCAAAGAGAAGCTTGCTTCTGAAGGCGCAGACGTTGTGGCTACACTAATGAAAGAAATGCCCCATTTCGTAGTGGAACGGGCTGTTGGGGGCATCGAAAACCTTCGAACTATCGTTGAAGAGGGAATATCTAACACTGAGAATATTGATCTGATCTTGTTGTACAGCTCGCTCCTGAAAGAGCAGGGAAATGTCCAGCAGGCGGTCACTATGTTGGAGGAAAAAGCCGCTGCTATTACTGACGAACCGCCTCTGGTTGTTGAACTCGCTCTTCAGTACATAGAAACAGGTGAAGTGGAAAAGGCTATCGAGACATTGAAGAAGGTGGCCGAAATGGAGCCAGACAACTGGCTTCACCCCATGTTCATTGCTGAAGTGTACGAGAATATGGGCAAGTTCAAAGAAGCAGTAGAATACTACAGGAAAGCCGCTGCCCTGACGTCCTCTGATCCTTATCTATTGAGTTCATTGAAGAGAGCAGAGACGGGAGAGATACTCGCTGAGATTGAAGACCTGATCTCCAGGGAAGAATACCAGCAAGCATTAACGCTAGTGGAAAAGCACTTTGATCCTTTTGGAATAGACATCTTCCACTACTATAAAGGAGTCATCCTTGCGAGAATGAAAGAGTCAAGAGAGGCCCTGGCCGTGATAACTGATTATCTGGACATATACAGTGATGACGAAGAGGGCTGGTTAGAAAAAGCAGGGATTTATCTGGATCTCGGGAATTTTGCAGCTGCAGCTCGCTCTTTCAGGCAGTGTTCCATGCTGACCCCTAAAGACGTTCGCCCTCTAGTATGGGAAGCTCTCTGCCACAAGAGACTGGGAAAGTCCAGATACTACAAGCGGTGCATTAATCAGGCTCGAAAGACTGATCCTGAAAAGACTAAGGCACTCCTCAAAGAACTTCCCTTCTGAGTTCCTACCACATAGGAGAGAGCCTAAAAGTATTTAAGCACATTGCAGCAGTGCACAGTATGAGCAAAATAGATCAGCTTCTGGATGCTGCATCAGACAAGTTCACAGCCGCTGAGGTCTTGATCAACCAGGATTTCCATGAAGATGCTGTCTCACGAGTGTTTTACGGTCTCCTGTTCTGTGCCAGAGCCCTTCTGCTTACCAAGGAGGTCACAACAGAGAATCCGGATGAAATCATTGCTGCATTTGAAAGCCAGTTTATCAAGAAAAACATAGTGGAGAAAGAACTGGGTTCACTCATAAAGGATACAAAGAAACTGGCAGAGAAAGCAGACTTTTCTCCCACCTTCAGCATGCCTGAAGACAAGATGAAGACAATGATGGAGAATGCCCAGGTGTTCATGGAACAGGTGGAAGACGTCATTAGTGAAATAGAGGAGTAGTTTCTCTCTTTTATTTTTACCCAGCCACATGAGCTGGCTCTTTTCTGAGATTAGCAGTACTCAGGTTAAAGAGACAACCCTATCCAAAGTCTTATATAGAATAGGAAATTCCTCATACCATGTCTGCAATTACCTGTACATCACTTACAAAAACCCTGGACAAGAATTCTGTGGTGGATGATATCACCTTTGAAGTTGAAGAAGGTACCATCGCAGGTATTCTGGGTGAAGACGGTGCTGGAAAGACTACATTGCTGAAGCTTATCACTGGACTGTTGAAACCTACATCGGGGACATGCACACTCTTTGATGCTGACGTAACCCGGAATCCCGCCAAAGCATTGAAAGGTGTGGGTTGCATGGTAGGGGAGCCTGCATTCTATCAGGATTTGACTGCCCAGAAAAATCTGGAATTGTTTGCTGCCCTGTTCCAGACAGGTCCTGATGAAGTCATTGATCTTCTTGACATCACCTTCCCATCCACCAAGGTCCGATATTTGTCTTCCACCATGAAGAAACTCCTGGGGATTGCTGCTGCCCTTCTTGGAGAGCCCAGGTTGCTCATTCTGGACGAACCTCTGGCCCTCACTCCATCGTTTCGGGATCATGTGAAAAACTTGCTGAAGGAACAAAAAGAAAAAGGAAATACTGTCCTGGTTACCACATGCATTCCTGCTGACCTCAAGGAGCTGGCATCGTACGGTGTGGTCATCAGAGAAGGAAAACCTGTATCTCAAGGAGCAATCAAGAACCTTGATCTCAAGGGGGTGAATCCATGAATGTATACCGTGTGATGAGATTTGAAACCAGTAAGCTATTCAGACAGAAAGCCGCTCATGCAGGCCTCATCGTTGTTTTTCTGGTGTGTTGCATGTACTCTGTGATAAACTGGATGACCCGCCCTGTAGGGTCTTACAGTGGAATAATGATTATCACTGACAACATCAGTCTCCAGAACAGCCTTCTTATTCTGCCCTTCCTGGCTGTTCTAATAGCGGCTACCTCCATCTGTGTGGAGCAGTCTTCTGGGACCCTGCGAACCCTGTTCACCAGGCCAGTGAAACGAGACAATGTGATAACAGGCAAGTTCCTGGCTATATTCCTGTATATGTGCCTGATTGTGTATGGAATCGCACTGATATCCTTCTTGTTCGCCATCAGATGGGGATTTCCTGAAGACTTCATATCCTTTATCCCCAGGCTGTTGCTGATCTGCCTCGTATATATCCTGATCAACATGGTAGTGGTGGCTTTCACCTTTGTGGTAGCATCTCAGACGACCAGCATTGCGCTTACCGCTCTGGCGTCCATAGGATTCTATGTCATTTCAATGCTTGTAGAATTCTTCAGCCAGGTCCAGACATACACCTTTCTCAATAATGCCCAGACCCTGCTTCAGATGCTGCTTGGAGGACCATTTGAATTGAGGTCTGCCTATTTTTCCGTAGGAATAATCTTTATCTATATAGTGGGTCTTCTGCTGATAGCCTCCCTCCTGTGGGAAAAGAGAGATATCATGTCCTGAACCTGCGGACTATAGATTGCCCATTCCATTTGGAGAGAATGGGCTTTTTTCATCATTAATTGCTCCAAAAGCTCCAGAGACAAATACGTAGAAGAAGATGCTTTCTGGATGAACGCAACTTACCAGCAGGAATGGAAATTCTTCAAAAAATCTGGAAATTCTCTCATTTTCGTATGTTCTTCTATAAGCAATAAACCAAGAATCTCGCAAGAAGACTTGAACACTTGTACCATCATGCAAACATTTATATACCGATTTTGACCTCTCCAATATGGAGGAAAAGACGAGAGACGAGATACTGTGTGTTTCCACGGGGTTCACCGGGCCCCCTTTGAGGCAAGAAAGCGGTCCAATATGCCTCGGTTGTGGTGGCATTCTGGTCGTTGAGCCTTTTCTCACAGTATTTCTCTCCAGAGGTGAGAGAAATGAGTTCCGTTCTAAATGTACTGCAGTGCGTTGATGATCCCTCCTGGATAAGAAGACCAGGAGAAACGCAGGAGAAAGTTCTTGAGGAAATTGTTCATGAGAATGTGAGTACTCGGTTTGGGAGGGAGTACCTGTTTAGAGAGATCAGAAGTACAGAGGATTTCAGAAAGTCTGTCCCCTTTTCTATGTACTGCGATGTTGAACCCTACATACAGAGGATGATGTGTGGGGAAAACGATGCTCTGATTACAGAACACACAGCAGCCTGGATTGAGTCCGTTGGACTCAATAAGAAGCCAAAACTGATTCCGTACACACAGGATATGGCTGGTGGGTTCAGGGATGCATTTTTGAGGTTGTTTGCTTCCAGAGCAGAAGACTGGGCATATGTTTCAGGGAATGTGATTGCTGGGCTGGAACACCCACACATGGTAAGGGGAAATCCAGCTGGGGATATACTTGCTCTGGGAAGCAGTACACTGAAATCTACCCCTGTACTGGGAAGGGTGATCACTCCCCAGTTGCCAGAATCCGAAATTGATTGGAAAAAGAGATGGAAGAGAGCTATTCAGCAAGTTTCGAGACAGAATGTGATATCTGCCATTGTTGACCCAGTGCTCTTTTTGAAGTTTTTGCGCATGGTTCAGTCGGACAATGAGACAGTTGACATTCGTCAATTGTGGCCTGACTTCTCCTTGGTAGTAACGACTGTAAGCGCAAGGCCATTCGAGAATGTGCTCAAGTCCCTCCTGGGCCAAGTGGAGTTCCGGAGGCTGTACTGCACTGATGAGGTTGTGGTAGGTGTTCAGCTGGATGAGAAAGGTATTGTACCCTTGCTTGACCACTGTTTTCTGGAATTCATCCCGTTGAACCAGTGGAGAGAGATGGAGCTCGAAGGAGGAACCTACAGGGAATATGACTTCGACATTGAGACAATGGAGACTGCAATTCCCGGGGAAGAATATGTTCTGGTGATGACTACATCCGGCCTATACCGATATATCCCGGGAGACACAGTTGCCATGGTCGACAATCTACACATAGAGCCCACTGGATTCATTGATGAATGGGCAGTCCTTCCAGAGACAGAGATAATGCAACAGATCGTACTGCTGAGAGAAGTAGCACGAGACAGTGCTGATTCACACCAGCTGGTAGCTGTGGAGTCTGAACCCTTGAGGTATCTCTTCAGAATCTGAGTCCATCCAACTACAGTGGAAGAACAATGTACGTGCCACAGCGTGCAAGAGAGAACAATACTGTGAGGGATATATGGTCTTTCTTATAGATGTGTGCAGTCTATCGTTACAGGATTCTTATTGAGAACCCGGCAATCGGTTCCCACAAAAGTGCTTGTTATTAACTTGGATTTTTTAATTCCTCTTAATCTCAAGGATGTTGGAGATGGGTTGCCCACACTTTCTAAGTACTAAGTAATTTACCCTAGAATGCTGGCTGTCTTGTCTTACTATATACACTTTCTACAAAGAAAGGGGGAATGAAAGAGTGGGATTGAGAACAAGACGAAGGAGGTGAAATCCATGGAAGTGGTAACTTGTTTTCTTCCCACTCTTTGGAGTTGTTACTCCGCATATTCTTTGTCATGTCCCTTTTTAAACTTTTGCAGTATTTAATACCCGCCACATCATCATTGTTTCTGTAGTTTTTACTCGAACCCGCAAAAAGTGCAAAAGTACCTTCCAGAAAATAGTCACGAGTATTCTTTTTTCTGGGAAAAGTCTGTGAGAAGAAGGATTGAGAAGAGTGGGGATTAAATAAACAAGACGAAGGAGGTGAAATCCATGGAAGTGGTAACTTGTTTACCCACTCTCCTCAGTGTTTAACTACAGTTGCATATTGGTGTTACCCCTTTTTAAGTCTTTGTAACGCTAATATAATCAAATTTTCGAAATTGAAATATCTGACCTATTTTGTGGTTTAAAGTACACATTATTTCACAATCAGATATTATACCTGGATCACTCCACCTCAAAGCGATTTATCTGCTCATGACTTGAATATTCGCCTGTACCATCAGAGTTGCTCTTAACCACTATCAGAGACCTGCATGTGTCTATTCCTGGACAAACTGCCATTCACACCATACATCTCCCGTATGTTCATCGGGAGGACACTTTATGCAGTTGCACATGATATGAGGGTTGATCTCTCTCGCAAAATTGGAAAGGTAGCTAAATCTCACCTGTTTACACGGGAACTCTGGAAATCCCTTCTTTAATCGGGTTAATTGTGTCCTGCAGTTGAGGATCTTCAGAATACCTATACCATTTTCTACGGTAATGATTTTTTCGTGCTGATCAAGGGCCCAGCTCGTGTGGTGCAAAGCATTCATGAGAGTAGTGACAGAAAAATCTTTCATGTTCAGGATGCCTTTGAGGGCCTTTGCCTCAAGGGTTCCCATGATATTCCACACTTCAGCATCAATTTCTGCCGCGGCCTCTGTGCCAAACCGGTTCTCAATACCAAGGAAGTACAACCCATCTACTCTCCAAATATTCCGGTTATTGAACATCATGATCTCGATCAGCTTGTCTTCAGGTAATGCTTCCAGCATGTTTCTATCTTCGTCACTGACGTATGACATTGAGTCACCACCTGTGGCTCCACCCTTCACCATATAAGTGTTGCCCTCTTAGCCTCTCAACCGAGTCTGAACAGGTCAATTGAAGGGAGTGCACGTCACAGCCCACCCCAGGCTGCAGCATGCTGTCTCCACTGCGGAAATCGCCGTGGGTCCTTTGGATACCGATCATAGATAGCTCTCAAAATGCTCATTCTACCCACAGCACGTCCAAGCTTGAAAAGGAGGGACGGATTTCTTGCTGCATTGGCCGCTGTGGTCAAGATGGTCTTCAAAGTGTAGGAGGGTTCGTTTTCTTCCAGCTCATACAGCACTTCATCGGTAATGACATTCTGCAGCAGTAATTTGAGTTCCTTAACTGAGAGAGACACCATGAAATCTCTCAGAGGTAGTAGTGATCCAAAAATCCTCCCAAATTTCTGCATGAAATCATAGTTGTACTTCCACAGAGCCGCCACAGAGACATCCTTGCGGCGAATTGCCTCCACTGCCGTTGTGACTGCCATATGTCCTGCATTCAGGGAGGGAGCTATTCCCTCTCCCGTGAGAGGATTTGCTTGCCCCGCAGCGTCACCACACACCAGCAGGCCTGGCGCCACCATGGAAGAAAGAGGAGCTCCCAGAGGAAGAGCACCATAGCCCGTGCTATTCTTTTCCTTGACCCTGAAACACGGATAGGATTTCAAAACCTGATTCACTGCCTTCCTAAAAGGAGCACAATGAAGTGCCATTCCCCCGGCCCCCACATTCAGTTCACACTTGCCCTTGGGAAAGAACCAGAAGTACCCTGAAGGCACAATAGAATTATCAAAAATGATGGCGGCATATTCCTTGGGAATTGGCTCTTCCAGAATGACGTTCTCCTTGTATCCCAATCCGATAGATGACGAGCTGCCAAGTCCCTGCCAGAGTCCCCTGCTGAGAGCGGAGAAAACACCGCTGCAATCCACGGTTAATGTCCCGTAATAGGACCTGCCATGGGTCTTAACGCCATGCACTCCATTTCTCCATACAGGCCCCGTTACAACTTCATGGCAGAATTCTGCACCTCTTCTGAGAAGTTCCTTCATCATGACTTGCCCAAATTGCCATCTGTCAATAGTGCACAGGGGATCCCTCACTCGAGCTACGCCCTGCGTACTGTCTACATATCCAGAGAGGGTGCAAATCTCCAGACCTTTCAAGGAATAATAATCAAGAGAAATACTGAATTCTTTCTCAAGCCACTTCACCATCTTCAATGGTGCTAGCTCTCCACATATCTTCCTGCCAACGAATTCGCTCTTTTTTCGCTCAATAATGCAGACGGTCAGGTCTTCCTTCAACGCAGTTAACCCAGCTGCTGCTCCTGCCATTCCGCAGCCTACAATTATGAGATCATATGAGTCCTTCGTCATTTCACCATTTAATTAGAGACTACTGCTTAAAAATGTTTTTATTTAATAATTGGGGCTTGCAAAATCCTTAATCAACTTGATGATTCTCTCTAATTCTTCACATAATACAAAAGATGCTGCAATAAAGTTCTGAGATTGTTGTAAACTTTCTATGGCATCGTGCTGGAGGAACCTTTACAACTGCAAAAGCTCACAGCCCCTCCAAATCTTGCCTACCCAGTGGAGCCGACTTACTGGCGAAAGAGCACAGAATATTGGCATATTCAGCTCGCTTGTCTATTCTCTTGGAGCCCACTGTCAGGTCAGTGCAAAAGATTTATTACAGCGTGAGTAGTATGCTGTGGAGGTTACAACATGAGATCGAGAGTTCAAGCCCTTGCAAAGACGTATGACCCTGATAACGTTCATATCGGTGTACTGGGTTCCCATTCTGCCCTTGAAGTTGGGTATGGGGCCCGGGAGGAAGGATTCAAGACTGTCGTAGTCTGTCAGAAAGGGCGGGAAAAAACCTATACCAAAAGGTTCAGGAACCTGTTTGATGAAGTCATTCTCCTAGAGAAGTTCTCTCATATTTCATCTCCTGATACTGTAGAAAAACTCAAGAACTTGAATACAATCTTTGTTCCAAATAGATCATTCTCAGTATACTGTGGATATGACAACATTGAGACCACGTTTGAGGTTCCCTTGTTCGGAGCACGTCAAATGCTTCGGGCTGAAGAAAGAGATGTGCCCAAGAACCAGTACTACCTCATGGAGAAGTCAGGTGTTCCCTTTCCCAGAATAATAGAGACTCCCAACCATATTGACAGGTTAGTCATGGTGAAGTTGTCCCAGGCCAAGAAAAGGGTGGAGCGAGGATTTTTCACCTGCGCGTCATTCGAGGAATATACACGGAAATCTGAAGACCTTATCAAGAAAGGATTGATCCTGAAAGAAGACCTGGAAAAAGCAGTCATTGAGGAGTTTGTGGTGGGAGCGCTGTTCAATCTAGATTATTTCTATTCCCCCTTACATGATGACATTGAGTTCATGGGAGCAGACCAACGAATAGAAACAGACATTGAAGGAGTGCTCCATATGACAGCTGAAGAACAAAAAGCCTTTTCCAGGACTCCAACCGTCATACCCATTGGACACAGAGGACTAACGGTGCGGGAATCACAGCTGGACACTGTGTTTGAACTGGGAGAGAAATTCGCTAAAACGTGTAAGCAGGAATATCCTCCTGGAATATTCGGATGTTTCGCATTGCAGGGTGTGTTTGACAGAGATTTGAAATTCTATACTTTCGATGTGTCATTACGAGTGCCGGGAGCGCCAATTCTTCTGACCAGCTCTCCCTATACCATGTACAAGTATGGGGTGCAGATGAGTGTGGGTCGGCGCATCGCTATGGAAATCCGGGAAGCGGTGGATGCGGGGCGGTTATCAGACTGTGTCACATGAAATATGTGCTGGCAGGGTTGTCCACACGTGCAGTAGCAGAATCTGCAGTAAGAGCAGGGAAAGACTGTGTAGCAGTAGATTTCTTTGGAGACCTTGATCTGGAGTCTGTTTGCAGGACGATATCACTGCGGCGTAGATTTGGTGTATCACTGGGCTCATTCAGCCCATACTTTTTTTTGAGGGGTGCTCGGTTGGTTGATGCAGATTGCTTGATATTTGTGAGTCCTCTTGAGAA
>JACVGW010000001.1:36214-101118 GCA_018992565.1 Theionarchaea archaeon
ATTTGGTGTATCACTGGGCTCATTCAGCCCATACTTTTTTTTGAGGGGTGCTCGGTTGGTTGATGCAGATTGCTTGATATTTGTGAGTCCTCTTGAGAACTATCCTCATATTCTTCAAAGATTCTCAGAATGCTATGAAATCATAGGAAATAACGCAGAGACGGTCAAGAAGGTAAGGGAATGGAAAAGTGTGTGTCAGGTGTGCAGCCAGCACAATATCAAGGTACCCAGAACCTGCAATGGCCACAACTACATAGTCAAACCGAAGAAGAGTGGGGGGGGCATGAAAATTCACAGGCTGTCTTCATATGTCATACAGGAATTGGTGAAGGGAGAGCCTTATTCAGTATCATTCCTAGGAGATGGTGAAAATGCACAGGTGCTGTCAGTCAATGAACAGCTCATCGGCAGGGGAGAGTTCGGGGCACGAGAATTCTGGTATTGTGGAAACATCACTCCTGGCTTTCCGGGAGAACATGCACGTGCAGTTGTGGATTCCATGTGCACGACAATGACACGCCACTTTGGGTTGAAAGGAAGTTGTGGCATTGATTTTGTCGTTGACCCAAACGGCAATCCGTATGTCATGGAAATAAACCCTCGCCCTCAGGCCACTCTGGAGCTCCTGGAAAGAGTGTATGGGCGGAATATGGTAGTCCTCCATGAAAATGCGGTTCGAGGAATCCTGGATGTGTCTTCCGCTCAGCCCAGCGCTCTCAGAACATGGGGGAAAGCCATTGTGTATGCTGAAAGGAATATCACTATGCCCGATACCAGTGAATGGCTTTTCTATTCATGGATCAAGGACATTCCTCATCCTGCTGAATCCATTCTGAAATCGGAACCAATCTGCACTGTTGTTGCTGATGGTAGTGATAGAGATGATTGCTTTGAACATCTTGTTCAACATTCTCTGACTCTCAAGGGCTTCTTTCAGTAAGTCCTTTTCTGTGATCCACTATATCCTGCAGTGTCCTCGTAACAAGGGTAGAACACCTGGTGAGACCCAGAAGATCAATGATTGATGGTCAGAATACCAATCTGTGTCGTCTCTATAGAGCAAATACCCCCTTCTTGGTGGTTTCACCTAAGGCCACCTCCTTCAGCTGCTACTTCTCAGCTGAAATCATGGACAATTTGCATAGATTATGAATCAGAATCATCTTATAGGCGGACAAGCACTACGGGACATGAGTGAACATAGAATACCTGGTAAGCTGATCTGCGTTATATTCAGGAGCGTGGAAGAGCAGCTGGGCGAGAATGGACTCAACACTTTGCTGAGACGATCTGGGCTTGATCATTACATTGACAATCCCCCTCCAGATGATGACACACCTGCTCTTGAACTTGAACCCTTTAAAAAGGCAATAGGATCTGTGGTGGATCTATTCGGAGAGAAGGCCGCCAAACCGCTTCTCTTGCGCTGGGGAAAGCTAGTCTTTCAGTATGCGCTGGAAAGTCGGCCCACCATGTTTGGGTTGGCAGGCTTGACTACTACGTTCTTGTCCGAAGAGAGAAAGATGCGATTCATCCTATCCAGGGTATTAGCGGAATTGGACAAGTTGTTTGGAGTTGCTCATATTCTGACTGAAGATGAAACTCACTTCCATGTGGAGGTGAAGGACTGCTACTACTGCGGAGGAGTGAAATCATCAGAATGTATATGCTGGCAGCCTGTCGGATTCTGGACCAGTCTCATGACCTGGATTACAGGGAAAGAACATGAAGTCAAGGAAATTGAATGTAAAGCCCAGGGAAAGGAATCCTGCAAGTTTACTATTGCAAAACAGGGAAAGAATGCTGCAAAAGAGGCGTCATGATCAGTATGTGAAAGCGCTGTCTGTCCAAAAGTTTATAGGGATTGCTGCCTTACCAGATACAGGCAAACCAGAATAGTCACCAATGAAAGAATATGTAAAGACCCCCCGACTAAAGAAAAGGAATCTGGTTTGTTTCAATCTGTTGCAGGAGGCATTCTTATGGAATTCGAAAAATTGGGTGCATTCTACCTGGGAAAAGAATATAATAGTGCTCGTGGCCAGTTGCTGGATCGCCTGGTCATGTATGATGCCAGAGATCTGACTACTCATGCACTCTGTGTGGGTATGACAGGGAGTGGGAAGACAGGTCTGTGCATTGACCTGCTTGAGGAGGCTGCCATCGACCACGTACCTGCCCTTATTATTGATCCCAAGGGTGATATTACTAATCTGCTGCTGACATTCCCTGAATTGAATCCTGAGGATTTCAAACCTTGGGTGAATGTGGATGATGCCCGCAGGAAAGGATTGACTGTTGAGCAATTTGCTTCACAGCAAGCGGAATTATGGCGCAATGGACTGAAGGAGTGGGGCCAGGACGGAGATCGGATCTCACTGCTCCGAGAATCAGCAGATTTTGCCCTTTATACGCCGGGAAGTGATGCAGGCATACCTGTGTCCATTTTGCAGTCTTTTGCCGCGCCGCTTTTAGAGTGGGAAGGCAATGCAGAGTTGCTCCGGGAGCGAATTCAGGGGACAGTCAGCGCGCTACTAGGGCTCATCGGGATGGATGTCGACCCTGTGCGAAGCCGGGAACACATTCTCCTAGCTAACCTTTTTGAATACTTCTGGCGGCAAAAGGAGGACCTGGATCTGCGAAAATTAATACTTGCAATACAGAACCCACCTATGAGTCAGCTGGGTGTTTTCGATATGGACACATTCTTCCCCCAGAGAGAACGGCTTGCTCTGGCCATGAATCTCAATAATATTATTGCAGCTCCCGGATTCCAGACCTGGCTCAAGGGACAGCCACTGGACATACCTGGATTCTTGAGCACGCCTGAAGGAATCCCACGACATTCCATTTTCTATATTGCTCATCTCAGTGATGCAGAACGCATGTTTTTCGTCACCATGCTCTTGAACCAGGTCGTCACCTGGATGCGTACGCAGCCAGGTACAACAAGCCTGCGAGCTCTCCTGTACATGGATGAGATTTTCGGGTTCTTTCCTCCAGTTGCAAATCCTCCTTCAAAACAGCCCATGCTAACCCTGTTGAAACAGGCTAGAGCCTTTGGACTCGGGGTGGTACTGACCACTCAGAATCCCGTGGATCTTGACTATAAGGGGCTGACCAATACAGGAACCTGGCTCATCGGGAGGCTCCAGACAGAACGAGACAAGATGCGGGTACTGGATGGGCTGGAGAGTGCCTCTGCCGAGGCGGGTCAATCCTTGGATCGGGCCGAGCTGAGTCAGATAATCTCAAGCCTGGGATCAAGAATATTTCTCCTGCACAATGTTCATGAGAAAGCACCCGTTACCTTTCAAACTCGATGGGCTATGAGTTATCTCAGAGGGCCGCTGACCCGCAGCCAGGTGAAGCAACTGGTAGGTCAGAGAAAGCCTGACTACCTGGAAGGTGTAAACCCCGCAGTCCACTCTCCCGTTTCGGAATCCCTCGCTTCTCTCCCTCCCTCGATTTCACCTGATATTGACCAGGTTTATCTTCCCTTGAAGAAAGGTGTTCAGGCTACGCTACAAGACATCCAGGGTGAGCCTCTTGCCACACTGGAGAAGAGCGAGCTCATATATGTGCCTGCTGTCCTGGGGATGGGCTCTGTCCATGTTACAGATCGCAAGCTGCGACTAGATGAAGAGAAGAAGTTCGCACTGCTCTTGCTGGATACTCTCAATCTCCTCCAGTGGGAACAAAGCCTATCCCTCGAGCTCGATGCCCGCGATGTACTTTCTGCACCTGAGCCAGATGCACTTTTCGAGGTCTTGCCTGATTCTTTCGATGAGAAGAGAGAAATTACGAATCTGAAAAAGGATCTCACAGACCATCTCTACCGCACTGGGGGAATCACCCTTCTTCATAGCCCGTCACTAAAAACATATTCAAAACCTGGGGAATCAGAACGCGACTTTAAGATGCGCTTGACCCAAATGGCACGTGAGAAGAGAGACGAAGAGGTAGATGCTCTTACCCGGAAATTTGACAAACGCTTTCAGAGCCTTGAGAACCGGTTGCGCAAAGCAGAGGCAACACTGACCAAGAAACAAGCTAAGGCAGGAGCATACAAACAGGAAATCGCTGTTTCTGTAGGTGAATCAGTGCTGGGTATGTTCATGGGACGCCGATCTACCCGTGCTGCATCCACTGCCTTGAGCAAGTACCGTCAGAGCAAGATGTCCAGCATGGAGGCAGAACAAGCAGAAGAGAACGTGGAGGCTCTCAGAGAAGAAACGAAGCAGCTTGAACAGGAACTGAAAGAGCAGACTGCAGTGATAACTCAGGAATGGGAGAGAGCTCTGGACAATGTGGAGAGAGTTTCCCTCGCTCCGCGTAAGAGCGATATTGCAGTGAATATGGTCAGCTTGGCCTGGATACCTCACTGGCGTATTGCATACAGAGACGAGAAAGGAGGTTCCCAGACTGCGACAGTTCCTGCCTTTCAATAGCCAGGCTGCCCTCATAAAAAGGTACTTATTTCTCAGCAGCCTTGAAAATGAGAGCAACGTCCCTCTCCGGTAGCGTGCGCATTGCCTTGCCTTGGAGGTGCCCGCTCCATCTCTTTTTGTTCTTAATAAAAGAAAGGTCAGGAATCAATGGTTTGAAAGGAATTTCTCCAAAAGATACAACATCTTGAAGCCTAGTCCTGAGAGGATATGTCTCGCCTGTTTTCGACGTGAAAATTCTTTTGATATCCCTGAAAACATCTGAAGCAACGTCAGCATGGCCGCACACTGCAGACTCCAACCGCCCACTCTGAGACTGTTCGCCCACCAGGTAGAAGAATAGTCCATCGCCAATTGTCACCCGTGAGATTGTGTTCCTGTGGCGTTCAGAAACACCCCACACCTGGTGATCGAGAACAGATTTCCAGTTCTCTCGGTTCAGAATGCAGAGCCAGTGTGTCATGAGATATGTTGATTCTGCAGTTTATAAGTCCACTGCAAGGGCACAGTGGGGCTGGACATCACCAGATGTGGGCACTTATCTCAACTCTCGCTTCTTTCATGGATTTCATGCTGTGCTTCAATGTTTTTCCAGTTCCTCATGCACAGATGCATCCGCAAAGGTTATATAAGAATATACGATGAGGGAGAGAGAACACGGCATAAAGCGAAATCGAAGGTACCTCTATGCGAGCAAAGAGATCTATCGACAAAATGGAAAAAAAGAAAGACGTTGCCGGTCTTATTGAAATGCTGAGAAGAAATGACTGGACTCTCAGAAGGAAAGCAGCTACCGCGCTGGAAAAAGTCGGTGCCCCGGCTGTGGAAGCAGTCATAATTGCCCTTGAAGATGAGAACAGGTATGTCAGAAGAATGGCTGCTCTTATACTGGGAACAATAAGAGATAGACGGGCAGTAGAACCCCTCATCGCGGTATTAGGAGACCAGGACACCAATGTTCGGCGCTGTGCAGCGGAATCATTAGGGAAACTGAAAGACAAGCGCGCTATAGAACCCCTTGTTCTAGCTTTGAGAGAAGAGAAGGATTCTGTTCGATGGATAATTGCTCTTGCTCTGCAGAAACTGGGTGGTGAAAAAGAAGTCGATTCTCTCATGGGGGCACTTGAAGATAGCCAGGATGTACGCGAAAATGAGGTGGAAGGGAACACGGATAATATCCTGTGAATTACTCCATTAATAGGCTGCATCTCCTTTGATGGAGCAAGAAGAGAAGAGAGGGGAGACAAAACCTTATATACACATCCTTTATACGGTGTGCAGGGTGAGTGAAATGACTACCGAGCCGAGAGTACCTTCAGACAGAGAGCTATCTCTGGAGGGTCAAGATGAAGTGGAATTCTCTTCTCTGTCCTGTGAAAAGGACAAGGTTGGTTTTGATGAGGGTTGCCCAGAACCCACACACTATGAAAGCGGTGGAGGAAAAAACACCAGCAACTATGAAATGAGAACCTGGCTGGAGACCATACAGAACATCGTTGGATCGAATGGACTGAAATCTATCCTGAATCATGCCCATCTACAGCACTACCAATCTAACTTCCCACCCAAAGACTATCAGTTCAAGATTCCGCTGGAAGATGTGGGAAACCTCTTTAAATCATTGAACACTCTTTTTGGAGACAGAGGGACTCGCAGTCTGCAGCTGCGGATTGGTCGAGAATTCACCCGTGTCACAATTGACAATTACAATCCGGTGATGGCCAAGAGTCTTCAGGTCGCTGCCCGATTGGTACCTGAGGTTACCAAAATGCGTCTTGCTTTACGAAAATTCGAAGAAGAGATGGGAAAGGGTCTTTCTTTGGAAATAAAACTCACAGAGGAAAGCGATCACTTCCTATTAACCATTAAGGGCATTTTCGTCAGTGAGGGCGTTCAATGCGAGACGCCCGTGTGCCATGCATATGTAGGCATTCTCCAGTATCTAATGGAATGGATTACTGGCCGCCCTCATGAAGTGGAAGAAATCGAGTGCAGAGCACAGGGGTTCCCTGCTGACGTGTTCAGAATTTCAAAGGACTCTGAGCTGCATTGAAGATGAAGCCACACAGGACGTGAACACATGACATCTGTTCAGAAGGAGATGTTCTTGCGCAAACTGGGTGCGAATGAACGGGTGGTTTGGCAGACAATTCAGGCGGGGTCAATCAACTTTGCTGCAGTAGCTCGTATCTCAGGGTATGTGGATGAGGCGGCACTCCGGACTGTCCTCGATCTTCTTTCTCAGCGTCATCCCCTGCTGAGAACCCGGATTGACATACAGCAGGGAGAACCGGTTTTTACGTCATGTGATGTTCCCGAAATTCCTCTGCGGTCAGTAAGGAGAACCAAGGATACCCAGTGGCAGGAGGAAGCAGAAAGAGAACTGAATACGGTATTACCGTGGTCTACAGGGCCCTTGTTACGGGTGGTACTCCTACAAAACCGTAATCATAGTGACATAGTGACCAGGTTTCATCATGTCATGGGTGATGGAACCTCAGGAATGTATCTCATGCACGACCTAATAAAGCTCCTGGGAAGCATTTGTAACGGCAAAGTCCCCACATTTAAGCGCATGCCGGAAAGGCCTCCGGTAGAAGAACTTCTTCCTCATATGAATAACCTGGAAGGAATGGTAAAGAGTGCTACTCTGGCCAGCAGGCAAATGTTCAACATTATCATGAGACGCCCTCGAACGTTGCCTATAGATAGGAAAGCCTCCCTGGAAGAGTGTTTCACCCGGATTGTGCACTGCACGCTTTCAAAAGAGGAAACTGGTGCCCTCATTGAACGATGCAGAAGGGAATCCACGTCAGTCCATGGAGCGATTTGTGCGGCTATGCTCATGGCAGCAAGCAAGCAAATCTGTAATTCCGAGGAGAAGTATCCTATCACCTTAAATTGCATGTCCCCGGTGGATCTCCGTCCGTATCTCAATCCCCCACTTGGGGAAGAACTAGGATTTTACGCCTCCATGGTAATCACAGCTCATAAGGTACAAGACAATGGGAAATTATGGGATCTCGCTCGAAGTGTTCGACGTCGAGTACAGACCTCCATTCAGAGTGGTGATCCTCTTGTATTCATCTCACTCCTGGATATGCTGACCCCCCATGATGCTCGACCCTCTGATTTCGCCAGAAGAGCCTCTCAAATCTACCCGGCGCCTATTATGGTCACCAACTTAAGACGAATTGCCATTCCCAAGGTATATGAGACCTTATCCCTGGAAAAACTGCACTTTGTCGTCTCAAACAAGGCAGTCCCCAATCTATTCAATGCGGCACTCGTGACCTTCGCTGACAGACTGACTCTCAATTTCTCTTACGTAGATCCAGTAATATCTCCAGAGCACGCCCGCTCCCTCGTTGAAGATACTATGAAAATGCTTGGTACCCAATTCCATCAGCAATCGCTGCATTGCATGTGATGGTTCTTCCGCCATTCCTCATAATGTAATCAACTAGAAAAGGAAGAAAAAAAGGTTTATTCCGATTCGTCCTCCAGATCAGAGTCCTGCGCCATCAGCTCTTCATAAATCACATACAAGACTCCAAGACAGGCAATAATTCCCAAGCACAGCCAGAGTGTTACCCACCAGTACATCTAGCCACCTCCTAATGCTGAAACAACAACATTGATGAGCACCATGACCAGCGGCGCCAGTGCAATCCCACCCAGGACCAGACCTGCTGCAAACGGTTTCCCTTTTCTATCCATCCAGGCTGTGCCCTTCACTCGTTCCACGATTGCGCGGATCAGGCCTCCTATGAAGAACGTGCTGGTATACATGGGGCCCACAAGTGCGCCAATGCCCACAGCAGTGAGGATGAAGGGCAGATTCCGTTTCTGCAGGAAGAACACCACAATCCCGATTATAAACCCTGCCAGTACAAAGGAACGGTCGAAGACCAGTCCAAGCTGTCCTGTGGAAAAGGCGATGATACTTGAGGCCACATTCTGCATATTGGTCATGGGGAGTGCAGTCCCGCCCACTCCGTAGAAATGCCATATCAGGAACACGAAAGGAGTAGATATCAGCCATCCAAAGCACCATCCCAGAAGCGCGCTGAGGTACTGATGGCGGGGATTCACATCAAAAGCTTCACCCACTTTCAGTGCTTCCATCTGTCCCGCAGCAAACCGGGACCCCTGCAGACTCTCTGTAATGGCAAACCCTCCAAATCCCAGAACACCCAGTGAGTTCAGTGCAAACTGTCTTAGAGAATCTGTAACACCAGCGAACTGAGATAGCCATATGATTCCTGCTTCCCCAGCTATTCTGGTGTCAATGAGAATGGCCAGCAGGAATATGCCCAGGACAATGCATCCTATCAACAGTGCTCTTGACAAACTCAGTGGAAATTCGCTGATAAATCGATCAAATGACATCACGGAGGATAGCATCAACACGGCTGCAGAGAAAATGACGAAGACAATCACCGTACTCTTGGAGGGTCTCCAGGTGACTCTGGACCCTGAAAGCAACGGAGCAACTATTTTTAGAATAATTGGAGCCAGCGCTGCTGTTATCAGCAGCCCTGAGGCAATAGAGAATCCATAAGGATACCTGAAATCAGTCCATTGATTCGCAAAGAATGCATAACCCTTTATGGTACCTCTGCTCACCAGAAGAGCACTGAGAAAGACGTAGAAAGCCACAGCACTTCCTATCATGTTAAATGTCGATTTGGGAGACATGAGCATTCCCAGCCCAATAAACCCTACACTGATAATAACACAGAACAGTGCTCCGTGAAGAACGGACCCCACATAGGGAGTCAGATCCAGTAACCGGAATTGACTGGAGATATCCACCAGCCAGTCTGGAGCATATCCCAGGGAAGAGGGATAGTACACAAATACAAAATCCACCACAAATCCAATGATCATTCCATAGAACAGGTGGTCGAGCCTGTACCTCTCAAGTTGCAGCCCTTTTATAAACTGGATGTCTGTTTGAGCCCCAGGGAAAGCGAGACCTTCTTCTTTTATCAGGCTGTTTCTCAGCCAGATAACCACCATCAGTGCTGCAATCCCTGACACAATGGCAACGGGCACCATCCAGGAAAGAGGTGTAATCCAGCTCTTTGAGAGCATCACACCTTCCTGCAGCACATTTCCGTATAATGTCTTATTGGGCAAAATCCAATCAGGAATCCGCATACCTGCAGACTCTGGAACATTATACAAAGTAATAAGAACCCATGTTAGAGGGAATATGGAGAAAGCGAAAGCTGCAGCCTGGTGAACAGTGTAACTAACCACTGCCTCTTTGGATGATGGAGGTTGTGCCTGGAATAATGAAGCATACGCGAATAGTGCAGTCACAGAAATCATGGCCCCTGTAATCATGAGACCAACAGTGAGCACCAGGAATGCATTTACCACCGCTACGAGACTGCCAAAGACCAGTCCGATGAGTAATGATCGCACGGTAAGAGTTTTTTCTGTCATCACCAAGAAAGACTTTGACAGTAATATAAATATTTCGGTGATTCGACTCACGTCTTCATGATTCGGTTTGTGAAGCACATTTTCCATGAGGCGTAGCGAATGCATGCAGGGAACCCATCGTTTTCCTGTGCCGACCTTTCTGTGGTCACTGCAGTATCTTCAGCTTGTCATGAGGATGTGCGTTATGTTGCGCTTCGGTAGTACCCAGAAAATCTCAATGCATTTTTGGAATACCAAGAGATTGGTACTTCGTCGCCCCAAAAAGGTCTTTGAGAAAATCGTGTCTGCAGCGTGACACTGTCTTGTTCAGCTTCTGCAATCGCTGTAACTCCCATTGTTCTGAAGGAATGGGAAGGTTTGCCTATACTTACATAGGAGACACTAGTTCCTCTTGAATCACTCTTTACAACATCTCTTCTATTTTTGTAACCTAAAATGAAATAAATGAATATCTAAACATAATAACAAAAACAAGATTATTAGTACTCTTTTTTCCAATTAGAAGAAGAAATAAAGTAATATAAAGAAAAGCAAAACCATATAAAGGATATCACCCACAGAAAACGCAATGCACCTGTACCTCATTCCCCCGGCTGTGTCCCTGCTGGGCAATGCAGCCATGGGGGTGTACCTTATCAAGAAAAGACCCAGTTCACGGGTAACCCATGCATTTTCGATTCTCATACTCCTGCTCATAGGCTGGGCGTTCTCCGAGATCATGATGAGGAGCAGCCCCAATGAAGAGATCGCCCTTTTCTGGGCGAAAATCCTCTATCTGAATAGCTTTTTTCTGCCTTCTGCATTTGTTGTTCTGGCCTACGTCTATACTGGTGGCAAGAAGAAGATATACACCTTTTTGCCATATGCAGCAGGGTTCGGATTCATTTGTCTTCTATTCACCGACAATTTTCTGGTAGGAATGGAGGAGATCCCTCTCTGGGGGTATGATGCTGATGTTGGTTCTTTGTTCACCTATTTCACAGGAGGATACTTGGCAATCATTGCGGCCGGGACCTTGATTCTACTGCGTTACTATAAGAAGAGCTCTTCCATAGAGAAACGGAGGCTGCAGACCATGCTGGCGGGCTTTCTGCTTTCTCTCGTGCTGATTGCCATCACCAACCTACTCTCCCGAATAAAAGATGTCCCTCTTCCCCGTATGGGTTCTATGTTCACTCTCATAGCTACCCTGAGCTTCGCCTATGGGATCTTGAAATACCAGCTGCTCATTGTACCTATCAGAGAGAGAGCCAGGGAAACGCTTGATGCCAGATGTGGAGCACTCTGCACATCGTGTAGCCGATACCTTGAGAACGAGTGTCCCAGCTGTGAGCAGGGAGATAAGGAGTTGAGGGAAAGCTGCCCTATCTATCAGTGTTCTGTGCAGAGAGGTGTTCTATGTGAAAACTGCCCCCTCCTTCTGGGATGCGAGACCTACAGAACATACTGTGAACAATGTCCTTTCAAAACAGATCAATTTGGACTTAAACCTAGAAACAGCTACTTGTGGGAAGATGCAGACCCTGATGTGGCCTTTCGCATTTTCAGGGACTACACCATAAGGGGATCCTTTGGACTTCTTATCACCAGGGAATATCCTGAAAAGGTGAGGGAAAAATACAGCCTTCCTCATGTGAGCATCCTGTGGCTCAGTCAGCTTGAAGATCACGAAAAAGGAGTGGATCCGACCAACCTCCCCCGATTGACCCATACTGTAACCCAGTTTGTCAGGCAAACTCCGCAGTCTTTTGTACTACTCACAGGACTGGAGTATCTAGTCGTCCACAACGGGTTTGAGAGAGTCCTCAAGCATGTGCACATGATGAATGATCAGGTGATGACTCATAGCTCACGGCTGCTGGTCGTTGTAGACCCCAAGACGCTTGATCCCAAAGAACTGAGTCTTCTGCAGAGAGAATTGCGTTCTTTGAAGAAGGAAAACCTTTTTAAATATCCTGCTTAAGGAATGTTAATGGATCTCGTTGGAATAATTCCCACAGGGAAGGTCTGGGGTCTCATTCTAAGGGATTTGATACTTGATTCGAAGACATTGTTCGAAAAGGCTGGAAAAAAACTGATGATAGACATATTGACAGAACGTCCGTGCCCTCTTCCCAGGCTGGCCTATGATAAAGATTTGAGAAAGTATCGGGTAGAAGGGTTTTACTTGCAAGCTTTTGACATAAAAAGCGAAGTGGAACGTCTTCACAACATTTCCATTGACAAGGTTCTGGTTTTGACTGATGTTGATATCTGTGACCCACCGTGTATGAATGGCTTCGGATTTTCTGACGCAGTCAACCGCATGTTCGCCATTGTCTCTATTTTCAAGTTGGAGAAAGGTGCCAGTGAAACTGTACTGAGAGATCGGCTGGTAAAAGAGGCGGCACACGAGCTGGGTCATACATACGGGCTGGACCACTGTGCCAAAAGCATCTGCCCCATGAGCGATTCCCCGTCAACCCTGGAGATAGACCAGAAAGCCAAAGAATTCTGCCCACGCTGCACCGAGATGCTTTCAGATAGTGGATATGGCAGGTACTGGGGGGTTTGATGATTTACTATTACCCGGGTGAGAGCTTTCCTGCAATTTCTGTTACAGGTAGGCAGTGTCAGCTCATGTGTCCTCACTGCCAGGGGCACTACTTGAAATCCATGGTTGAGGCCAGGACGGGACGGGACCTAGTTGCTGTGTGCAAAGGTGTGGAAAACCGGGGAGGTGTGGGCTGTTTGATCTCAGGAGGATGTGACGCTAGGGGGAGAGTCCCGCTGCCCCTGCAGGCCATCAAACAAGTAAAAGAGGAAACCCACCTCATCCTGAATGTGCATACAGGTCTCGTGGATGAAAGTACTGCAGGAGTCCTGCGGGAAATAAACCCCTATATCTCCTTTGAAATTCCAACAGAGGCTGTACTACGCGAACTATATCAGATTAGAGCCAAACAGGAAGATTACTTTTCATCTCTCCTGCACCTTGAGGGGCTGCGTGTGATCCCTCACGTCATGGTGGGGTTCAGGACAAAATATGATGCAGAGACCATATCCCGGATTAGAGATATGGGATTTGACACCCTGGTTCTCATTGTGTTTACATCTACACGAGGGACTCCTTTTGAGAATCATGTGGTAGACCTGCAGAGAGTCAGGGAGAGCATTGAAAAGGCTCGGTCACTGTTTCCTCGTCTCTTCCTGGGATGTATGCGACCCCGAATCAGAGAGCTTGAGGAATGTGCCCCCCTATTTGACGGTATTGTGGTTCCAACACCCTGGGCAAGAGACGCTGTGATCCGGGCGGGATTACCTGTGAGAATTATGAAGACCTGCTGTGTGGTAGAATGAGGTTCAACCCCAGCACACATCGTATCATGCTAGACGTCTTTGGATCGCGCCACCTAGGAGTCATCTCTGCATAAGACCTCACATTTTCTTTCTAAGAGATGAAAAGACTTATATGCTGCTCTTACACCTCAGTATCCGTGTATCAAAGTCTGAAGCTTTAGGAGAAGCTCAGAAGATTGGCAGACATCTGTGCAGACACTCAACCGGGTGATCCTTTGATTGAACCTGAGAATCTGACCAGGAAATTTGGCACTCTCACTGCGGCTGATGCTGTGGGTGGTCGCATTCAGTTCGTTACTGAGGTCAGCCCAGCGTTAGAGAATGTGTACTCGAAACTGGCCAGGAGTTGAAGAAAGATGGATCTGGAAAATTCCTTGACAGCTGCAGTGAAGGGCTTTGGCATATTCAAGAGGCAAAAGAATATACTCATTTCCCTAGTCTCCTTTCCACCTATATTGTCGATTGGTCTGCCTGCAGTCATCTGGCTCTTGATAACGGTAAGATCGATTCCCACAGGAGTGATCACCGTTCTGCTGAATGCATTTTCCTTTTACTTTGTCATCCTGGCATGCTTCCTCCCCATTACTCTCGCATCTTACAGTATTGTTCGCGATAAGATCGAGAAAAGCCTAGAACCACTTCTGGCAACCCCCATAACCGATAGTGAATTCCTCTTTGGGAAGAGCCTTGCGGCATTTCTGCCATCCATCGCCGCGACGTATGCAGGTATCGTCATATTCATGCCGCTTGCAGATGCACTAACATACAATAAGCTCGGTTATCTTTTTTTCCTCAATGGAACCATGATAGTCATTCTGCTGTTGACGTTACCTCTCTCATGTATGCTGAGCGTTGAAATGAATGTCATTATTTCCTCAAGAGTCAATGATTTGAGGACTGCAGCGGAACTTGGAGCACTCGTATTGCTTCCCTTTGGAGCTATTTATGTTCTTTCTGAGCTCGATTTCATTCCGCTCAATGAAGTCAATTTGTTAATGATTTCAGTCTTTGTTGCCGCTGTTGATGTATTTCTGTTCTACCTGAGCAGAATCACCTTCCGCAGGGAGGAGATTCTTGCAGAATCAAAACAAGAGTGATAAAAATGGAGTCAAATTGTATTATCTGGTCCACGTGATGGAATGAAAACGATACGCGTCTCTCTGGGCTCTGCAGCAGCATTGGGGTTGAAAAAGGTCAGAATAGACTGTCTGCCCACCACCATATACATCATGACCCCTGGAAAGTGTAGGGCGCGCTGTTTGTTTTGTTCCCAGTGGATACAGAGGGACTACTTGTCCAGAGTCCACTGGCCGGAATTCACAGTGGAAGATGTAGTATCTCATTTGAAGAAGGATCAAAGGGTGTGCATCCAGTGCCTTAATTATGAAGGCGTATTTGAAGAGGTCATGGAACTTGCTGGACGATTGCAGGATAAGACAGGAGCTATTTCTGTTTCAGCCCACCCTTTTTCTAGAGAGGAAATTTGCAGTCTGCATCCCTATATCGACCGAATCTCCATTAACATGGATTGTGCAACGCAGAGTCTTTTTGAGAAGATCAAACCCTACTATTCTTGGAAGAACCATCTGTCATCCCTGCTGTATGCAAAACGAATCTTCGGCGCATTTAAAGCAGGGTCTCACTTGATTGTGGGGCTCGGTGAGACTGAAGAGGAGATGGGCCGAATGATGGCCTGGTTGTATCACCATGAACTCACCTGTTCTCTGTTTGCCTTCACTCCCCTGCCAGGTACACCACTCGAAAAAGTGAAGAAACCAGATATCACCTACTACAGACGCTTGCAGGCCGCCCACTATCTCATGTATGACAGGGGAGAAACGCTACGATTTGAAAACGGACTCATCTCCAATCTCAACGATGACATTCCTCCAGAGGCTTTTACCACCAGAGGATGTCCTGGGTGCAACAGGCCGTATTACACAGAAACTCCCAGAAATATATATAATTTTCCGTACACTCCTACAGAATCACAAAGAAACCTTGTTAAAGCCCAATTAAAGAGAATAGATACGCCTGGCTGTAATGATAGTACATGTCCGAAAAAGAGTCAATGAACGCTGCTTGTATTCACCCTGCTTTGTCAAATATCTGCTTCAGGTCAACGTGCCGTTTCACAAGTTCTTTGACCAGGGGGGCCCGGTGAGGCCTCAGCTCAGCCACTGTCTGTTCGCACCTCTGGGCTGCGGTCATGGTATCATACGGGACCATCACCACGGGGATATGCAGCTCATCTGCCTTTGCCAGAACATCCATGGAAGGATAGCTGCTTCCTGTGAGTACAAGAAGGCTGCTTCCGGAATCGCATGCAAGAAGCTGCATGTCCGCCCTGTCTCCTCCTGTCACCATAATGGTCTTCTGAGGAAATCCCATCTGCTGCAGCGTTCTCTGAGCAGTGTCATATGTCATGGCCCCCACTACTGTAGTTCCTACCATCTTGTGCAGTCCTTCTTCTCCTGCAAGGAGTTCTCCATCCAGGACATCCAGGACATCCTCGGAGGTGGGAGTCTTGAGGTCTTCATCCTCTGGAATGACGCCCAGAAGGGTGATTCCTTTCTCTTCCAATTGTGCCTGAAGGTTCTCATCCAGTGATGAAGCCTTATTGACCACCACTCCCAGCATGATAGCCTCTTTTACAGCAAAACAACGGTCAGCCATAACGCTCTTATCAATGATTTTTTCAGATGTGCCCTCTGTTACAAGCACAGCAGGCACTCCTAATTGTGAACCAATCTGGGGAGCGCTCAGCCCAGTGTAAGAACCGTATGAGAGCGTATGGGCTGTCTCAATGATTGTGAAATCCTTTCCCCTTGAGAGCTGCTGATATCGTTCCATCAATAGGTGAGTGAAATCCGTTTCTGGTTCAAGATCATGCATGATCCTGTGATAATCCTTGGACAAATTGAAAGACCCAGCATCCTCCGTCAAGCCGAATACCTCTCTGAATAGGAGGACATCTCTATCGTTCCCATTGTCAAGGTTTGTACCCAATGGCTTGAAAAACCCAACCTTTCCTGGGCAGTTGAGACCGATACCTAGACCCACCATGGTCTTACCGGCATTTTTGCTGGTTGAAGTAATCAGCAAGCTCATGGACTCTCTTCCTTTCCACGCTATAAATAGGTTTGGTTCATACCAACTTGCACAGAAATAGTAGTCTTCTCAGAATTAAATACAAAAAAGAGAGAAAAAGGAGATTATTTGACACTGTCTTTGATCTTTTCCACAATAGATGAATCTCGAAGTGTTGTGGTGTCGCCGAGTTCTTTTCCCTCTGCAATGTCCTTGAGAAGTCGACGCATAATCTTTCCTGACCGCGTCTTGGGCAAGTCCTCAGTGAATACGATCCAGTCTGGCCTTGCAATGGGGCCGATAACAGTGCCCACATGTTTCTTGAGGTCTGCTTCCAGTTCACTGGAGGCTGACTGCTCTCCCTTGAGAATGACGAAGGCCATGATCCCCTGTCCCTTAACGTCATGTGGTCTGGCTACTACAGCAGCTTCTGCTACAGCAGGATGGTCAACAAGCGCAGATTCGACTTCCATGGTACTGATCCTGTGGCCTGAGACATTCATCACATCATCCACACGGCCCAGTATCCAGATGTATCCATCCATATCCTTCTTTGCTCCATCTCCAGGGAAGTAGATTTCTTTGCCGTAACGATCCCAGTAGGTCTTCACGTACCGATCAGGATCTTTGTACAATGTTCGAAGCATGGCAGGCCAAGGAGTCTTCATCACCAGGTATCCGCCACCTCCTGGAGGCACCGGTGTTCCCTTCTCATCCACAACGTCTGCTTTCAGGCTGGGGAAGGGTTTAGTTGCACTCCCTGGCTTCAGAGTGGTCACTCCAGGCAGAGGTGTGATCAAGATCATGCCAGTCTCGGTTTGCCACCAGGTATCCACTATGGGACATGTGCTCTTGCCAATAGTCTCGTAATACCACATCCAGGCTGCTGGGTTGATAGGTTCACCCACACTTCCCAGAAGTCGCAGAGTGGAGAGATCATGCATCTCAGGGTACTTCTTTCCCCACTGCATGAAGGCCCTAATGGCAGTAGGAGCGGTATAGAATACAGTCACCCCATATTTCTCCACAATACCCCAGAATCTGTCCTTGTCGGGATAATCGGGTGCACCTTCAAACATCACACTTGTTGTACCCAGAGCTAAGGGGCCATATACAATGTAGCTGTGCCCCGTGACCCAGCCAATGTCAGCTGTGCACCAGAAGGTGTCTTCTTCTTTGAGATCGAACACCCATTTGGTAGTAGCATATACTCCCGTCAGGTAGCCTCCGGTGGTGTGGACCACACCTTTCGGTTTTGCAGTGGTACCCGAGGTATACAGAATATAGAGGATGTCTTCAGCATCCATAGGTTCTGCTTCACACACAGACGAAGCATCCTTCATAAGTTCATGCCACCAAAGGTCTCGTCCCTTTTTGAAAGGAATGTCGTTTTCTGTCCGTTTCACCACAATAACATGCTCGATAGAAGGTGTTTCTCTTAATGCTTCATCTGCATTCTCTTTGAGAGCAACGACCTTTCCTCGCCTCCACCCTCCATCTGTGGTTATGAGGATCTTCGCTTCTGCATCAATGATTCTGTCCCGCAGAGAAGCAGGCGAGAACCCTCCAAATACAATACTGTGAGGGGCACCAATACGGGTACAGGCCAGCATGGCAATAGGAAGTTCAGGAACCATGGGCATATAAATGGCAACTCGATCTCCTTTCTTCACGCCCAGCCCTTTGAGCACATTAGCAAATTTGCATACTTCCCTGTATAGATCCCAATACGTGTAGATCTTGATGTCGCCAGGCTCACCTTCCCAGATAATAGCTGCTTTATTCTTTCGAAAGGTCTGGATGTGCCTATCCAGGCAATTATAACTAACGTTGATTTTTCCATTGATGAACCACTTGGCCCACGGAGGATCCCATTCTAAGACTCTGTCCCACTTCTTGAACCAGTGCAGTTCTTCAGCAAACGTGGCCCAGAATCCTTCGAAATCCTTTTCAGCTTTCTCATATATGGTATCGTCTTTTACCCAGGCCTGTTTTTTGAAATCTTCAGGCGGGGGAAAAACCTTTCCCTCTTCCAATAATACTTCAATTGTCTCATCTGACATGTTCTCACCTCAGATTAGCGCAAGGCTATACATAGTTGATCTAGGAATTACTTTTAAATGTTGTGGTATGTAAACTGTACCTACGTCACGTTACCACACCGCTGAATGGCTCCTAGTACTAGTGGGTTAGGGGGACGGAAGAGCCAGGTCAGCAGGGCCGTGCTTTGACAGTCTCAGATCTGGGTGGATCTTTTCCACAAAATCCCGGATTATTTCCGCGTACTTGACCTTTTCCCTGGCGAACTTCGCAAGGAACTCTTCTGCAGTCCAGGGTTTATAGAGGCCTCCTCCTACGGCTAAGGCTGTACCAGGTTCTATCTTGAAGTAACATGGGGATGTTACCCTGGCCAGCTCTGCTGTCTCCCACATTCTATTATATCCTCCAAAAGACTCTGACAGCATCACATGTACATCCACTGGTATTTTCACTGCCTTTCTGATAGCAGCAAACATCGGGAGGCTCAAGTCACCAAGTGGGTTAAAGGTATTTGCACCCAGTGATTCAAGGACCTTCCCTCCAGCTCCACTTGCATGACCTGCATAGATGGAAACCTTAAATATGGTGTCTTTCTGTATGATGCCGTCTTCCCGCAACTTGGAAAGCAGCCAGAGTGCTCCCTCATCCATGACCAGGAATCCTCTGAATCCCAGCTCAGCGCAGCGCACAATATCTGCTATCAGGTACGATAGGTTGTCACTACCTCGGATTCTTGCTCCCGAAAGGCCTCCTTCTGGTGTAACCAGTTGCCGACCTGTATCCCAGGCGCTACGTGGCCCTGGTGTCAGCACCACTTCCATTTTCTTTTCTTTGGCCAGCTGGGCAAATTGAGTCAGTTCTTCATCATCCAAGAGTGTTGACCCCATAACAACGCTTATGAGCCTATGGATAGGTACATCACGCTTCTCCATTTCATCAACAAGAGCTTCTAGTGTGGAAAGGCGCTCAACCCCAGAAATCTCCATGCGGTAATGAGCACCGTCAGGGAATTTCAAGGGAGAAGACGGCAATTCATACAAATCCCTCCCTGGAATTCCATGTTTTTCCATGGCACGTCTAATTTCTTGAATGTCCATCTGAATTCCTCCTCTTAGACCTTTATTTCTCAATATGAATGTGTGGAAGTTTTTTACCTTAAATAATTATCGGACCATGCACATTTTGGGTATCCCCTCTCTACATTCCGCGCAACACAGGTGACGACGCGATACAAACCTCTTTCTGATGTCAAGCAATCCCAGAAAATCACTTCCAATCGAAGGAATCCATTGAGCACTTTTTGCATCAAAAGCCAGCAGAAATAATAGGAATGCTCCCTGGAGAGGAGCATTCCCTCAGTTCTTCCTCATCCTTCACCTCCCTGGGCAGAGACCAAATCATAATGGTGATTGGAATGTGAAAAGGTATAGACCTTCTCTTTTCACTATTGAAGGAAATTTCTTCCTTTCAATGAAGAAATACTCCTAGGCGTCTTTCCTTCCTACTAAATATAGGCTTGTCGCTGCTTTATAAATGTTTCCACTGCGGAATTCTATGGAAACCTTTTTTGAGAAATTCGTGAAGATTTGTTAAAAGAGCAAGCTCAGTTCTTAGAAATTCTCCAGCAGACCTTCAGTTCTTACAAGCAAACTAGAAATATTCTCAAGCAAAATGTGGCAATTCCGTGGAGAGCTTCGGGATAATCAGTGCTCTAAAACCTCACATTCTCTCCGACTACTTCCCTGACCCTCATTTTTAATTTGGAGAAGAAATTACATGTATTGAGACCCGTAATTATGCAGAATGTCAGATTTACTGCTTTAGTCACACTGAATGTCAGTGTAGAAAGAGATAACTTAAGCTAGACTTTGGTTACAACCATGGCGAAAATCTTTTAAAGGAATGGAGTACAGTGTGAAGAGACACGAGGTGGTATCATGAACATTCAAGGATATGAACTCCCTGATGATCTCTACTACGAGGAACATCACTACTGGGCACGAGTCGAAGGAGGCCTTGTAGTCGTTGGAGCCACTGATTATACACAGAAAGCAGCTGGAGACTTTGTATTTGTGGAACTGCCCTACGAAGGGGACAAAGTGGAACAGGGGAAACCCTTTGCCACAATTGAATCGGGGAAATGGACAGGAAGAATCCATGCTCCTGTTTCAGGAGAAGTTGCCGAAGTCAACGAAGATCTTGAGGATGACTACACGAAAATAAACCAGGATCCATATGGAGAAGGATGGATCATTAAGATCAAACCTTCGAACCTGGATGCAGAACTGAAAACCCTGCTTCATGAGAAGAAAGAAGTGGAAGAGTGGATGAAGAAGGAAATCGAGATCCACAAGGTTGAATCCTGATTTTCTTTTCACTTTTTATTTTTGATCATGCTACCTTCTTTTTGAGAAAGACTCCAGTGTAGGACTTCATATCAGACCCTTGCTCCCCTTGTTATTCAAGCTGAAACTAAATGAAGATATCTCAACCTGCAGAAAACTATAAAAGGTGAAACCAAGATTATAGGTGGAGGTTATTGATATGGCTGAATTGCTGGTAAGGGACGCAATGACTGAAAGCTACGTGAAACTTAGTCCCAAAACCGTTTCCAGTGAAGCCGCGCGCATTATGGCAGATTCAGATGCAGATTGTATTCTTGTTATCAGAGAAGGAACTCCAGCAGGGATCGTAACTGCCTCTGATTTTCTGCGTCGTGTGGTAGCAGAAGGGAAAAACGCCAGCGAGATTCTTTTAAAAGAGATTATGTCGTCGCCAGTCATTACCATTGATCCCAACAAAACCCTGGCCGAAGCATCCAACAGACTGTCGGCAAACAATGTGAAGAGACTCATTGTAATGGAGGGAAACATGGTGGCTGGTGTATTAACATCAGTTGATATCCTTTTCTATGCAGAGGATCTGGGAGAAGCTCAGGAAGAACGTGAGATGGGGCCCAGTATGTGTGAGATATGCGGGGGTTACTTTGAGGTACTGACCGAGGTCGATGGGAAATTCGTCTGTGAAGACTGCAAAGAGCTGCTTGAAAGGTGAAATCATGCAGATACATGAAATCATGAAAGAACCAGTAGTAGTAGAACCTGAAGATTACGCCACACGAATCAGAGCTTTGCTGCGAGATAAGACTCGAATTGTTGTGGTGAAAGAAGATGATAGAGTCCTGGGGATTATCACACGGAAGGATGTCATGCTGGTAACTTCAACAAAATCCAATTTGAAGGCCAGGGAAATCATGTCTGCGCCTGTGCTGGTTTTCAGACCAGACGAGGAAGTCCATGAAGCCGGACGGAAGATGATTAACATGGATGTATATTCTGCTCTTGTCATGGAAAATAATTCCGTTCTGGGAATTGTACACATGGAAGAGATCTTGCAGAGTGTCTACCGCCCCACTACAAAGAAAGTCAGTGATATCATGACAGCTGATGTGGTTTCCTGTGACGTGTCTGAGAATGTTGTACGAGTGTGGAACCTCATGGAATACCACAATCTCACCGGGCTGCCAGTAACTCGAGAGGTGTCTTCTTCTCGCCGCCGATACAAGAAGCTGGAAGGATTTGTCACCAGGAAGGATATACTGCGCAGCGGAACTATCCGACCAGGAGAAGAAGTGCATTTCTCCAACCCTCCACCAATTGAAAAAGCCATGACCCGTACTCCCAGGTACGTGCGTCCTCATGACTCAGTTGATGCTTGCGTGAACCTCTTCAAGAAGCATGACATTGGCCGATTGCCTGTGATACGTGACGGGTATGAACTGATTGGGATTGTAGATAGAGAAGACGTCTTGACGCTGTACGTGTAGGAGGAATAGAAATGAAAAGAACAATTCAGGGAAAGCTTGACCGGGGGCCACGTGAGTTTGAGACCCGGGTTCATGAACACGAAGGAGAAGTAATGGGTATTGCGAGAAGAGATGTGGTTACTGCCCCCCCCACCATTTCCATTAAAGGGGCTGCAGAAACAATGGCTTCCTATAAGACAAGGAGGCTGCCCATAACCCACCCCGGCACAAGCAGAATCGAAGGTATTGTAATCAGCAGAGATATCATCAATTTTCTGGGTGGGGGAGAAAAGAACAAGATTATCTCAGAAAAGTACTATGGAAACTTGTTTGCTGCAATGAATGATTCTATCAGGGACATTATGAGCCGTGATGCAATAACTGTGAAGAATACTGCCTCCATTGATGAGGTTGTCACGGAAATGAAAGAAAAGAATGTGGGGGGATTTCCTGTGATCAATACGGAGTATCAGGTGGTAGGCATCATTGAAGAGAAGGACCTGGTGCGCCAGATCGCAGGCACAATTACCGGTGAACTCGTGGAAGACAGAATGACCACTGATCCAATAATCATTACCCCAGGAACTACCATCAAGGACACCAACCGGTTCATGATTGCCAATGACATCAGGAGACTTCCTGTGGTCAGTGAAGGAGAACTGGTGGGACTGATAACCACCACAGACATTCTACGCTACTTTGCCTCCAATGAGATGTTCAGGCACATGAGAGGAGATCCTCTGTCTCTGCGCATACAGGATATCATGGTGCGAGATCTGAAGACCATATCCCCTCGAGAAGACGTGGGAAAGGCGGTCCAGGTTATGAAGGACAATGATGTGGGCTGTCTGCTTGTCATGGATAAGAATCTGGTGGGAATACTCACAGAACGAGATATTCTGGGGTTGTTTTAGGGTGGTGCCATGCACATCAGAGAGATTATGAAAGAACCCATTCATGTAGACAAAGACCAGAGGCTTTCTCATGCAATAGACTTATTCAAGAAGCATAATATTGCCCGACTGCCTGTCCTTGAGGGCGGTGATCTGGTGGGAATCATAACGCAGAGAGATATCATGGATAAAATCGGATATTTCAAAGAGGATTTGAAGGTATCCACCTTCCACATATCTGCCTGCATGACAAAAGATCCCTACACTCTCAGCCCCTCAGACTCTCTTGAGAGTGCCATCACAATCTTCCGAAAGCGAAAAATCTCAGGTATCCCCATTGTAGATGAGCAGCTCGTGGGCATGGTTACCAAACTGGATGTAATCCAGCAGTGCACATACGCGGGGAACGTGGCAGACTGTTATACCCCCCAGTTTGTGTCTGTATCCGCCAGTGAAAGAGTGGTTCATGCCCGGATGCTCATGCTGAGACACAATGAACGCTGCTTTCCAGTTATTGATAATGCTCTTGAAGGAATCATTACCACAGCAGATGTAGTCTATGAGCTATACAAGTTCATGGACTTGATTGACAAGCATCAGAGTTCTCTGGTGAGAAACCTCAGTGTTGAAGAGGCCATGAATCAGAATCCTGTGACCACTGCTCCGTGGGTAGACCTTGAGAAAGTCAAAGGTACGATGGTCCGTGATAATCTCTCCACACTGCCTGTGGTGACTGAAGACTCAGAAGTCCTGGGGTTGATATCAAAGGATGAGATGATGCAGGCGCTCACAGTATGACTTCTCGCTCTCACGTGAGGAAAGTCTTTTAAACCTCTTAACGAAGGCAGTTCAGGAGATGAGGTTGAAATGCCTATTTCTGTGAAGAGCGGAGGCGAGGCTGTTGCCTACCAGCCTTGAAGCCAAAATAAGGCACTACAGGATGATCTATGAGATTCTGGTTTCCCAAACTCCACGAATCTCTGTCAAAGACATTTCTTCCATTCTTCATGTTGATCCCAGGACGGCCAGCAGTAGAATGAAGGAGGCTCTCGATCAGGGGTACATTGCGGGTCCCCAGATCAGGAAGCGTTCCTATGCTAATATGAAAGAGTATATGTATTTCATCTCCTGTGAGAATCCCTTCCCCAAGTATCTGAACTACAGCCAGGATGAACGTGTGGTGTATCATGCCAGAATGGCGGGGTTTGCCAGTCTGTGGATAGTTTCCAGAGCCCCCCTGGACATAGAAGAACCCGTAGTGCTGGAAGGGTGCCGGTCTGACTATCACCTCTCGTACGCTCCCGACCACTCCTGGGGGTATGCCATGGAGGTGATGAAGAATTCCTTAGAAGCCTTCGATTTTCATGGACACCAATCAGCCCACATCCTCAAAAGTCGTTGTGACACGTGTATCGGGTGGGATGACGAGGACGAATCTCTCTACCAATACTTTAAGTACAACTTGAGGAACCCCTTTTCTCCTGTCATGCGGAGACATCTCATCACGTCCGGGAAGATATATACATTCCTTGAGAAGCTGCCTTCCCGCTGCACCATCATTACTCATTATTTCCCGGAAGGAATAGCTGCATATGATCCATACCTCTTCATGTTTGATACAGAGTATGAGGACTTCATCATCGAGGTATTCTCTCTGCTTCCCACATCCTGCTTTTTCTTCAAAGTTTCTGATAGATTATTGCTGCTGGCTTATGTGAAGCGACACCTTCTCAGGTATGATGGCCTGACCATGTCCGATGTGGGCCAGTTGCAGATTCCCATTCTCGTGAAATTACTGCTGGAAAAGAAGATTATAAGAAGTGAAGACCATGCTATAGTGGAATATCACTGGGCAAAGGACCTGTAACCCAGTATATGATGCAGAAAGACTAGTACGTGAATTTTCTCCTGACTATGAGCCTCAGCAGCATGAGTACGGGGATGATTTCCAATCTTCCTATCCACATATTGAACATGAGAGTGGCTTTGTTGAGTGTCCCCATCCAGGGACCGGTAATTCCAGTGGAAAGCCCCACATTTCCCTGCGCTGATGCCACTTCAAAAATCACATCCCCCAGAGTATATTGAGGGGGAACAGTCTGCAGGAGCACCAGAACTCCCATGAGAAGGAAAACCAGCCACAAGAAAGAAATGAGGCCAGCTTCTGCCACTTCTTCATTCGCTTCATCGGGCGACAGTGACTTTGAACCCAGTTTATGGGAAATGATCGCCGTGGGGGAAAGAGAAACTTTCCTGAACTTCCATACCACTCCCTTGTACAAGAGGATTACTCTGATTAGTTTTATTCCTCCCACTGTAGACCCTGCTGCCCCTCCAATGATCATGGCTAGAGAAAGAATGAGTTTTGAAGACTCATTCCATATCTGCACGTTGGCCGTCTGAAACCCAGTGCAGGTCAGTGCAGAAAAAACCTGGAAACTTGAAAACCTGAAGGATGAGGAAGCAGCACCATATGTTTGCATGTTCACATAGGCTAAGAAGGCAATAGCTGTTCCAGCAATCAAAAAATATGCTCTGTTTTGGGGATCGGTGAAGAAAACTTTGTAATTTACCCTAATCATTCGATAGTGAACCACAAAGGAGACTGCACCTGCTGTCATAATAGGGATGAGTGCGTAATCAATGAGAGGAGAATCATAGGTGCCAATGCTGTTGTCAACCACAGAGAATCCACCAGTGGCAATTCCAGTCATGGAATGGTTTATGGCATCCCAAAGAGGCATCCGGCACAGCCACAGCAGAAATACTCCCAACACAGTATAAATGAGGAATATCTTCCAGATGGTCTTCACTGTGGACACAATTGAAGGATGTATCTTCTCTACCCGACCTTCTGATTTGTAGAGAGAATATGCTCCTGTCCCGGGCCTGGCCAGGATAGAAATCATCAACACAATGACGCCGACTCCCCCGATCCACTGCATGAGAGACCTCCAGAATTGAATGCTGTGGGAGAGGAGGTCTTCCCTGATCACCATAGTCAGTCCAGTTCCACTCCACCCAGACATACACTCAAACATGCAATCAATAAACGGCATTTTCTCTATGAAAAAAATCGGTATAGTGCTGTAAAGAGGGACGATAACCCACGCCAGAGCAGCCACAATCATGGCATGCCTGGTCCTTGGCTCTTCTTCCACCCGCACTGAAAGCAGGACCATGGAAGACAGAAATGCCAATCCACTGGTCAGCAGGAAGTACCAGACAGCGTGGAATTCCCCAAATATCACGGGTATGAGTATGGCAAAGAAGGTCACAAAGGAGAAGATGCGAAGGATCCTGCCTAGCTCTTCAAGAATGATCCGAACATCAGAGGCGAGTATCCCCTTCATGGGATCATCCCGTAAACAGCCTCGTGGTCTCTTCAATTCTCTTGGCTAAAACGAATACTGTCACTCTGTCCCCTTCTTTAATCACAGTGTCTCCTCTGGGAATGATAATTCCATCATCCCGGGCAATGGCCACTATCAAAGCATCTTTCTGAGCCAATCTCAGGCTGTCCAGCGTCTTACCAACCACGAAGGCTCTGTCTGTGACTACAATCTCGAAAATCTCCGCTTCACCGCCTCCAATACTCATGAAATCTCTAATGGACGGCCTTTGCAGTACACGATAGAGATACTCTGCCACTGCTGAAGAAGGATTCTCCATGACGTTAGCTCCAATCCTTCTGAACATCAAAGCATGCTCAGGCTGGGAAACCAGCGACACCAGCGACTGGATCTTCAATTCCTTGCCTACCAGAATAGTGAGAAGGTTTACTGCATCATCTTTAGTGGTGGCGGCCAGAGCATCGGCTCTGCGGGCTCCCGCATCCTCCAGGATGGATTTGATGGTAGAATCCCCACATATAGCCATTATATCATATTTTTCTGCAATTTCATTGCACTTCGCCTCATCCTTGTCCACAATTACGACATTATGTCCTCTTTCTGTGGTGATTTTCACAAGGCTCTCGCCTACGCTTCCAGCTCCAACCACAATAATATACATCACATTGGCATAAATCGGGGAACTTATAAAGGTAAGGTTTCAAGAGAACAGAGAAAACAGCATGGTCAGAAAAGACCATGCGGTGAACAGCAATCCTCATATACTGCAGGTCAGCAATTTCAGTATGATTTCCTGCGAACTCACAAGAGTGTCAACATGGAGATGGTTCATATGAACAGACTCATTGGAAAAGTGAAGCCAATCCAGTTCCTGGTTATAGGATATATTGCGATCATCTGCATAGGTTCCTTGTTCCTGTATTTGCCTGCTGCTTCCTCTGCAGGTACATCTCAGGACTATGTGGACGCATTGTTCACAGCCACCTCAGCAGTCTCCACCACGGGGCTGGTAGTGGTGGATACAGGTACCTTCTACTCAGGGTTCGGGCAGTTCATTATTCTGCTCCTGTTCCAGATTGGAGGGCTGGGATATATGGTATTCGTAGTGTTTATGGTATATGCACTGGGCAGAAAACCATCTCTTACCAGTGCTGTTACACTGCAGCAGTCACTCTCCGGGGTTACGCTGGGGAACATGAAGCAGTATCTCAAAGCAGTACTTGTTTTCACACTACTCTTTGAGGGGCTGGGAGCACTTGTTCTCAGTATCTACTGGATGGATCGATTCACTCCATCAGAGGCAGTTTTTCTTGGAGTCTTTCATTCAGTGTCAGCGTTCTGTACCTCAGGATTTTCCATATTTTCTGACAGTTTCAACTCGTATCAAACCAGTGTTTTCATGAATGTGGTGCTCGGCATATTGTGCATTGGAGGGGGAATTGGGTTCATTGTACTCTCTGATCTGCAGAACCTGGTGAGAAAGAGGATTTCCGGGGTGAGACCCTGCAGGCTGTCACTTCATAGCAATATGTCACTGTTGATTTCTGCGCTGTTAATGATGACTGGAGCTTTCGTCTTGATGAGTCAGGAATCCAGTATCCCTCTATCAGACAGAATGCTACCTTCTCTGTTCCAGTCAGTTTCAGCCTCCAGTACTACAGGATTCAATACAGTGGATATTGGGGCGTTGACCACAAGCAGTCTGTTCATGCTGGCTATTTTAATGGCTATTGGTGCGTCTCCAGGAGGAAGTGGAGGAGGGATCAAGGTTACAGCTGTGGGTTCCATGATGCTTTCAGTATGGGCTCTCTTGAGAGGAAGAAAGGAGGTCAAGGCCTTTGGATGGCAGATCCCCGAGGAAACAGTAAGAAGATCTTTTGCCGTGGCTACACTGGTTGCAATATGGGTGATTCTGGTGACCATGGTTCTTTCTGCCACAGAAGACGGCACATTCATGCAGGTCCTCTTTGAGGTGATATCTGCTGTAGGAACAGTAGGACTTACCACAGGGCTGACCCCTATGCTCACTTCTCTGGGGAAAGTGCTGATCATCACAACTATGCTGATTGGACGGGTGGGTCCTCTCGCTATTGCATTCACAGTATTGGGAGAAGAGAAAGCGTCTTTCGAGCATGCAGAAGGAGAAATATATATCGGATAAGAGGTGAAGCAATGAAGCAATTCGTCGTAATAGGATTGGGAAGGTTTGGAATGAATCTGGCTGCCGCTTTAGCTGAAGCAGGACATGAAGTCTTGGTCATTGACGAAGACAAAAAGAAGATCGAGGCAATCAAAGAGAAGGTGACCCACGCAGTCGTAGCAGACGCTACAGATAAACAGGTCATATCTGAGTTCGTTACAGCAGATGTGGACACCGTTGTTGTGGGAGTGAATGAAAGCATGGAAGCCAGTACTCTGGCCACATTGTACCTCAAAGAGATGGGAGTCAAAGAAGTCATTGTAAAAGCAACCAGTGATGACCATGCCAAGATATTGAAGGCCTTGGGGGCCACAGAGATAATTTATCCAGAAAAAGATGTAGCATTGAGGCTGGCTGAGAGGTTGAGTACTCCAAATCTGATTGAACATCTTCCCCTTACTCCTGAGTACAGTATTGTGGAAATTACTCCTCCTGAAGACTTTCTGGGAAAAACCCTGCGGAGCCTCGAACTACGGAAAGAATATGGAATCGTGGTAATTGCAGTAAAAGACATGCTCACCAATACCTTCCACTTGATTCCTGGAGGAGAGTATGAAATCCGAGCAGATACTGCCCTCATAATCATAGGGAAGAAGTCTGATATCGAGAAACTGGATGTATGAAGCGGGTGAAACGATTGGAAATAGAAGTAAAATCCAGAGCTTGCACACTGGAGGAAGTGGAGGAGAGACTTTTGGCCATGGGGGGTGCATTTGTTGACGAGGTTATCCAGAAAGATACATATTTTAACCATCCCTGCAAAAATTTTGAAACGACTGATGAGGCGGTTCGAATCCGGGTCTCCAATGACCGCTCTTATCTTACGTACAAGGGAAAAAAGGTGGATCCTGAAAGCAAGACTCGGGACGAAATTGAAATCCTTATTGAAGATTCAGAGAAAGGAAAAGAAATCCTCAAATCCCTGGGCTTCATAGAAGTTGCCATTGTTGCAAAGACTCGGAGAGTGTATAGTCTGGATGAGTTCTCCGTATGCCTGGACACGGTAGACAAACTGGGAACCTTTGTGGAAGTAGAGGGATATCTGGGTGGGAACCCTGAACTTGTCCACTGTGAAAAGCTGCGCGACAAGGCTTTGAACCTGCTGAATGAGCTGCACCTCACTGACTGTGAGCGAAGATCATATCTAGAATTGCTTCTTGAGCAGGAAGAATGAAGGGTATCGGGTCAAGTCTTTTTAACAATGAAAATGAGAAGAGATTATGTCCATTGAAGATGAGATTGAAACCCTGAGGCAGCAACTTCCCAATATCCTCTCAAATCCCCCCCATATTCTGAAGGCAGAGGAGGGGGATGTCATCTCTATTGTGGCAGCTGACAGACCGGACAAGGCAGTAGTCATTGGTCCAGGGGGATACATCGCAGGACACCTTGCCAAGAACCATGAGAAACCTCTCTCCATTACAGCGTATACTGACGAGTGGATTAGAGACTTCAGAAAAGCAGAATCAAAGCGCCTGCTGACCATCATGAAGACCATGGTGACCGAAGAACAAAAAAGAGTCCTCCTTCTCCTTGAAAGCCTGCTCATGGGGCATTCATGTACTGATCCATCGCTCACTGTAGGTGTTGCACTCTCGGGGGGGAGGGACAGCCTTGCCAGTGCAGTACTACTTCACAACGTGGTCAGAACCCAGGGATTGACTGTGTATCCATCTGATATTATACTGCCGCGTCATCAAAGAGAATCACTTGACAGGGCTGTTGATGCTCTGGCTATTGAACACCAGTACGTGGAGGCAGACTTCTCAGAAATCATCAACAGGACACTCAAGGGACACATTCACCCCTGCGGTCACTGCCACCAGAAAACATTCAGTGTACTGGTAGACGCCTGCATTGAACATTCAATCTCGTCCCTGGTTCTTGGAGAACTACTTCCTACTGGCTCTCAATCCCTCAGACTGGTCCGAGGAGTTCTCATTATCAACTTACCTGCTTTTCTGGCTTTGAACAAGAGAGATACCACAAATATTGCGTCCCGGATAGAGAAATATTCTGGATTTAGACTCGGATGCCCACTGCTCAAGCAAGCCCATCGGAAATTCCCCAACATGAAATACGCCACTGCCAAGAGGTTGTTCAGAGAAGTGCGAGCCGGAGTGTTAGAGCCAGGAGAAGCTCTCCAGTATCTAAAACCTCTCTTGAAGTGATATCCTGTTAGTTCAGGCCCTCAACAACGTCAACTTGCAGTCAATCTTGCTGCATATTCTTGAGAATACGTAACTATAGAACGGGAAAGCGAGTCGGTTGTCTTCTGAATGTCCTCTGTAGAACTGAAGAGGAAACTCATACAGGGGCGAAATCAGCAAAAATATCTGATAGAAACTGCTTCCAGGTTCTATTCCATCATATGGTTCCAGCTCAGCCTTTCCTCGAATGGAAAACTCTCCTTCTGTCTGCTTCTCGATTTCCTCACACACAGTATCAAATCCAGGTTCATTGGAGAGCCTGGCAACTGGAGCCAGATAGAAAGAAATCCCCAGGGTACAGTACTCAAAGAGATCCGTCTGAGAGATCAAATATCGTATGCAATCCAGGAGCTCGACTTTGTTTTCTGTGTAATCCACAATAGTCCCGTACCCTTCTGTCCATTCAGAAAGATCTCCTTCAAATCCAAATCGGCTCTTCGTTTCTTGAAGTGTGGCCTCAATTCGGGCCCGCAGTCTCTCTGCTACAGCAGAAATAACACCTTCTGGCTCATCCATCTCTTCATCCCAGAGTTCCTCATCTGGCTGAGACACATCCAGGAGCAATTCCAGGCTGAAGCCCTGAGAAATGTCCACATAGGGAGAATTGAGGATTTTCTTGGTGAGAGCGGAGACTCTCCTGGAATCTGTGGGTATTCCATAGCATAGTTCACTGGGATCAAACTCAGTGGTCGACCACCACTCGTCTTCCATGTGCCTATTTATTGTGAGATGATTAAAAACCTTTGGCATCTTTCCCCTTGAAATCAGCCTGCACATCTGCATGAGGTTGACTGCTATGAAAAGAATTTAAACTCCAGAATACAGCAAGATCATGCCTCTGAGAACTGCAAGAAAACGTAGAGTGCAGACAGACTATGACCGAACAGCACTGTTCTATGAGAAGAGGTATCTGTCTATCCAGTGGGAAAAGTACTCTATTATGATGGAAAACCATCTAAAGGGATGTATCCTTGATTTAGGATGTGGAACGGGACTTTTATCTGAATACCTTCATAGCCGAATAGTGGGAATAGACATCTCCTTCAAGATGCTGGACCAGGCCAGAACCAGAGAACGTGTTGTACAGGGAGACATGGATTTCCTACCTTTTAGAAACGAAGTTTTTGATGCTGTAGTATCTTTCACCTCCCTGCAGAATCTCTCAGATGTGAACCCTGCATTGAAGGAAGTGAGACGAGTTCTCAAGAGTGGATCTCCTTTCATAGTGACCCTTCTGAACAAAGGCTCCTCAGTCGAGAAAGAAATTGAGAAATACTTCACTATTATATCAATTCGGCAGTGCGGAGAAGACATTGGATTCATATGCTGGTAAAACAAGGTGGGCCTGCTTGGAGCTTTCCCTCTTTCGAGGTTCTTTCCTTCTTTCCTTTTCAGGATCGATTTCTGCCGCATTGACACGAGGTCTTTGCGAGCTCTCCTTACAGACCCATTCCCTATTAGGGGGACTCAATATATAAATCTTTCGGTTCAGTTGTGTTACATTAAACTATAGGTAAAAAGAAATTTCCACTGGAAGTTTTTCATGAATTACTCTTCTCAAAATGAGTTGACTTCTAAAATTCCTCCAAAATTTCGTAGTCTGCAAAATCATTATAGAATAATACCTTTTTAGCAAAAATAAATCCTTCTTTTCTACATTTCGATACCAGGGGATGAACATCCCGATACGTTCTTGAGACATGAGCTATGGCAATGGTAGTATCAGGGAGTTCCTTCTTGATCTGCTTGAGGTCTCTGAAATGGACATGAAAGCGGTCTTCAGTCTCCTGGTACTTGCTGTCCTCAAAATACCTGCATTCAGTAACGAGAAGATGAGGACTGAGGTCTGCAATGCGAGCTTGATTTTCTGAAGAAGAACCCTTCCAATCTCCTGTGATGAGCACTGTGAACTCTGTGTCTATTTTTTCAATGAACAGCCCCAAGTTCAGAAAAGAGTGCTCCAGGGGAATGGCTGTCAGCATGGAATTGTTGATGGGGATCTTCTGGAAAGGAATGACTGGGTTGAGCACTCGCTTTCCCTTTGAATGGAATTTGTACAGCTCTTCATGGAGCTTGAAACAGCTCATGCCATTCACTTGTGTGGTATCAAGAGGCGCAAAAATAGTGATTACCTCCCCCTGCTCCAAGAGGTAGTCAGCTCCCCCTGCTATGCTGCTTCTGATGTGGTCGAAGTGGAAATGGGTGATCCAGTGCACAAACTTGTCTGCTCGATTTGAACAGGCAGCGTCAACGCTGTAGTACTTGTCCTGGATTCTCACACTGATATACGGATGGTATGGAGCGTGGAGTTCCAATTTGGCGACGCTGCTGCCAGTCCTGTCAACCATCATGTAAAGGATGAGAATCCCGCATATAAAGGTTTCCCCAGCTTTACATAAAATTGAGAGAAATCTGTTTTAGTAGTGGAAGAGCGCAGGTGAGAAAAGTATCACGAGAGCAGGCTGCAGTTCAAGAAATGTGGGTATTCTCGGGTTCCTGTCCCTTACAGATAGTCAATAATACTGGCAATGATCCTGTTTTCACCTTCAGCCAGCTGTTCATAGACAGTGGCTGGTGACAGCCCCAATTCATCTGCCAGATCTTTGATGCGTGCTCTCTTGGGTATCTCGAAATACCCTCTCAAGTATGCTCTTTTCAGTGTTCGCAACTGCTTCTCAGAAAGCAGCCCTTTCAACTCTACAACATTAATGAAAAAGGAGTCATCCACATGTTCGAGGGGATGGACTGCTGTTATCTTCACTTCTCCAATATTCTGAAGCATCTCTACCACATTCCGCAGTTTGTCAGCATCTGGGGCCAGAATCCTGTAGTGCTTGGCTCCTTTGCAGGTGACAATAGGATTGGGAAGAAGGTAGTAACATCCTCCTCTGGAGAGAATGTCATGAACTTTGTATCTATTCTCACACCGGCACACACTCTGAACAACAATTTCATTCTGATTTTGGGAGAAGATGTCAAGTGATACAAGAGTGTCATCAGCTCTGGCCTTTTCAAGCGCTGCTCGAAGCTGAAGGGAGTCCTCACATTCCCATCGAGAAAGGCCCTTTTCCTGATGAATAGAAAAAACAGTCATGGTGATATCCGGAAACTCCTGTGAAAGCTTCTGGGCCCAGCAGCGCTCTGGTTTTATCTGGAAGCTTGCTTCTATCATGCACCTAACATATTTGGTCTGCATAAAAGGATTGTCATGAAAGAAGAGGTTATGTGACACAGGGGCAGCCTCCAAACCTTTTTATAATCATGAAAGAATGAGAAAATCCTCAACAGAAATCCTGTGGTGGTATGAGATGTACAAAGGATATCCTATTTGTCTCGAGGAAGACGATGGGACAGTTTCAGTGCTGCGTCTGAAACTTGAACCGCTGGACAAGATACGCCTACATGAAGAGGTCATCCCTGAGGCGTTTAGAAAAATCTGTAAGGCGATATGTGAAGAAAAAGTCCTTCAGGATCCAATCTTCGTTGACGAGCAGTCAAAAGTCATACTGGATGGAATGCACAGGGCTGCAGCGCTGCTCATGCTACAGTCAGGAGACTGCAAAAACCTTTTCTGGGACGAGACTGAGAAGCATTACACGTATTCGCAGTGCGAGAACTGCTCCGGCAAATTCAAGAATCTGGAGTACATTTTGTGCTGCTCCCTAGACTACGTCAACAGCAAGGCTGTGACACTGAAAAAGTGGTATCGAGGAGTTGACTTCCCTTTTGAAACAGCAATTGAGCTTTTGAAAACCAGGTATGCCATGCGAGAACAGACGGGAAAAAACGCATCTCTTCTGAAGGAAGACGCTTTTGCAGTCTTGACTGATGGAAAGAGATACGTCTCTCTCTCCGCTGGTTTTGACACAACGCTGGACAAATACATGTCTCTCCGAGACGTGGAATCCCTGATACGGGAAAATGGGGGTCACATTATGTACTGTGCTGATGAAGAAGCATATTCGCTGCTGGAGCAGAAGAAGTTCTCATTTCTGATGATAACACCTACCATAACTCGTGAGGATGTGCAGACCTTTTCCAAGCCAGGACTTCCTGAAAAAGGAGAAGTCTTCCCTCCGAAATCTACGCGTCATCGTCTTGCCGCACGCCCTCTCAAGATCAACATTCCGCTCAGGTTACTGGAAAAGGGAGAGTATCAATTCAAACAGGAACAACTCAAAGTGTTCTTGAGAAGAAAGCGTAAATTGACTGTAACAGGCAGGCTGGAGCAATACCTGGAGAAACATAAGATACTGTTTGGAGAACCTGCAGAGTTGAAAGAACCTCTGGAAACCCCGTATCTGTGGATATGTGAATTCCCTCTGGAATTCTATGAGATTAAATACGATGTGGACCAGTTCACTGAAGCTGTGTCTGCAGACTTGATACAGAAGGGGATGGAATTGGCATATTCTGCCTTGATCAGGGAGACCAATCGCCTGCTGCTTATTATTTCTGGTGTGAAAGATGAAATAAAGACTGAAGAGAGACTTATGTCCTTAATGGTTTCCCATTTTCCAGGTTACAAGATGAAGAACTTATTCGGCCACAGGAAGAACGGGTCCCCAGTGTGGATGATTCCTATGGAAGACTGTACTCCTTCGAGAGCCTATTTTGAACGCAACGAGAGGTTATTGAGAAAGCTGGTGAGGACTCACAATGCTGTGCAATCTGGGAGAGGAGGATTCCAGCAGGCTCTCACCAGCGCATACACGGATATCATGGTGACACATAGCTCACAGGAGCTTCTCCTCTTATTTGCCTTTCATGTCCTGGATAGCGCACCGCGGTGCAAAGTGTTTGAATATCTCCACGAGGACATTGATGACCACCAGAAGGTTTTCTCAGGAATAGAGACACTCAGGAAGAAAGGACTTCTTTCCTTGCATGACGGAGAGATTGAGCTCACTGAAAATGGTAAAGAAGTCATCACAGGGGCTCTCGCTGCCACCGGGGAACTCACCAGCCTTTTGAGGGAGCTGTCCACAGACAAGTTCACTGGCTTTCTGAGAAAAATCGATTCAAACGTAACTCATGTCATAAAACCTGATGGCAGAAAAGATGAGTTTCATATTGGAAGTATCATGGAATCATTGATCTTCACCGATATGGGGTGGAGAAAGGTGGCAGATGTTCTGGACAGGGTTGCAGAGGAGTTCGAGAATGTTGATTTTGTCTCTTCTGATGAGCTAACAAGCTTTGTGCAACGATACCTGGAAGAAGAACATCCACTGAGTAATGTGCCTTCCAGATACGACTATTTCATTAATTCGAGAGATCACATCTTCTCCAGAGGAGCCAGAGTCACCTCCCTGTCTCGGAATCAGATTGAACAGGACATTGATGAATTCATCCCGGAGTGCCTTGAAATGAGTGCCAGTCAGAAATCTCAGCTCTCAAACATGATATATGAAGGAGTGAGGCTCCTGACTATTCCCCTGGTGAAGGAACTGTACGAAAAAGAGCAAATTGTATTTGAAAAGCACCTTCTCCATGAGATTGAGAAATTTCTGGTGGATCAGGCAGTTCCCATCCTTGGCAAGATCAGAGATAGTCCTTCCCAGGCAGTGATTGCATATGTGAAAGAGACTCTGAAAAAGGCAGATACCCATATTGAAATAAGCGAAGACCTGCTACAGAGAATGGACTCTGAGTTCATAAGGTACTATCTTTCAGCCATGGATGAATTGACAGAATCTGTTTCAGTGGGATTGGGTAAGGTGCCTTTCTTCAGTGTGTTTGGCAGGTTGAGCCAGCTGGCTCTCGTGGTGGGAGAGCCAGAAGCCACTCCACTCTACTTCGAGCTAGACAACCTCCGCCAGTTTCTCAGTCATATGAGAAGCGTTTTCAGGAGAGCTACTTCATTACTGGATCAGTGGCGTAGTTCATATGCTCTTGAAGAAAAGGCCATACTGAAGGGGCACAAGAAAGCCTGGGAGAGTCATCTGAGAGACGTGAAGGGATTAATTGGAAGATGTGAAAAAGCCCTGCCCTGATGTGATGGTGGCTAGTACGGTTCCTGCCATACAGAAGAGGCAAGATGAATGATGGGCTCAACGGCATTATAGATTCACATGCACGATAACGTATTCGGACTGCAAGAGGGTATTCTACACTTCTCCAGAGGTTCTGGAAATCAACAGCTGTATTCGCAGAGGGTTCACACTTCTTGTGATACTATGCTACAAATTCACACATAGATATATAAACTTATAAAGGGAACCTCATAAGGGTTGAATTCTATGGGAAGGATCAGAATCCCTAGAGAGGTTGCTAACTTCCTGAAACAGGAAGGAAGTCAGAGACTGATTGTGAAAGGTGATGCAGGAACAGGTAAGACAATTTTTGTTCTGTCACTGCTGCGATATCTTTCACGCTACAGCCAGGGAGTCTATGTCTCCACTAGGGTAACCCATAAGGACATCTACCGGTATACCCCGTGGGTGAGAGACAAGATTCAGAAGGATAACATCATTGACGCTACAAACCCTCAGGGCACGCTCTTGTCTATGGAATCTGAGTTGAAGTACAACAGCGCAGGTGACTTTGTAAAGATCATAGCTGACAAGTGCCGGCTTCTGGAAGTCCTAGACATGAAATACGGTTGCGTGATCATTGATTCCTGGGAATCTCTGGTGGCCAATATCCCATATCCTCGAACTGATGGTGGAATTCAGTTGGAACGGACTTTGATAGATCTTTCCAAAGAAATGAATGTCAACCTCATTCTCACCCTGGAAACCACGGCCAGCACCCGGCTGGACTATGTGGCAGATGGCGTGGTCTCCATGGAAAAAGAACTCATCAATGAAAACAGAATCCGCACCATGCGACTGAAAAAACTGAGAGGGGTCAAGATTACAAACCCTGTCTATCCTTTTACGTTGGACGGTGGGAAATTTCAGGTTCTGGAACCTGAGCCCATATACTTCGAACCCAAGAAGTCCAAGCGATTGAGGAGGATACGACCTCCCACACCTAACCATGTCTCCTCGGGGATCAGAGACTTTGATGGGCTGCTGGGAAGTGGTCTCAAGAAAGGCAGCCTGAACCTCTTGGAGGTGGGAAAGGGATTGGGATTTTCTTACATTCCTTTTGTCACCATTTCTGTCATCAATGCCTTGAATACTGGAATGAGCGCCATTGTAGCAGTACCTGAAGGGATCAACTTCTCATTATTGAAGGAACGGCTGGTTGGGCCGTTCGTTAAGCCTGAATTGTACAGCAATGCACGGGTGGTGGAGGAGACATACATGCCTGAAAATGAACTCCCTTCTGAAGTCACTCCATTGAGAATTGCCAGAACACACAAGGATTTTCTTGATCTCCTGGAAGCACTGAGAGAGAGACTGCAGCGTCCGACTCTGCAGATCATAGGAATGGACAACGTGGAACACAAGTATGGATTCTCCAATATCCAGAGTGACCTTGGAAGAGTCTCGTCTCAAAACAGGAGCTCCCAGGACATAACAGTGCTGGTTGCAAAAGAAGGACAGCAAATCACTCCCCACCTGGGCCACATATGCGACACACACTGGAGACTGGAGACCATTAGCAAATGTCTCTTCATGGAAGGCATCATACCCAAGACAGGTCTCTATCATATACATTTTTACGATTCCACGTCAGGTCCTGCAGCCCGGCTGACTCCTCTTCTCTGACCACAAGACTTATATTTGGCTATCTGTAGGTGTTCGTATGCCTGGAAAAGTTATCCCTCTGATGCTTTTGTCTCTCCTGGTCCTAGCCGCTGCAGATGGGGTTTTCGAGCAAAAAGAAACCCATGACTTGAGCAAGCACATGTCAACATTGCTCAGCCTGTGGGCAGGGGACATAGATGCTGATCGTACAGCAGAAATACTGGCAGGAGGTATCATCTACGAAGGAGCCATTTCAAAAGGTATTCTTGTCCAGATTAAGCGAAATGATATCTCTATTCTTGCAAAAATCCCCTCCACGTCCAGGACTGTCGTTATTACAGTGTGTGATGCTACTGCTGATACTGGCCAAGAGATAGTTGTGGGAGCCAATGACCTGTACGTGTACACGAGGGGGGGAAAATTGTTGACCACAAAGCCAGTGGGAGGAGATGTAACTGCAGTCCAGGCACTAGACACTGGAGACTCCCCCCTCAGTGAAATCATATGTGGGACTTCATCGGGGGAGGTATTGTATTTTGTTAATCTGGAAACCAAGGCACAGGTTTCTGTAATGAAGTCAGTAACTCAGATTCTGAAAAGAGACGATGGGACTTTTTATGCCATTGCAGGCCAGTCCATAAACTGTATCAGTACCGGCGGAGAGAAGCTGTGGCTGCATAATGCCCAGGGAGAGATAACAAGCGCAGCAGTATATGACATGGATGGAGATACTGTCAATGAGCTCATATATGTTGCAGGACCCAGCATCTATACCCTCTCTTCTGACGGGAAGAAAGAGACCCTGCTCATGACACCTTCCAACCATCCCCTCTCTCTTCTAGTAAAGGATTTCACAGAGGACGGTAAGCCAGACCTCGTGGTGGCCGACAGCAAGGACAGCGTTGCCGTCTATTCTAACCTGAAGCAGCAGGTTGAATCCCTTTTTTTCAGAAGGGAAGCAGGTGAAATTCCTCTTCTGTTTGCTGCAAACGTGGCAGGAGACCAAAAGACTGACCTTGTCTATGGAGGGGTGACGAAAGTCCATGTTCTGGAAAACATCATACCGTCGGCAGAATTGGTCACAAGAGGACAGCAGGTGCTCAGTGAAGGGAAAGGACTCCTGGAAGAAAGGGAATATGAGAGAGCAAAATCCAAATTCGAAGAGGCAGAAAGAATATTTTCTCTGGGAGGAGAAGAGAGACTGGCAGCAGAATGTCAAGCATATATCGAGGAGATCACAGCACTATTAAAAAGGAAATCACAAGCAGAAAATGCCATAAAAGAAGGGAAAGATTTGTTTTCGCAGGGAGAATATGAAAAAGCCAAGATCCAGTTTGAACTTGCAGCCCAGGAATATGGGCTGCTGGCAGGCCAGGATTCTTACTACCAACCCTATGCAGAAGAGGCACGAACGCTTGTGAATCAATGTGATGAGGCCATAGCAGATCGCTATTTTGACGCTGGAATGGAATATCTCAGCAACAGTCAGTATGATGGGGCCAGGGAGTATTTTGAAGCTGCGGAGGCTATTTATTCTCAAATTGGCAGCAAAAAGGCTGAACTGTGCCTTGAAAAGATCCAGCAGATCGAAGATGAGCTGGGAAGGAAACCGATAGAAAAAGACATGACAATATTCTTCTATGCAGGGGTAGTACTCCTTATTGCTGCTGTCGTGGTGATATTGTTTGCCACCAGGAAGAAAGTGTCCACAAAATTGGAGAAGGGTCGTCTGTACCTCCTGCTTGAGCCACAGCCCAAGAAAGCTCTCCAGCTGATCAAAGAGTATGGAAGGATAGGATATGAAGGTCTGGTGATCAGCAGACTTCCAGCCGAGCAACTGCGGAAGAAAAAGCTGAAGAAACAAAAAATACTACAGTTTTCAAGCACCAGCAAGGAGGACAGCATTCCTCCAGACAACGTAGTTAATATACTGCTTGGCATGAAGGAGTTCATGACTAGCAGAGACAGCAGCATCATACTGCTGGATAGTCTGGATTACCTTATCATCCAGAACTCTTTTGAAGATGCATTCAGTCTCATCCAGAAATTGGCGGAATCAGTGACGCTGTATAAAGGCATTGTCCTGGCAGTATTGAATCCCAAGAGCGTGGAAGAGAGAGAACTTGTTCTTCTGGAAGGAGAAATGGAACTTCTGGAAATATGAATGGGTTGACCATGAAAGGAATAGTCCTGATGTCAGGAGGCATCGATTCTCCTGTGGCTGCCTACTTGATGGCGAATTACGACCTGATAGCACTTCACTGTGACAATAACCCGTATACTGAAGGTGCGAAACAGGCTGCTGCAGCAGTCACCGCTCGATTGGAAGATGTTCTGAAGAAGGAAATTCCATTCTTCGTTGCTCCTCACGGCGAAGTATTAACCGAGTTCCTCAGAGTATGCGAGGCTGAAGGCCGGAAATATACCTGCCTCTTTTGCAAGCGTATGATGTTCAGGGTGGGTGAAAGGATTGCCCTGGATATGGGGGGCGATTTCCTGGTTACTGGAGAGAATCTCGGCCAGGTGGCATCTCAGACACTCCAGAATATTCTTGTAACCTCACGGGCAGTCCAGATCCCCATAGTACGTCCAGTCATTGGGCTGGATAAACTGGATATCATCAGCATTGCTGAGACGGTTGGCACATATGAAATCTCAACAGGAAAGGCTGCAACCTGCCGCGCTGTTCCCCGTTATCCCGCCACCCGAGCACAACTGCATACAGTGGAAGCTCTTGAGAAGCGTCTCCCCATTGAACGCCTTGTTTCACGTGCTGCAGAAGCCGCGGAAGAAGCCCATTGAGGGCCTCTGGAAGTGCAGGCTTTCACAGGCGGCAGAAGAATTATAAGACCTCGCCCGTACGTTATCATATGAATGAAGTGGAGACTTCTATTTTGGACTGCAATTCCAGGTACTTTGGCTTTGACACTCTCCAGCTTATGGAGAATGCAGGAAGAAGTGTGGCACAGGAGATTGAGAATCGGTATTCACATGATAATAAAATAGGCATTTTTTGCGGAAGAGGGAATAATGGGGGAGATGGATTTGTGGCTGCACGATTCCTGGCAGAGCACAATGACGTCACTGTCTATCTGGTGGGATCACCAAGAGATATATATACTGAAGAAGCACGGAAAAACTATTCCATTTTGAAGAATACGTCTGTGAAGAGTCAGATCATCCTGGATACAAAAACCATACAGATCGCTAAGCATGACATCATTGTGGATGCACTTCTTGGAACAGGTATCCAGGGAGAACTGCGAGAGCCCTACCGAACACTGGTTGAAAAGATGAATGCATGTCCTGCAGCGAAAGTCTCAGTAGATATTCCCACAGGATACAACACGTCAGTCCAGATAGCAGCAGATCTCGTCATCTCCATGCACTACGAGAAAGTCCCTTCATGTGTGGTTGCTACCATAGGAGTTCCCACCCAAATTGAATCACTGGTTGGCCCGGGTGATGTGAGATTCCTAAAACGGAGAAAGAACGATTCACACAAGGGGGACAATGGGAGAGTACTCATTGTTGGGGGCTCAGAGCTCTACCATGGGGCACCTGTCTATTCCGGCACAGCAGCTTCCAAGATTTCAGACCTTGTCTTTATTGCGTGCCCCCGGTCTGCAGCTCCCGTAATTAAAGGGGCTACCCCAGATTTCATAGTCCACCCTCTCTCTTCAGAGTATCTGGTACCTGAAGATGTCTCCACACTCGAGGATCTTGCTGAATCCTGCGACATTGTCCTCATCGGGCCCGGGCTGGGAATCCATCCGAAGACCCAGAAGGCCTGCCAGAGCCTGTTTGCACTCGATATTCCCAAGGTGATAGATGCAGATGGACTCAAAGCACTGAAAGGAATGGTTGATGTACTAGCTCCTCCTGCTGTTCTAACGCCTCATCATGGGGAATTCGCCCACGTATTCGGCACTCAGTCGGTACAGGATGCGGCTCGAGAACATGCCTGTATTATCGTCCAGAAAGGTGTCACTGACGTTATCACCACTGGAACTCGCACCAAGTACAATCATACAGGAAATGCAGGGATGACCACAGGAGGGACGGGGGACATTCTCGCAGGTCTCATTACAGGGTTCGGTGCGGTCAATGACTTGTTCCAGGCCTCATGTGCTGCAGCCTTTGTTAGTGGAATGGCGGGAGATCGCTGTTACCAGAAGATGGGGTTTCACTACTCGGCTTCTGATGTACTGGACCAGCTGCAACCTACCTTACAGTGGTGCGAGACATTCTGATTCTACTGCCTTCCGTATTTCTTCCAGATACTGATGGTAGGGATAGTATAGGGTGCAAGTATCAGGGTTATAGCATTTGGTGTCTATAGTCTGCATCACCCAGAAAGATGCGGGAAACGATCTCAAAAAGTAGAATTTCTTGTCCTCTATCTCCACGTACCGATCCAGGTCCTGCAACAGCTTTATGAGAAAAGAGGGATGACAGACGCACTGCACTACGCCATAGTCCTGTCCTCCAGAAAAAGGAGTCCAGTAGGTCAATCGTTCCTGGATACGCACGTTTTTGCCAAAATTGAACAGGAGTCGATCGGTCTTTTCCCGATGACTGCTGCGCATTAACAGGATGAACCTGGAGCACTTCTCTCTCGGAATGGGATATACATTGTAATACTCCTCGATAATGTTGAGGTCAAGAAGCTTTCGGGCAGAAGACTTGAGCTCCGAATACGTGAGAAAGAGACCCTCCTTCTGTCGCTCATACTGACTGATCTTGCGCAGATTGCACTCCCCGATGCCCAGAAAGAGGTCCTCAATGAGGGAAAGATCACACGTAGTGAGAGATTCGCCACAGAACTCACCAAGAGAAAGATCGGGCACCTCAGTCTCTTCCAACAACCTGTCCAGTGATGGAATGAGAGGGACTGGCTCATTCTTGTGGGTTACGAAGAGAGGATTTCTCAGATACCAGGAGGTCTTCTGCAAGTACAGGTCATAATGAACCAGAATATCACACTGCAAGAGATAGTCAAAAATCTCCTTGAGTTTTTCCTGATCAGAGCATACAAAGGAAGAGACCAGCATTCTAAAAGACTGTTCAAATACTGGATAGAGAGTGACAAAACAGCCGATCTTTTTTAGCAAATTAATGACATATGGATAATCCCTGCGAAACATGAGCACTGCAATCATTCGACAGAGACGGTTCTTGGTAAATCGCCCCACATCCACATCGAAGTAAGGACCTGAGAGGTATCCTGCCTGTTTTAGCCTACGCTTTACCGCAGAAACATAGACTGAATTCTTGTAGTTTGAAAGAGTCGCCAGCCTTTCATTGGGAATATTCGGGTCTTTCGCCAAGCATTGTAGTATTAGTTTACGTCTCAACGGCAGATTGTCCTCAGTTTCCATGATTAACTTTTTTGGCCTTGAGAGTATTTAAGTGTTTTGAGGGAGTACAGAAAGCGGTGATCCCCGTGAGAAAGAAACTTGTATGTATCCTCCTGTTGACAGCCTTGCTGGTAGCTTCAGGTTGTGTCCTGATAAGTGCCGGCGAAGATTCCGACTGCTCAAAAATCACAGTAACGGGTTGGGACAACCCGTTTGGAAAGGAAGGTGGAGATGAAGGAATATTTCTCTGCTTTATAAGCGGAGAAGACTCAGATTGAGTGCCGAAAGGAAATAGGTGCATCACTATCACAAGAGAAAAGGAAAGGTGTGAAAAGTAGAGGCTGTTCAACACGTGCGCCGAGTAGTGTCTGTTGATGGAAGATGAGTGGATCGATCTCGGATGGGGCTACCAAAGGGAATGAGGAGAAGAACGGACTACCCAGTGCCTTTTCCTCCATTACGTCCGAAAGGGTATCTCCTCTACCCTTCTTATGATTGTTGTAACCATGGGTAAATATACGATTCTATATGATTACATACAATAAAAATGGTATGTAAAGTACCTGTTCATGTACGCATGAACTCGAAATGAGCATGGAAACCCTTAAGAAGAGTGCTTGATACTCTCCCATATGCAGATTATTGAATCGATTCCCAATTTTTCAGAGGGAACTGACATGAGTACAGTGGAGAAAATCCTGGACGATTTCAGGTCTTCGGATGTGAGACTTGTAGATTACACGTTTGATTCTGATTATAATCGTCTGGTGGTGACGATAATCGGAGAGTCAAGAAAAGTGAAAGCAGCACTCCTGAAAGCCTCAGATACGGCAATTACGCACATTGATATGCGAAAGCACAAAGGCGCGCATCCCAGAATGGGAGCTGTTGACGTAGTCCCCTTTGTCCCCTTGAAAGGTATCACCATGAAGGAGTGCATTGAGCTATCAAGGGAATATGGAAAGGAGCTTTCAGAGGCCCACAACGTACCTGTATTCTTGTACGATGAATCAGCAACCTCTCTCGAGAGACGGGATATTGACTTTCTGAGAAAGGGTGAATTTGAAGGACTCAAAGAACATCTCAAGATGGTAAAGCCGGACTTCGGTCCTGCTGTTCCTCATCCCACCGCAGGAGCCACCATCACGGGAGCCAGGGAAATCATGGTTGGGCTAAATGTCAACCTGGGCACCAGCGACCTCAAGATCGCCAAGAAGATAGCCAAGGCCATCCATGCAAAGAGTGGGGGTCTCACCTATGTCAAAGCAATGGCATGCGAATTCGGAGAGATGACTCAGATTGGAATGAGTAACGTCAATTTCAGGAAGACGCCTCTCTACCGGCAACTGGAATTGATTACCATTGAGGCCCGGCGATATGGGATTCAGGTGGTATCCAGTGAGTTTTGCGGGCTCATTCCCCTGGATGCACTCTTGGATGTATGTAAGTACTATCTAAAAGTAGATGATCTTGAAGAGAAAAGAATTATTGAAATGAATTTGTAGCCTGTCTGGTGTCGACTTTCGTCACCGAAGGGTTTTCAGTGTACCCAGATATGTACCATCCAACAGGTAGATATCGCACCGAGATTCATCCAACAGGTTCTGAGAAAAGAGGACTCCAGGTATTCTGGGATCGCTGTTTACAGCCACGCCTCTGATAACAGGATTAAAGGCAGGCATGATGATAACTCTGGTATTCTGCAGAGTATATCCCAGAATCCAGCACTTTTCTTTTGTTCGCGACCCCAATTCGTCCTGAAACTCTACTGCAGGATGAGAATGTCCCACCACCAGGAGCGGAGGAAGTGGGTTGTCCAGAGCCCGATGCCCATGGGTGAGGACTATGCCATTCATCACTATTTCATTCTTCACGTCACAGTCAACCAGCGATTCAATCCCGCCGTCATGGTTACCCTTGACTATCTCGACAGGGACACTGAAATCCACAAAACCCGGTACCTCGCGTTCCTCATGCCAGGAGACATTAGGGACATTGTGCTTGATATCTCCCAGGAGAATTAGCCGGGTAATATCCTCAGTCAAGAGCGCTTCGATTTCACCCTTAATTCTGTCTGTCAAAGATCCCATGCGAATGCCTTTGGTATACATTTCATATTCAATACCGAGGTGAATGTCACATACCACCAGCGTATGATCAACTCTGAGAGCGGGTGCATCCCATAGTGGTTGAACCAGAACCATGCCATCTTGTACAACCAAACATTTATAAGTCTTGATAATCACCCCTGAGGTGAGGACGATTCAATGGGAAAAAAGCCAAGAAAGTGGAAAAAGAAGGGTAGAATGAGATGGAGACATAAGAAGAAACGAATGAGGAGAATGAAGAAGAAAAAGCGCTAGACTTCAGCTACCCCTCTCGTCTTGGCGCGTTTCTGACGGCTTAGAATCATTTCGACAAGTCTATTCTCAGCATCCATTACTTCCTCTGCCTTACCGGCCAGTTCTACATATATGCCGGAAACTGCATCCATTGTCTCTACCTGTACTCCGAGTTCCCTCAGATCATAGATCAGGTCAAGATCAGCCCGATCTATTAAGAGGCGTACGCGGTACATGTCTACATCCCTTCTCAGGGCATCTTCAACGATTTTCAAGAGATCACCCACTCTACTTGGAAACACTATTATATAAATGTTTCGATTGAGATAGTAAGTTCAAGGGTATTCTGAAGCACTTCTTGATGCCGGAACCTCTTGGGCAAAAAAAGCAAAACTTGAGAAAAAAAGGAAAAAAGAAAGACATAGTCACTGCTTCAAGGTGATTTCCATAGCGGAAACAGCTGATTTTGTTCCATCATCTCTGGCAACTTCTTCCGTCGAGGTTACAATTGAAGCAACTTTCAGGCCAGGCATGAACTTGCGTCTGACAATTTCGGACACATCTACAGCCCGGGATATGGCTCTTCCCCGTGCTTTTATAATTACCTCTGAGGATGTGCCTACATTGAGCTGGGTCACCACAGCCAAAACGTAGTTCATCACCGGTTTTCCTCCGATGAATACGGTGTTGTCGTCTTTCAAAAGAACACCTCCGTGAAGTCTCTCACCCAGCCACAGTCTCTTTCCTCCACTTTTAAAGGTTTCGGTTTATCGGTCATTTCTTTCAGTGACATTAATTCCCAGAAGATGGATGTGTATGACCTCAAGACGGGAGGATTCCTGGAGTTAGATTTATAAGTGGGAGGCAGTAGGAAATCCATGGTTCTCTGGTATGTGCTGCCACTGAAATCTATGGAAGAACGCTTGAAAAAGACTTTTCCTGTCGCTTGCTGCTGGGTATTCCTCTTTTCTGTGCAGATTCAGCCCGATTCTTGTGGGAGGTTGCTTGATGGTAGAACCTGATGGTTCTGTTTACCTTGAAGTTGCCCTGCCACAGATACGACGACTGCTGGGACTGCAGGACAGAAATCCCGGTTCATCTACGTATGGATGCTTTGACCGCAGCTTCTGGCACTATAGGGTTCTCGATTTTGCAAATGGAAGGCAACAGGAAGCTGCCCTGACCCTTGCTCTCGCATATCACATATCCCACCCGCTGAACCCTTATTTTGGTAAGGAAAAGATGAAACAGTGGTGTCTGGCAGCTCTTCAATTTTTGACAGCCATTCAAAATGGAGACGGCTCCTTCAATGAATACTACCCCCATGAACATGCCTTTGTGACTACTGCCTTTGCAGCCTTTGCAGGTTCTGAGGCGCTGCTCCTGCTGAATGAAAAGCCTCCCAGCACGGTGGAGATGTTGACCAAATGTGGGAAGTTCCTGTTAAAAAGAGATGAACTTGAAGTGGTAAACCAGAACCTTGGAGCTGCTTCTGCATTGTATAACATCCACCTACTAACTAATGAGGAGAAGTTCAAAAAAGGTGCTTACTCCAAGATCAAAACCTCTCTCGAATCACAGTCACCAGAAGGATGGTTTCATGAGTACGGAGGCCCCGATATTGGGTATCTCAGTGTGGCTGTCAGCTATCTTGCTCACTTCTACTACAAAACAAGAGATGCACAAGCTCTTGCCGGCCTCAAGAAGGCAGTAACATTCTTGTCACATTTCATTCATCCTGATGGCACCGCGGGAGGGGAATATGGATCCCGCAACACTTTCTACCTCATCCCTGATGGCATTGAAATCTGCGCCCAGGTCGATCCATGTGCCGGCTATCTGGCCCGGGAAATACGCACTTCTCTAGCCCGAAAAGGGTTCTCCCCTGCTGACTTGGATAATCGTTATCTCTGCAACATGCTGTACAACTACGTGCAGGCCTACAGAATGTGCAACCCTGTACGAGAGCACACGTCACCAGAACCAGTTCTCTACGAAGAATCAGGTCTTTTGGTGGAAAAAAGAGACCAGTATCACATGGTGACAAACCTCCGGAAAGGTGGTGTATTCAAAGTGTTTTGTCACGGGGAACTGGTAGCCTCTGACTGTGGGATTCTGGGAAGGCTTTCCGACGGGACCCTTGTTACCAGTCAATGGCTTGGAACCTCGTTTACCCGGAAGAGATCTGGTGGCAGTACTCAGTACGTGGTGACTGGGCAGTTGATGAAGGTGCCTGAGCAACAGATGACGCCGCTAAAAACCATGATCTTGAGAGGTTCTCTTACGATTGGACAGAAGTATGTATCTGATCTGGCAAAAAACCTGCTGAGAAAGCAACTCATCACCCAAAAAAACGCTGTACCTCTCTTCTTTGAACGCCGGCTAACCCTGAGTAGTGATATTCATGTCACTGACAAATTGAGAGGAACGGGTGAATTCGCCATGTTGCACCTGGTGACAAATGCCTCACTGATATATGTTCCTTCTTCGCGCTATTTCCGGATTACTGAGCTGTCTACTCCGCTATATCTCACTGATGATCTTTCGGATCTTTTTAATACCAAAGGGGAATTAGTTCTTGAGCGGAATATCACCTGTGATACTTGGCAGTCTCCACTGCGTAACCCACCAGGAGCACATTGACGCTGGAGAGTAGAAAAGCCACTGTCAGGACAACATTCCACCATAACATCCCTGCCCCAGAAAGCCACGTGTATAACGCATATAATCCGAAAAGCAAGCCGACAGAAAGCATTCCGAAAGAAATCATGCCGAAGAGTCGAAATGGCCTTTCACCTAGTGTTAAATCCATCTTCAACGCAACCATATCCATAATTCCGCACGGGATTCTCATAGCACCATATTTTGATTTTCCATTCAACCTCGGTAGATAATCGACAGACACTTCCGCAATGGTGCAGCCTTTGTCCTTGAGAAGGGGGAGTATGTACCGATGTTCATCCTTCTTGAGGTACAAGTCTCTGACCGCCTCCCTCCTGAATGCCTTGAATCCCAGATTAAACTGGTGCACGGGCAATGAAAACAGCCTCTGGCAGATACCATTATATATGAGCGAAGGAACAATCTTAGTTATTGGCTCTTTCTTTTTTCCCCATCCATTCACTACATCGTACCCTCTCTCCAGTTTCTCTACCATCTTCGGTATATCTGCTGCCCGGAACTGTCCATCTCCATCCATCAAGATAACGTATTTTCCTTCTGCATGTTGAAATCCAGTCATCATAGCTGCAGTTTTTCCTTTGTTAACATCATGGACAAGTACCTTTACATGAGGATGATACCGGCTTTGCATGGCCTGGGCGATTTCCAATGTTCGGTCAGTGCTTCCATCATCTACCAGAATGATATCATATTCTGTCCCAAGCGGAATGAGAGTCTCTTCAAGATCCTCTACCACACTTTGGACATTCTTCTCTTCATTATACAATGGAACAATCACAGACACGTGCTTTCCACCATCTACCACACCATCTTCCAAGCAGGTCACCTGAATTGTCACCTCCTCTACGGGAGAGGTTGAATGTTGATAGAAAGAATCAATCCGTTTGGTCATCTTTCACCACCTCTAAGTATCTATACCCTCCCTTGAAACTATATAAACTTTCCGGTTGAAGAACACATTCAAAATTCACCGTTACATCTCTTTCTTTTATTACTTTATTGAATCTTCTTCTGCACTTAAAGAAGAGGTTTATATAAGGTATCACTGTATCTAAAGCCACATCTTCTGGCCTTCCCCTGTTTAGTACGGTGTAACTACTTTCTATTGCTTTGTAAGATTGATCGATATTTCACATATTCATTCCAGGTAAGGTAATGCCAGTGCCCACGAATGAGAACCCGTGAAGATGAGATGAGAAGTGAGGGATACCGCTACCAGAATCAGAAGGTCTTTCCCAGTATTCTATACAGAAAGATGCAGGGATAGACGGCTGCATGGAGGAGAGGGTTTCTCACTTTGGCAAATCCATATGCATTCTGTCTCTTGCATCCTATTCTCTCCTTGAATTCATAGGTAGATACGCCGAAATAGATCCTCTTTTGACCTCTCTGTAACGCTTCTCGTATGGTTTCGTAATACAGGAGGAAGTAAGCATGACACTCCCTGTAGCCTGGATCAATGCCCGGGTACTTTATGTGCACAGTGCCTCCTGAGTTGAGCCACAGCGCACATGCTATAGGCATATCCTCCTTTAGACAGATGGCTAATTCTGCTCTGTCTTTGAGATGATTCTCCAGACCTTCATAGAATGATTCAGTAAGGAGCCAGCGAGGATCTTTGTGGCTCTGACAGGTGTATCTCTGGAGTCTATGCGCAGTGTCTTTCCATTTCAAGAAATCATTGGTAAAGATGGTTCTCAGGTTCCACTTTTTTGCTGCTCTGTTCATGGTGATTCGAGCACTCCTCCGTGTAGTTGGATCTAAAGACGCCAAGTAGTCGTCAAAATCCTTATAGGGGAGGTCAAGATAAGTATCATCAGCAAGGGGGAAGCCCACAAATCCCTTCATCTGAGGGCCTAACCATGAGAATTCATCCCTGGTGAGTTCTAACACGAGCATGCCTCTGGTTCGAGTGGTTCTCTGGATCTCAAGCAGAGTGTCCAGGAGCTGGTGAGTATGTTCGGGGGAAGGAGAATGAAATGCAGAAGTGACACCAAGAGGTGATCTCACCTCTAGAAAAGCCACTCTCGTGGAAAAAATGGGTTCTCTAATAGGAGAGCAGCATGCAGCGGCCAGAAGGGCTCCTCCTTCTTGTATTGTCACGTAGGTGAGCTCTCTCATTCCAGACTCTTCCACTGCCCTGTACCATCCGTAGGAACGTTCTACATCCTCTGTTCCCACCAGGTATTCCCATTCTCTTTGATCTATGTCCTGGATGCTTTTGAGAATTCTTACTTCCATGGATACTACCTCGCTGGTGGGTCAGTAAATTGATTGACCAGCTCTCTTGCACCTCTCTCTTGTGAGACCGCCCTAATAAATACTGTGGTCTTAGCAAATGTTGATAGAGAATTTTCTACGTTTTTATCTTTAAAAAAAATATTATATAACGATTTAGGATAATTAAAGATGATTAGGAAGACACACATGTATCATCATAACCAGGTCACAATAGGTGCTAATGTCTTTCTTGGGTCAACGCAAGAGCTGTGACCATGAATAGGTGTAGCCCCTCTTCTAGAATGGATTCGCATATTCCCTAGTGAATGGAGAGAAGAAGGCCTGTCTGGTTCAGAGAAGAGAAACTGTATCGATGATGGAAGAATACCAGTTAATTGTGAGATGATGAACCTACACGTCAACTAAAAAGGAAAAGCAGAAAAAATGAATTACAGCTGATCACGGGTCTGGGCAACCATCGCACGTCTTCCCGCAGGTATCATCACATGTATATTCGCACGTGTCTTCACATGTGTCTTCGCAGGTCCAGGGGCATGTAGGACCATCGCAGGTTGAAGGGCATGTCGCCTGGCACGTTGAACCACATGTATAACATGTCTGCTGACATCCTGTAGCATTACACGTCCATCCCTGACCCTGACAGGTCTCACACGTTGACGGACAGGTTACCACGCATGTTCCCATACATGTGAAAGCTGCAACGCACGTGTATCCGTCACACGAAAGGCTACACGTAAACTGAGTGCATGTCCACCAGTTCAGGCATGTGGCCAAACATGTGCTTCCTCCATGCGTATATCCCTCACAGGTCTGCGAGCACGTGTAGTACCCATGGCAGGTATAGTATCCGTAACAGGTTTCCAGTCCGGTGGTGCTCAAAATTTCGTCGTTGCAGCAATCTGTGACCCCGCAATTCAGGCTACATCCCTGTTCAGCAGTATACATAAAGGCGTTTTGTTCAGTAGGTAGGAAATTCATTTTGTATGAAGCTTCTTCCATTCTATAGGTATATAATGGCGTACTCAGGAATGGAGAATCGGCTGTCACAGCTGCAGCTGCAAGTACTACAGCAACGGTGCTGAACACCGCAATATATAGCATCTGTTTCTTTATTATGCTGGTCACCTCCTTCTGGGCTCTGCTCTATTTATACAGAAGCATTTATAAAATTTTCTGTTCTTTATTCACAAAACATATTCTGGTTTACTATTTAAAAGGACAATAATATAAGAGACCTGAATGCGATTTACCTTCAAAGGAACGTAAGTCTTGAAATGGAATCATTGACGTGACTCCCTCATCTTCATGTGGGGTGGTGGGGAGAACTTCCCACAGTACTGAAACGATGTAACAAATCTGAGCTTGAAATCCGCCAAGAGTACTGGGGGTTCCCATGCTCAAAACGTTCTTCCCAAAAAGCCCAGACCCCACGCATATGACTTTAGTGCCAGTTGAAGAAGCGGGTTGTCCAATTTTACAAATCCAAAGACCTGTTCTCTCCTGCATCCGATCTTCTTCTTAAATTCGTAGGTTGTTGGGCCAAAATAGATCCTTTTCTGATTTCTCTGCAGTGCCTTTTTGATTCCCTCATAATACATTACAAAATATGCCTGATATTCTTTATACCCGGGGTCAACTCCCGCAAGTTTGTGGACAGCCAGAATATCCGTGTTCAGAACAAGCCCGGATGCGATAGGAATATCATCCTTTGAACAAATGATCAGCTCAGCCTTGTCTTTGAGATGCCTCTCCAGGGCTTCATAAAATGCTTCTGTGAGGTGGCTTCTTGTAATACCATGTTCCTCACATAAATAACCTCTGAGCCTGTGTGCCGTTTCTTTCCATTCTGAAAATTCGCTGGTAAAAGTGGTCGTCAGATTCCATCTTTTTTCCGCCCTGCTCAGTGTTTTTCGCACACTCCTCCGCGCACTTGCATCAAGAGAGCTCAGATAGTCATCGAAATCCGCGTAGTCCAGGTCAATGTAAGTATCATCCAGTATTTGTACAGGGTTGTATCCATTCATCTGTTCTCTCAGAAGTGCAACCTCTGTGTCTTTTAATTCAAGAACGAGGATTCCCTTCGCGTTAACTGCTTGCCTGATCTTTTCCAATTCCTTCAATAGCTGCGGGATATACTTCAGAGATGTAGAGAATAGTCCAGAGGCAGTACCGAAAGGAGAACGCACTTCTAAGAAGCGTATTTCAATGTTCAGCAATTCCTCTTCATAGGGGTAGCACGTTGCAGCAGCCACAAGACGCCCCTCCTCTTTAAGGAACACATAGTGCATGTCTCTCATCCCGGAATCTTCAACCGCCCTGTACCACCCGGTTAATTTCCCTGCGTGCTCAGTTCCCACGAGACGTTCCCACTCTTCCTGCTCTACATCTGTGATAGTATCTGATTGCACGATATCCATTGAATCACCTGTATGGTCCTCATCCTCCGCGGACACTTTTCATCTGAGTAAAAACAGAACCATTTAAGAGTTTTGTGATGCGGTAGCTTCTCATTTCACATTTGTGTCTGAATATCCCTTTTCTGCCTTTTACTACGTTGTCAATATCAGATGGATCGTGTTCTCCGATTCGAGACCACATACGTACATGATCGAAGGAAAACTACTTTTGAGATCATGGTAGCTTTCCTGTATTGAAGCTGTCCCTCTCAATTATAGTGGCTCCTGGCGCTGAAATTGCGAATTGGAGTGATGAGGTGACAGCCTATCAGAAATCTTTATTGATGAGGTTGTACCCAGCAGTAATAAGTCTGAAAAATGAATGGAACACTGGGTTATCGAACTTTACTAACCCGTAAAGCTCTTCTCTCTTGCAGCCGATTTTCTCTTTAAACGCATAGGTTGTAGAGCCGAAGTACATCCTTTTCTGACCTCTCTCAATAGCCCTTCTAATGCCTTCATAGTAGAAAAGGAAATATGCTTGATATCTTCTGTACTCTGGATCCAGTCCTACGAGTTTATGCTCAGCAACAGTGGAAGAGAAGAAAGGAAGACCAAAGGCAATGAGAACGTCATTCTTGAAGAAGAGTATGAGTTCAGCATGATCTTTCATATTAGTCTGAACTGCTTCATAGAACCGGGGGGGAAAGCGAGTTCTGGAATCGCCATATTTCTGACACAGGTACCCCTGCAGCCTGTAGCATTCATCTTTCCATCTTGAAAAGTCAGTAGTGATAACTGTTTCTAGCTTGAACTCCTTTCTGGCCCTCTTAAGTGTCATCCGTGCACTCCTCCAGGCTTGTTCATCGAGAGAGTCAAGGTATTCATCAAAGCTCGCGAAGTGTAAGTCAAGATACGTTTCGTCTTTAAGAGGAAGGCTGATCCCTCCTGTCAAGTACTGTCTGATAGCATCAAACTCTGCTCTTTTTAGAAACAATGATAGAATTCCTTTTGTCTTTTCTTTCTCCTTGATCTCCACCAGACCCTCCATGAGTTTCTGTGTGGAATCAGCATTGGGGGAAAAGAAAGATATCACATCCAGAAAAGGCATTCCGGAAAGAAATCTCCTCTCAATGTATGTGTAGCAGCAAGCAGCACCAATCAGAGTATCTTTCTCCTTCAGGAAAACATATTGCATATCCCTCATGCCAGAGTCTTCTATAGTTCTGTACCACCCATGCGAACGTTCTATGTATATTCTTCCTGCCACCCTCTCCCACTCTGTCTCTTCTATTTCCTTGATGGTTTTTGAAATCACGAGTTCCATGGAATCATCTCACATCGCACTTTTCAGACTCTTCGAGATCATCCTTTCAGGATCAATCGTAGGAGATACCTGAAATCTATCGTGTAGGTACTGCTAATAAAGGTTTTGTAAGAATAGAAATCGCCTTTGATCTCACTATGCTCTTCTCAAGAATAGGCATCCTGCCTGCCATATTCTTCTTTTTTCGTTGCACTGTCCCAATTTCAGAATCCATGGCAATGGAAATCTCAGCATGTTTTTCCCTGAAAGCCGCATTCTTCCTATGGGGCCTGACAGCCACGGCAAGAATGAAATCCGGGCTTCTTGGTTTCCACGAAACAATCCTTCTCCATTCAATGCAAACAGTGCTCCAGATGAGTACCTACACAAATAATACAGTCTTCTTCAGGTGTTCCTATCAGAGCATGAGATAATGGACGTCTTCACCTGCCAGCTGCTGAAAGCACCATGCTCTGCAGTGGGACTGATGGGAACTGCCACGTTCTCCATTATTCAGTATTGGTATGCTCACTCAATTCTTTTTCCAGCTTTGGTCAACATCGCAATGTAGGTCTTCAAGGCAACATTCAAGAAGGGGTTCCTGAAGGCAGCCAGCCCAAAGACTCCTTCTCTCTTACATCCAATTTTCTCTTTGAATTCGTAGGTTGATGGGCCAAAATAGATCCTTTTCTGTCTTTTTTCAAGAGCTCTGCGAATTCCTTCATAATAAACCAGGAAATAAGCCTGGTAATCCCTGTATTTTGGATCGGTGCCCATGAATTTGTATTGGCAGATCTCAGCTGAATTCAAAGACATAGCAAAAACCAAGGGTACGTCCTCCCTAGAGAAAAGCACCAGTTCTGCCTCATTCTTCAAGTAAGTTTCAAGAGCAGAGAAAAATTCCTCTGATAAGTACCATCTGTAATTTCTAAAACGATCACAGAGATATTTCTGGAGTTTACGAACAGTGTCTTTCCATTTCAGGAAGTCATGTGAAAAAACACACTGTATCCCAAGTTTTTCCGCCCTGTTCAATGTAGCTCTGACACTTCGCCGGGACTTTCCATTCAAGGACCCCAGGTAATCCTCAAAATCAGAGAAATTCAAGTCCATATACGTATTGTCATCTACCTGGAACTCTGTGAACCCTGTCATCTGGTTCTTCAACGAGGTAAGCTCATGGTTCTTTAGGTCCATAATCATGAGCCCCGATGCTTTCACTTTCCTGCGGATTTTCTCCAGTTCTCGTAGAAGAGAACAAGCATGCTCAGAGGTCTGAGAAAAAAAGGCCAGGTTCGTCCCTAACGGCGATCGTACTTCCAGAAAAGGCATCTCCACATACATCTTCTCCCTATATGGGAAACAGCATGCAACAGCCACGAGGTGCCGCTCTTCTTTCAGGAATACGTAGCGCAGGTCTCTCATCCTGGATGCTTCTATTGTTCTGTACCAATTGTAAGAACGCTCAATGTCCTTCGTTCCTACCAGGTTCTCCCATTCCTCTCGTTCTACATCTGTGACGGTGTGTGATTGTACGATTTCGGTAGGATCACCTCCAGGTATGTACGGGCACTGAGACTATGTAATCCTTTGCCAATATAAACAATGAGGGCCTCTCTTCTATTATCTACTATCATACTACTGGAACCACCATCGGCTTTCAGCAGCCCGCGCCCTGAGTGCACCCTTCCTGGCAGGCATATTCACCCATGGTTAGAGGTTCTGCTTTCACAGTAGCCCACCTCAAGAATTTCTCGACTGCGCCTTCCATCTTCTCGCCAGTGTTCCTCGTATACATAATTCCTCCCCTGGTGAGAGGCACAAATTCCCAGGGATGGAAGTAGATGGCCAGGTAATTGCTCTTCAATGCCAAGGTGACAATCTTGGCATATGACACGCCCAACTGCCTGAACCACACCCATGACAGAGGGAGACGTGCAAGAGGGGAAACACTCACTGGAATTTCGAGGACTCCCTCCTGAGAGAAGGGAATTCTGGGCTCACCAAGATGGTTGTAGCGTCCCGGTACAAGGGTTGGATGAAGTGAGCTCGAATACAGAAAGCCTGCACTCTTTAAAACGGCATATGAAGGAGGCCTCATCCGGGGTGCACGAAATCCAGCCACCTGATTGGTTATCCCTTTCTCCAGCTTTTCTTTTCCAGTGCGAAGCCTTTCGAGGGCATCTTCTGCAGACATGGACTGATAGTCGTCTCCATGAGACAGCCCATGAAACGCAATTTCGTGCTCGTCCGAAAGCTCTGCAACAAATTCGGAGTATCTGCTGTAAAATGATCCAGTGACAAAAAAGGTAGCCCGTACCTCGGTCCTTCTCAATAGGTCACGCACAACCTGCCCTCCCCTGTATCCTATCTCAAATCCATCTTCTCCTGCTTTATCGTATTCTTCTAGATCAAAACTCAAGAGTAATGTATTCATTGTTTCACCCCGATTATTGAGAAATTCCACGAAATCAAAGCAGGTTCAGTCTTGATTCCTAGTGAATATGGTTCAAAGACACTGTATAATTCTCTATCTGTGAAGACATGCAAATACTTCTCAGATATGAAATACAGGTCACGTATTTCTGCCAAAGTGGGGACTTTCTTTCTTCGGAGAGTAAATCTCGTGAGATGCAAAATGAATTTGACAATTCTTGCGGATTTCCCCATTGTATGCGAAAAGGGGTTATAGGAAAGCAGGGCCAGCCCGCTCAACACGAAGAATGCGCCTGCCAACAGAGGGGAGAAAATAAACCCTGCAACACCCAGAATCCCGCACCCTAGAGAACTTGCAGACCACAGCACAAGATGCCCCCTGTTCCGCAGCTCTTTAGCGACGAAAGAACCTCCTTTCTTCAGCACTCTGTCTATTTCCTTGATAGTCCCTTCAAGGACCTCTTCCGGTATCACAGACAAGAAGTAATCAGATAACACAAAATCAAAGCTTCCATCTTCAAAGGGGAGGTAGTCTCCCCTGCAGCAGATCACCTCGTTCCCTCTGGAAATGGCCATTTCCAGCATGCCAGGGGAGAGATCGATGCCACATACCCACGCCTGAGGCTTGAATTGCTTGATCAGCTCCATGAAGGACCCATTCGTCACTCCCATCACCAAGATGCGGGATGTCTCATCGGGTATGAGACTGTTGTAGTAGGAGTCCCAGGCCCACTGTGGGTTTACTGTGGCAATGTCTTTCCAGTACCTGGATGCGACCTCCCAGTACACTGCCTGGGGCTGTTCAGCTAAGGGGGCTTTAGATGCCAAGTTTTTTCCCAATCCGCTCTCCCCACCTATCGAGAGGGGCCAGATTTAGAAGGACAACCAGCACCATGAAGGCAGCGAACCAGTACACCAGTTCATGCATCAAGGGATCCCTTCCCAAGAAATAGGATACATGATAGACCCAAGAAGCAACCTCCGAATAGGGGAATCCCCATCTCAGGTGGAATATAGTCTGGAAGATGAAGATGTTGAGGCAGGAGAAGTAGACGAGCAGCCCTGAAAACACGATCTTCAATGTTTTTGCTGTAGACCCACCACCCATTCTGAAGGCCAGTGATACACCAAATATGATGGATGGAAACAACATGACATAGAACGCGTTCCACAATTCGTTGATGAAGTAGTGTCGATCCTGGTTGAACTCTGGAATGAATGTCTCTTCAAAGGCTTCATCCGGATAGGTTCCGAACCATCCCCACGACAGAGCATTCTCATAAGGCACCAGGAATGCAAAGAGCAGCAAGACAATCAGAATGTACTTATATTTCCAGGTGTTGGGAAAAAACGCAACAGCAAGTCCCATGAATATCAAAGCAAAAAGCTTGGGCAGAAAGACACCCAGGGATATAACCTCTCTGGTATGTGGCGTAAATAACAGCATGTACCCTCCTATGGATACTGCCAGGATTCCGAATATGAGCCATAACCATTTTCTGATAGGCAACATAGATTCACCTCAGCCTTTCTCTCAAAGTGAGTTTATAAACTTTTCCATGTTGATAACTGAGATATGCTGCTTTTTGAGATTTTCCGAAAGGGAATTTCCTTCAATGTGGTTTTTTGAACAGACCAGTAGATTTCTGCGTACATTACGGGTGGGTCACTGGTATCCAGACACTCCAGGAAATGCTGGCAATAGCCCAGGGTCTGTTTGTCAATCTAGTCAGCTTTGGCGCCACCTAGACTTTTTCTGCAAATTACAGAGATGATCTCTGGATGGATGGACATACCTGGCTGACTCCACACTCCAAGCTTCAGGATAACCTTTAAGACTGCATAAACAAAGTAATTGTATCCAGATACTACCTTGAATTGAACGTCATGCAGAGGTGATTCAATAAGAGTACGCCGAGCTACCCTTGAAGATGTGGTAAAATTTCACCTGTTATTTAAAAAGGCATACTGTAATCACTCGCTATATCACGTCAGAACTCCAGAATTCTACCAGCAGCTCTTGATCAAGAGACCTAATGTCGGACTGAAGAACATTCTAGTAGCAGAGAGAGAAAATGGGCTGACAGGATTTGCGGCATTCGGAGTCAAAGACCTTGGCTCTGCAACGATTATTTCTATCTACGAAGTGTCAACCACGGATGAAGAGTCATTTCATGCCCTGATGTCTGGAATTCAGCACATTGGAACAGAGAAAAGATGTGCCTACCTGGAAACAATGGCCCCTCCACAGGGCAACCTCGCCTCCCAGCTGACTGAAGAGGGGTATTCAAGGATCAAGGATATGATTACCATGGGTTACCCCATTACGGTCAGGAGAATTCTCAACCTCTTTGTTGAAAGAGCTCTCTCAAAGGGAATGTTCAGAAAGAATGTAAAGATAGCTTTTGATGTTAATGGGGAGCATATCGTTCTCACACTGCCTGAAGGCACGCTTGAGAATGGAACTGAGGGGGACCTGTTGATTCAGACTTCTGCGTGCGTATTGCTGGAACTCCTCTTCAGGAGAGCTGGAATCTTAATATCACTCATCAAGGGAAAAGTGGTCGTAAGGCCGTTGCGATGTATAGTGTCTGCTCGTGAAGTGATTGAGTACCTGGCCGAAGAAGTAAGAGCAATTACTCCCTACACGGAATTGACTTGACTCATTTTTCCTCAACGTTGCACGTTTCGCCCGGCCCGACAATCTGTTTTATTTTCAGCCAAAGAACCCGAAAACCTTAAATACCCATGGATCGAGAAAAACAAGAAGTATAAGGAGGAAAGTAAATGCATAGAATTCAAAAATGGATCCTCGTAGTGACAATTTCTTCAATTATGGTAATCTCAGGTATTTCCAGCGCTTCTGTTGTGAGAGAATCCCAGATAACTACCAATACTAACACTCAATGGCGTCCTTCCGTCTGGGGGAAGTACATTGTGTGGCAGGATCAGAGAAATGGGAATGCTGATATCTATGGCTATGATCTTACAACGGGGGCTGAATTCTCTATATGCACTAATGTATTCAACCAGGAACACCCTTCAATATATGGAAGTACTGTTGTTTGGTATGACTGGAGAAATGGAAATGCTGATGTCTACGGATACGACCTCTCCACAGGAACTGAGTTTCCCATCTGCACCAATGTAAATAATCAACGCCTGCCCATAATCTATGGTACATATGTCGTGTGGAACGACTGGAGGAATGGCAACTGGGATATCTACGGATACGACCTCTCCACAGGAACTGAGTTTCCCATCTGCACCAATACTGCCCACCAGTATTTTCCCAATGTGGGTAGCGGAATAGCAGTTTGGTGGGATGAGAGAAACGGCATTGGCAACTGGGATATCTACGGATATGATATATCTACAGGGACAGAATTCCCGATTTGCCTGAATCCAGGTAACCAGGGATATCCTGTGACCCACAACAATGTGGTGGCATGGATTGATGACCGAAATGGCAACTGGGATATCTACGGATATGATGTATCTACAGGGACAGAATTTCCTGTATGCACCAATACCTCTGACCAGTTCCGTCCGTGGGTCTTCAACGATGTCATTGTGTGGTTTGATATGCGGAATGGAAACCAGGACATTTATGGATATCAAATGTCAAGCGGTACAGAATTCCAGATTACAACCAACACAGGCGACCAGAGACATCCCAAGATCCAGTGCAACTATGTAGTATGGCATGACAGGAGAGATGGAAACTACAACATATACCTTGCTGAGCTAGACATCAATGAATGCGGAGGACAACCTACATTCCTTTATCGTCCCGTGGACTACAATAGTCCGATGAGGTCTCTTGCTTCAACGCGAATTTCGGAAGTGCAGGGATTACTGGAAGAACTGCAGAATACGTGTGAAAAACTGAAAGAGAATGATGATCCTCTGTACGAGAGATGCTGCGTGGACAGACTGGACGAAGCACAAAAGTACCTGGAGAAGGCTGAGACGTTATTCATGAGCGGTAACTACATTGCGGCAAACTACTGGGCACTCAAGGCATTGGAAATCCTGCAGGAAGCCAAAGACTGCTGCTCATAATAAATCCTTCTTTTTCTCTTTCATCATATTTACGGCTTCTATTTACATTGTTAATTCTCGGATATCTGTGTGTCAGCTCTATTGTTGGTTTACCCGTGTGTGGAACGTAATGTGATACTGCTTTGTTCTCCCTTATCATTCATATGATAGACATCACAATACCTTGCTCGCATCTGGACAGCACAGGTTCTTCTCTGCCTCCTAATTACTGCCCATGGCTCAAAAATACAGTCAATCCATGAATTGAAAACAAACATTTTTAAGCATTACTCAAGTTAAGGTGATCCACATGCTTCCCAGAATGGTATTGTACGGACTAAAAGCCTATGCAATGCAGTGGAAATCTCCCAGAGCTATCGAGAAATTCCAAGAGAAAGAGCTGAGGTACATTGTATCTCATGCATACAGGAACTCCTCCTTCTACAGACACAAATTCAGAGAACATGGAGTAGGGCCCGATGATATACAGACAATTGATGACTTGAGGAAGTTGCCAACTGTGAGCAAGAGAGAACTCATTGACAACTTCTCTGACGTGATAAGCAAGGGATTCAGAGAAGAAGCCTGCACAGTGGAGTCTACTTCTGGTTCTACAGGAGAAAACATGACAATCCTCCATGACCAGAGAGCTATTGACTACTACGCTCCCGCTCACATTCGAGGACACTTGGCCGTAGGGTTGAGACCCCAGTACAAGACAGCATACATACGGTACAAGTCCATGGGGCCGAGCCTCATTGAGAGGCTTGGATTTTTCAGATTCTGCCACATTCCATCAGATCTCCCTCCAGCAGCCATCATTGAGCGCATGAAGGAAATCAAAGCCTTCGCCATAAATTGCTATCCAAATACCATGTACCTGATTGCAAAGGAAATATCTCAGGAAGATGCTGAATATCTGTCACCTCATCACATAGTGACCTGGTCGGAGAAACTCACTCCAAGGATTAGAAAGACTGTTGAGGAAACCTTTGGCTGCCCTGTGTACGATCAGTACGGTGCTTTTGAGTGTCATTCCATCGCATTTGAATGTAAGGAAAAAAGAATGCATATCAATGCGGATGTTTTGATAATGGAGTTTCTGAAAGACGGAGAACCTGTGGCTCCGGGAGAGCGAGGCGAGATAGTCATCACCAATTTATGGGACAGGGCAATGCCGTTCATTCGATACAGAATCGGAGACATCGGAGGACCATCAGATGAAACATGCGAATGTGGCCGCGGGCTGCCATTGATGGAGGAACTTGAAGGACGCACAGACGATTCTCTGGTGACTGTTTCAGGAAAGCCAGTCTTACCCAGTATCGTTGTTCCAATCTTCTTTCCTTACCCTGAAATAGACGCCTTCCAAGTAGTCCAGGCGACAAAAAAAGATATACGAATCAAGATCGTGAAGGGAAAAAACTACAGAGAAGACATTGACAGGGAAATTCTCCGGAAATTCAGAGATATTTTTGGTGATGAACCTGATATTCGCATAGAATACGTAGAAGAAATCAAGAAGACACCGGGAGGCAAACTGCGGTGTATTGTGAGCGAGGTGCCTCAATGCTTCTGAATTTGCCATATCACGTCTTGATGGCACTGAAGAACCAGTACGCCAGCCCAGAGTACTTGAAAAAATGGCAGCAAAAACGCTTGAAACACATGATAGAACATGCCTACAGGAACACTCGGTTCTACCACCAGAAATTCAGAGAGGCAGGGATACATCCTCATGACATTCAAGGATTGAGCGACATGCAGAAGATCCCTCTCATCAGCAAGGATGAAGTGCGCAACCAAGGTGCTGATTCACTGGTGGCACAGGGATACGATGAAAGGAATTGCGAAGTCCACTACACCTCAGGATCTTCGGGGAAGATGCTGAGAATACTGTATGACTCTGAAAATCATCTGTATGAGAGTGCTATTGCATACCGATACCACCTGGGCCAGGGAGTGAGACCATGGCACAGATACTACCTCATTCTTCACGATGAGAAAGAGCTCCAGGATACTCGAAAGAGGTCAATCTTGCATCGAACCATGGGTGTCGCAGGGGACCTGCCTGATGAAGAAAAAATCAGACTTGCTCAGGACTACAACCCCCATGTAATGGGAGGACACCTTTCCAGCCTCATTTCCATGGGAAAGATAATGGAAACCCAACAGATAGACAGCATACGACCCAGAATTTTGATTGTAGGAGGAGAATTGTCACTTCCTGCTCATCGGAGATATGTTGAGCGCGTTTTTGGAGGAGCTACCTACGACAAGTATGGTGCTTTTGAGGTAAAATCAATTGCTTGGGAATGCCGGCACCACACTATGCATATGGATGCAGATTCTGTGATGGTAGAGTTCCTGAAAGATGGAGAACCTGTTGCTCCTGGGGAGCGAGGTGAGGTGGTGGTGACCAGTTTGTGGAATAAGGCTATGCCCTTCATCCGGTACAGACTGGGGGATATTGGAGTACCGTCTGACAAGGTCTGCGAATGCGGGAGGACTCTTCCTGCAATGGAGATTATTGAAGGGAGACTGGATGACTTCATCGTCCTTCCTTCAGGAGCTTTTATCCCGCCTGGAGCTGTGGTGCCCCTGTTTCTTTCTGTGACGCAGGTCGATCAATTCAAAATAGTGCAGGACAAGAAAGACTCAATCAGGGTACAGATCAGGCCGGGTCAGGGATACACTCACGAAATAGAACAGGGGTTAATTCAGAAAATGAAGGAGGTTCTGGGCGAACCTGTTCATATTGATGTTGAACACGTTGAAAGCATTGAGCAGATAGCCAGAGGCAAATTCAGAGCCGTCATCTCTCACGTTGGCGTAGATTTATCACATCTGTGAATGAGAAAGTTGTTCTGAGATGTTCTCAAAGCACGAAAAATTAGATTCATTCGTCGAAAAACGTCAAATAAACACTATTTCCTTCTGTAGCACTTTAGGCTGATCTGATGGAAGGAAAAGTTTATTAGTTCTCATCAACTCATGTTTGTTATGTTCCTGAAAGATCTGTATTACCTGGGAAATTCATGGAGGACTCCCAGAAAGCCGTTTCACACTGTGGAAAAATATCAGCTCAAGATGTTAAAGGCTGCAGTGCGACATGCCTATAGACATTCAGCTTTTTACCATGAGAAGTTCAGGAGAGCAGGAGTTGGTCCAGAGGACATTACCTGTCTGAAGGACATTGAAAAGCTCCCTTTCACCACCAAGGAAGAGCTGCTCAAAGCTGGTACTTCAGTGGTTGCCAGGAACATCCCTCCTTCTCATCATCGCTTTATTACTACTTCAGGTTCTACTGGGAAGAAGTTGAGAATTGTACACTCCGAAGACTTCCTAGCTCACTCGACTGCTTTATTCTACAGAATATACTGGGATTGGGGAATGAGACCATTCAAGAGCATAAGTTATATTCGCTATGAGCAGCTAGAACCAAAGTTAATTGAGAGACTGGGAATTACCAGGTCCAACCATATTTCAACCTTCACAGATGTCAAGAGTCAATCTGATTTGGTGCTCAGCCAGAACCCACATGTACTTGTAGGGCATCCACCAGATCTGGTTGCTCTGGCCAGGGCAATGCGGGCCAGAGGAGTTGAAATGAACTTCGATT
>JACVGW010000099.1 GCA_018992565.1 Theionarchaea archaeon
ATACCGGGGATCATCAAGCAAATGGTGGAAGCACTCGTCGTGAGTATTGATGATACAGTAGCGTATCTGGTCCTTCTGGCTGTGCAAGAACGTCAGCAACTCCCAGAAGGCCTCTCTGGTTTCACAGATGAATTCTCTAACCCTGATGTCATTGATAACGAAATTCTCTGTTTCAGCCTCCTTGAACGTGAAGATGAGGTAGCCCTGAATGGTGTCTCCTGCCTTGTATCCAACAATACGGGTGAGGGGATCGTCCATCAACCGCTCCACTTTCCTCTTACTGGTCAACTTCATCATCCCATGTGTTCTCATGGCATATCGGTTGTAGCAGTCCACCAGAGCGCTGGTATCTTTCGCAGACAAGAAGTGGATGTGTTCTCGTGTTCTGGCTGGCAGCTGGTCAGGGTGAAGACGGTACTGGTGCAGTTTTGTTCCAAATCCAAATCCCATCTCCTTATAGAAGTCGGGACGAAATGGGTACAACGAAGTCAGAAAAGACCCCTTCTTCTTATAGTAATCTAGGAAAAAGGAAATCATGTCTTTACAAATTTTTTCTCTCTTGTGAAGAAGGTCAACTGCCACCAGCCCAACTCCTCCCACCAGGGTGGGTATGGAAAATACAGTCATAGTAAAGTCATAGAGTATCATTCCGCCTCTCAAGATTCCATCCCTGTACACCCCATACATGTGGGATGTGGGCTCTTCATTCTGAAGTCTGAGAAGGTGATTCAACGTTCGTTCTCTCTCTTCGGGGGTGGATAGGTTCATCCTGGGGTACGCATTAGCCACAATGGTCATGAAATCAGGAAGATCTTTTTCTGGTATCAGTTGAATACTCATGATGTATGATCATCCACCGCTTTTTAACTCTTGGCGTCATGAAAGTGGAGGCTCTAGGTTCTCTCCAGCAGAGATGGCTCTGAGGTCATGATGACCTCATAGCGTCTGACGGGTGATAAACTCCAACGGCATGGCAGAGTGTTACCTTCTGAGTGCGTAGAACAGGAGCACTGCACCTAGTATTATCACCGCCACCACTGCAATTCCGCCTATCAGGAGGAGGGGAAGGCTCTGAGTTGCTTCAAAGGATACTGAGGCAGAATCCATGAGACGATTGTCGATTAGAAGCTGGAAGGCAACCTGATGAACTCCTTCTGTCAGGGGGGTCATGTTGATGTGTACTTCTCTAGATTGATTCCCAGGTACGAGAAGATCAGAAACAGGATCAACTTCCACATTCGCTGCTGAAGCGGTGAGCTGATACACTGTGTCGTACTGTCCTGTGTTTGTTATCAGCAATATAGCAAAGGTATTCTGGTCTGTTGTGATGTTTTCAGGAGGGTACAGTATCTCCAGCTGACCAGACACAGGTTTTTCCACGCGTATGTTGACTGCTGTTACCCCCAGTGATTGACCTTCACTGGATAGTTCAAGTTCAATGGAGTACAACCCTTTCTCTTCTGGTTGAAATTCAACATCAATCTGGATGTATCCTGCTCTGGGAATAGTGACAATGTACATGGTCTGAGGCATGTAAATCTCAGAGGGGGCAGTAGCAACTAAGACAAAATCAGCCTCCTTCTGGCTTTTGTTTCGCACCAGGACCCGAATACGACCCTTTTCGTCCACGTTCATCATGTCAGGATGGGACAAGATCTCAAGAGTGCCCTCAGCAGTCAGGACAACGGATATCGTTGCATAGTCTATAAAGGTACATTCAGAATCAGAGTAGTAGACTACGACACTGTAGTCTCCTTCGGGGATCGACGGCATTAGGTGGGTTTCTTCCAGAATTGTCTTGGTTTCTCCTGGTTTCACAAGGACATCTTTTTCCAGAGGTGAAGTGTTGCCACCCAGAATCCCCCAGTCAATCTCGAGGTGTCCTGCATCAAACTTCTTGTTGCAGTCGGCCTCCATGTTGTTGGTGGCTGTCACCATCATGGTAATGTAGTCTCCCGGGGAGACCTGCGTCTTGTCAATATCCACAGAAAAGGTCACATCCTCACAATTGCAGGAAGGTCTGCCAGGTATCCATATGGAGCTGGCACAGCAGACAGTGTACTGGCACTGGTCAGTGGCAATGGCACCATCAGAAATCCGTTGCGCTTGAATGTTCATGATGTGAACTCCTATGGGTAATCCCATGTATCCACAGAAGTGATGAATGCCGGCTGTGTAGTACCGGGTGCCCCAGTGATACCAGATGTTCCCGTTCTGATCTTCCACCCAGCGAGTAACCCAGGCATCATCAGAAACCACAATCTCACCGCACACTTCCTGGCCATACCAGTACTGCAGACCACATCCGGGGAACAGGGTAACAGTTGCAGTAAATGGTTGAGATACTACGGTATTCGAACTGAACACAAGCAAGAGCAAGGCCAATACCACGTATTTCTTCATATGAGTATATGAAACGCAGGTCTATTTAAGAGTTTCATCTTCCCTTGAGGATTCCAGTAATCATGCTCTGACTCAATCCAATTCTCCTCACTTTCCCCTAAGGAGTTCCCACTTCCTTTTCACTAGTCGAGAGAAATATTTCCTGCTGTCACCTGCCTTTGGGTGACCGGTGAATCAGACGTCGCTGCCCAGGATACGTGCTCTCTCACTTCGTCTTTTTCAGCCACAGCACACCAGCTACAGCGACCGCCAACCCTCCTCCAATGAGGGCGAATACCCAGTACCCTGCATAACCAGTCTTTGTCTGGTTCTTGTCTGGTTCTTGTAAGAGCCCAGTCCTCTTATCGCAGAGGTCTATCCAGTTGCTGCACTTCTCAACCTTGTCCTGATCTTCCAGTAGGAGAAACGAGTTCAGTGCCTTCTCGAATTTTTCTCTGGCTTCACGGTACCGTGATAAGGATTCTTCTTGATTAGCAGCATTTCGAGCTGCTGTCAGGAATGTTAAGCCTTGATCGTACTCTTTATGAGCGCTCTGGTATGTCTCGCACATTTCAACCTTCTTCTCAACATCAGCCACCATGTCCACACTCCCTATTGTCTCAAATAGGACTATGGCTTTCTCATATTCAGGTTTTGCACTCACAAAGTCCTGGCTCTGGAAGAACCTATCACCGCGGGCAACATATTCTTCAGCCAGGGTTGAATAGCCTTCATGGATTTTCCTGCGAACCTCCTCCCTTCTGGCTTCATCGCCAAGGTACCTGTAGATAGTTTCAGCCTTTTCATACTGCTCAAGTGCTTCTTCAAGACTTCCCTGTTCCTTAAGTTCATCTCCCTCAGCAGATCTGGCTGCACCCTCCTCAAGTGAATGCAAGAGCTGCAGGTATGACTGAGTATAGCCCACACTCACCTGCAGTGTAAGCCCGCGGAGGGGCTGGACGCACCCAGCATCCGAGATACATGGTTCACCGCACTCCCCGAACAAGTTCCATGGATTCTCGAGAAATTGAACGAGACGTATTTCAACTATGCAGGAGTCATCAGCAACTATTACAGGATTCTGTTCATCAAAGACCTCTCCAGCTTTATCTGCTCGGTTCTCACCTGCATGATCCCAAAACAGAAAGAAGGGAGACGTGACATCCGCACAGTCAGTGCGAGTACAGTTCAAGTGACTTACAAAATCTGCAGTTATACGTCCTTCTGCATCAGTCATTGTCACTGCCACCAGCACCTTGAAGAAGACGTCTTTATAGGATCTCCCGTCAAACCCTGAATCCCACAACTGCGGAGTAATGTCGATTCGCACCATATGATCTACACATTCGTACGTCGTGCCTTTCTTCTGGTAGATAAGAGTAACCACTTCAGATGAATAGCTACTGGGAGGCTCATTCAGAGTAGCAGTCTCGGTGAATGGCAGCTCATCCTGTGAGATCATTGCCGCCAATATCAAGACTCCACAGACCATCAAGCACTTAATCATACTATCACCATTTCCTGGACTTCTTACAACAATAAAAAGATTGGCTTCTGGCACACTTCGGATGTTTCCTGAGCAAGGTTCCCTCACCACTCGGGAGAATTACCATGAACCAATACGTGACAAGGAGCCAAAAGAGTGGGTTCCTCAACGGAGTTCAGGTCCCCGGGATTGTGAGACCTCGAGGGACCAGGAATCCCACAGCGACGAAAAAAAGCATCTCCACTGCCCACATCTCCAATATTAATCTACATGCTCTTTGAGAACGTCATAGCATGCCCGCTCCTGTCCTGGTACACAAGTCCTGCAGACACCCATGGCTATTCGGAAACAGCGGGGACATACCTTTTTCCCGCATAGAATGCATTCTCTCAAAGCTGGGGTGGTTCGTCCACAAATCTGGCATTTCTCCTTTTCCATGATTGTAAGTAAATGTTCCACTTAAAAAGGTGTGGTTAGGCCCTTTCAAGAAGGTGGTTCAGAATAGAAGAATCTCAACCAGTGCAATCCTGAGACGATGCGTGGCTTTGAACCATCTGAATCAGAAGGCTTTTAATTACTGAATCCGTGAATCATATATGAAACCTCAAGCACCCAAAACGGTGACCTTTGTCATAGCCCTCATCTTGTTTCTCGTTGGTCTACTAGGTCTCTACACAGGCGTCATATCACTTCGTAACGATCTTGCCCAACTCTGCCTCGTGATCTCAAATGTCCTGCTTATTCTCGGTGTCCTGGTAAAAGGGCTATAAATTGTGTCTTGTTTCATCCTCTTTCTTTCCCTTTTTTTGTGGAGGAGAGCCACTGAATGACCCAGTAGTTCACATGGAGAAGAGGAATTCCATTTTATGAAGCAAATAAGGTATTTAGACTATATGATCATATTAACCTTTAAAAGTATTCTTTCCTCCATTTACACCGCACATTCATGGAAAACAGAAAAGGCGTGCTTGGATATAGATGATACAATGATTGAACATTCATCTCCCATTGGGATAATAAATGAGAAATTTAACAGAAACAACCTTTTTCTAACCACAGACTCTGTAGAAGTGCTTGCCAATCAGGAACCTGATAGCCTGGATCGATTCATTGAATATCTCAAGGAGAAAAACGTTATATTCGTTGGAAAAGACCATATTGATTCATTCTTCTATCCTCAGGTTGAGGCAGAGACTACGTTTGAATATACTGGGGAAAATCTCCCTCTTGACGAATTTGTCCCTTCCACTCCACTCACTGTGGATCATGACTTCAGGATTGTGAAGGACGTGACACGAAAGGCTCTGTCTGAAGGGACCTGTAAGAACTTTGTAGACATGTTCCAGAGCCGGTATCGCAAGGTGTCCAAGATGTTCAGAGCAAAGCCCACCATGCGCGATTTCCAGCCATTATCCATGGTTAAAAAGATGAAGATAAAAGACATGGTAAAAACAGTTGGCATAGTAACAGAATGTGCCACCACCCGCAATGGGCACACTATTCTGACTCTTGAGGACGAAACTGACTCGATAAAAGCGCTGCTCCACAGCAGGAATGAAGAGCTGACCGGGCAGGCCAGAGCGATTCTCACTGATGAGGTGGTGGGCATTTCAGGAGTCCTGGGACAGGATATCATCTTTGTAAATCACCTTGAGGTTCCTGACATTCCCGGACGAGAACCCAACCACAGCCCGGAAGATATCTGGGTTGCCATCACGTCTGATCTCCATGTGGGAAGCAACAGCTTCATGGAGAAGGCATTCCTGCGGTTTATTCGCTGGCTGAACCTCAAGTACGACCACCGGGCAGAAATCGCCCGCAAGATCCAGTACGTGCTGGTAGTCGGTGATCTGGTGGATGGGGTGGGCATCTACCCGGGTCAGGAAAACGACCTGGTCATTCCAGATATTAAAGAGCAGTACCGGAACCTGGCAACCCTTTTGAAGTTGATTCCGTCTCACATCACTTTGATCCTGGCACCTGGAAACCATGATGCCACACGCATTGCAGAACCCCAGCTCCCCATCCTGGAGGAATATGCCCCTGATCTCTACAGTATGGAAAATGTGAGAATGGTGGGGAATCCCTGCTTCTTGGATCTACACTCAGTAAAGGTCCTGCTGTACCATGGAGGGAGTCTTTTTGATTTTCTGGCTCTCCAGAAAGAACATGATGATGCATCCATCCCCATGATTGAGATGCTGAAAAAACGGCATCTCTGCCCTTTGTATGGAAATGTGCCTGTAGCTCCCTCTGAAGAAGACTTGATGGTGATTGAGGACGTGCCAGACCTGTTTATCACAGGACACATCCACGTCAATTCATACCAGAATTACAGAGGAACCACTGTAGTGAATCCTGGCTGCTGGATGGAACAATCGGAGTATCAGAAGACTCGAAATATTAACCCTACACCATGTAAAGTCCCCATCCTGAACCTGAAAACCTATAACATGCTGGTGATGGACTTTGGAGCCTGAACAATACTTCTCAATGTTGGAAGAGCAGCTGGAAGAGCTGTACACTGTGGCTGAGAAAGCCAGGAAACAGTGGAAAGATCCTTCGCCCCACGTGGAAATCCCCAGAGCGAAAGACATGGCAGACAGAGTGGAGAGCCTGGTAGGTCCCAGGGGCATTGCTGATACTATCAGAACGCTGGACAAGGAAGGATTTTCCCGGGAAGACATTGCATTGAAGGTCATTGACCAGATAATTGAATCGGATTTCCAGGGAGAGAAAACTGCAGAGCAATGTATCAGAACCTCACTTGCCATTCTCACTGAAGGGATTGTGGCAGCTCCTCTGGAAGGGATTGCCAAGGTGAAGATCAAGTCCAACTTTGATGGCACCAAGTATATAGCAGTCTATTTTGCAGGCCCTATACGAAGCGCGGGAGGTACTGCTGCTGCCCTGGTAGTCTTGCTGGGAGATTACATCAGGCGAAAACTCCACCTGGATGCTTTCAAGGCTTCCCAGGACGAAATTGAACGGTATATTGAAGAAATGGAGTTATACAACAGGATTACCCGCCTCCAGTATTTTCCCACCCCTGACGAAACTCGGGAAGCTCTGACACATATTCCTGTAGAAATAACAGGAGACCCCACAGAGAAAGAAGAAGTATCAGGACACCGAAATATGGAGCGAATCGAGACTGACAGGGTGCGTGGGGGTGCTATCCTGGCTCTGGCTGAGAGTGTAATCCAGAAAAGCAAGAAAGTCTATAAATATGCAGTTAAGTTCAATATCCCTGACTGGGAGTGGTTGACAGATCTTCATACAGTATCTGCACAGGATACAACGGTGATTAGTGCCAATGAGAAGTATTTGAAAGATGTCATTGCAGGAAGACCTGTCTTCTCATATCCCATGCGGAGAGGAGGGTTCCGCATTCGGCTGGGACGATCCAGAAATACAGGGCTGGGTGCCTGGGGAATACATCCTGCCACCATGTCAGTGTGCAGCGGGTTCATTGCAACAGGTACGCAGTTGAAAACCGAAAGACCGGGAAAGGCCACTGCTGCAGCACCTGTGGATTCTATTGAAGGCCCTACCGTCTTATTGAAGAATGGAGATGTGGTCAGGTTAGAGACGTATGCACAGGCAGAAGACGTCAAAGACGAGATTGATGAGATTCTGTACATGGGGGATGCTTTGATATCATACGGAGATTTTCTGCAAAACAGCCACGTTATTCTCCCTTCTGGCTACGTCGAAGAGTGGTGGGTACAGGAGGTGCCTCTTGAGGTGGACCCATATGCTGTGAGTGAAGAGGAAGCTTTGGCCATCAGTAGAGAGCATAAGTGCCCTCTCCATCCCAGGTACACCTATTTCTGGAACTACTTGGAGAAAGAGGAACTCATGGCACTGGTAACCTGGGACAAGAAAACCTATTCCCGCCGTATGAAGGACATTCTTGAAGTTCTCGGAGTCCCTCACATGGTCAGGGAAGGACACTTCATTATTGAATCTCCAGCTTTTTTCGCCTGCTTGAATGAAGAGATGTTCAACCCAGATCTTCCTGTCCTGGAGGCTGTCAGTGAGATGGCAGGGTTCCCCGTCAGAGCAAAGTGCTGTTATACCGTAGGTGTGAGAATGGGCAGACCAGAGAAAAGCAAGTACAGGGTTATGTCTCCCCCTGTTCATGTGCTCTTCCCTGTAGGAACTCACGGTGGAAAAACTCGAAACATGGTGAAAGCAGGCCATCGCGTTATTGATGTGGATGTGGTCAACCTGGAATGCCCCCGATGTGGGGAGATCACCTACAAGCGAACCTGTCCAAAGTGCGGATCAGTAACTGAGCTCTTCAAAACCTGCACCAACAGATCCTGTTCCGTAGACAAGATTAAAACTGAGTATGATCTGTGTCCTGCCTGTAATTTGCCACTGCAATTGTACTCACGCAAAAAAGTTAATATAGCTGAGGAATTGAGCCAGATTAAAGAGAAGGTGCCTGAACAGGTGAAAGGAGTCATTGGTATGACTTCAGCATATAAGTTCCCTGAACCTGTTATGAAAGGTGTTCTCAGAGCCCGAAACAAGGTGTATGTGTTTAAAGATGGCACCATTCGATTTGATGCAACTGATCTCCCGCTAACGCATTTCACCGCCAGGGAAATCGGAGTATCACTGGAGGAATTGAAG
>JACVGW010000020.1:0-9928 GCA_018992565.1 Theionarchaea archaeon
GGCAGAGAGTGGGGACAGGATACATTGAGTTCCACAATGTCAGCTCCCGATTCTTCCATCATTGCTGCTACCAGCGAAAACTCTTCTTGTGAACGCCCAAAAACAGAGGCAATAACAGGGACACCACCCTTTTTTGCCATTTCGATTTCCTCTGCGAACTGTCTGCATCCTGGGTTGGGTAACCCCATGGCATTGAGCACAATATCCTCTGATATATGCAGTACGGTAGGGTTGTTGTACCCTTCTCTGGGCTCAACCCCGATGGATTTAGTGGTTACAGCTCCTGCACCGCTTTCTGCCACACGCTGCAGGAGAGCCCCTTTCGTTCCCAGAATGCCAGATGCCAGTACTAAGGGATTCCTCAGGGGTATGCCGCACAGACGAGTAGATACGTCCATTACATCTCCTTTATTACATTGTTGATAAGGGCTTGATAGTCGTGTGCCCGTTCTGCAGGGTTCTCATGAGTAATAATATCTCTGGATACATTGACCATAGTCCTCTCTTTGAAAATCCTTACAATATCAAGTCCTCCACCCTGTGCCCCGACACCAGGAGCGAGGATTAGCTGTTTGGTGAGTATAGCATGTATCTTTTTGATGTCCTCAACTTCACAGGTAGCCCCTACCACTGCTCCCAGCCCATTGGAGGCAGCCACCTGGTTGGCAGTGAATTCATAACCTGAAATCCCCTGGACCACTCCCTTCATGAAATAGTCTGCTTCAGGGTTGGACATCAATGTCAGGGTAATGATCCCCAGCCCATAACGTTGAGCAACATCAATAGTCTCTCTGATATTGCCGGGGAAGGGACTGTAGGTCAGAGCATCAAATCCCATGCTGCTCAGCCAGAAAAGGGCAGCCCTGTTGGTGGACCCAATGTCTGACAGCTTGTGGTCTGAAATACTCAGACATCCTCTGCGATGTATGAGGTCATTCAATGCCTTGATCTCTGAAAATCCCATGGGCAACACATACTGAGTGTTGGGCTTGTAGCAAAAACAGAAATCTGATGTCTTTTCCACAATGTCAGAACAGAAATCCAGAAGGTCATCAGGGCCTCCTGTTTCAGGGGAAGGATCCAGCCCAACGCACAGCTGGCTTTTTTTCTCTCTCATAGCTGCCATGAACTTCTCTCTCATGAACTGACTAGTTATTACAGCATTAAAAGGCTTTTTCTTTCTTTCCAGTACCAATGACTTCGTCACCTTCCGCAGTCCATGACATCTCACAGCACAGCTTTTTCCCTAATCAGTTGATGTGTAGGTTATAACTGGAAGGATTTCAAGAAAAAGGGAGATAAATCCAACGGTTCATTTATAAACACTGCAATCAATTAAAGGTATGCGGGGAAGAAAACGATCCCTCAAAGGTTATCCTCCGTGCGACCGGTGTGGAAGCTCAGCAGACGTGGTGGCCTATGGAAAGAGGGTAAACAAGCACGGTTCAAAACAGACGTACTTCTGCAGGAGTTGCGCGCACAAATTTACCCCGGATGACGGGTTCAAAGGAAGACGCTTCCCCTCTGAGGTTATCAGGGCTACCATCAATCTCACACAGAAGGGATTGACCCTGAAGCAGGTAACAAAACACATAAAGAATGAATTCGGTATAGGTGTGAGTGAATCAACTGTCCTTGACTGGATCAATGCTTATACTACAGGAAAAGAATGACTCTTTTTGTAACCACTTGGTTAGAATAATGTTCTCCGACTTGAACAGCAAGCAACTATGTCTCGTGTCATGTGGGGGAGAGCCTGTAATGTATCGTCTTGGAAAAAGGTTGAAACCCAGCTTTTTCATATAGTGTCCGGGCAACTATATTGCCCTCAGTTGTGCTGATGAAAATGGTCACAGGCCTGGTCCTCAGTTCATTTATTGCATACTCCAGCAAACGGGTCCCTATGCCCCTGTTCTGATAGTCTTCCAGGATATGCAGTTCTGTAATATAGGCGTACCGTTTAGTTTTTCTGTCAAACCATGGGTTTTCCCCAATGAACCAGTACAGGAACCCCGCGTAGTCACCATCAACTTCTGCTATCCTCAGTCCTTCCAAAGGGATTCGTTTCAGCTGCTCTTCACTCCCAAATGGATCCCAGGGGCTGTCTCCTGGTCCAAAATGGGTAATAATATCCTTGAAATCATGGGGGTTCCCCTGTCTGATTGTCACTGTCATGCAATCATCTCAGTATGGATATCATGGTAAAGTGACCTGTGAGTTAAGAAGGTTTTGATCCTTGGTCAGTATCCTAGCTGGTTCCACCCCCTTCGTTCTGTCACTGGCTCACGAGCGTTCAGCTGGGTTGTAGAGTTCTTCTTTTCCTGATCCCACATTTTATAAGAGATACTGTGTATGTGGTTCATGAACCTTTCCCACAGAAATCTGACCTTGCTTGATTACGCTGCTATTTCACTCATCATAGTGGAAACGGTGGTTCTGGTTCTGATGTGGGATTTTCTCCCCTCTGCAGAACTTGATACTCCCTACCACCTCTTGATGGGGAAGATGTTCTCTGATCATGACGCCATCATGCTGTGGGACTATTATGAATATGCCCCTGCAGGAAGGCCCAACCTGTATCCTCCCCTGGAACATGTGATAGTGTGGTTGATGCATGGTGCAACAGGGGCAGAGTGGTGGGACGTTGGCCGCTTCATTTCCCTGATCCAGTACCCGCTGCCGTTGTTCACTGTGTGGTTCTTCTCAAGAAAGCTATTTAACTCACTGACTGCTCTGGCTTCTGTGGTAGTGCTGTCCGCGACCAGCGATTTCTGGTACTGGCAGGTGTCCGTAGCTCCTACAGCATTAATCATATCACTGTATCCCCTCTTCTTATATACATTCTACAAGAAAAGAGTAATTGAGTCTATAGTGCTGCTGACTTCTTTCCTGTACCTTCACCTGGGGCTGCCGTATGTGATTATACTGAGTATGTTCATTTTCTCTGTAATCAGCCTGTACAAGACCAGGGAGTATCTGAAACAGGCAGGTATAGTCCTGGGAGCTGCTGTGCTGCTCTTTCTTCCGTGGATCATTCACATTGTCAGGTACCGGGAGTGGTTGAACGCAGGGTCGCCGGGGCAGCTTGATGTGAGTTCTTTCTTGACAGGAGTCAACGTTGTGACATTCTTCTTTTTTATAGTTGGGGCGATCTCATGCATAGACAGAGCAAAGAAGGACCTCAAATATGTGCTAGTACTGAGTGCTGTTGCTGGATTCCTTGTTATTGCTACGTATGGATGGCGTTACAGGATGCATTCTCCTATTATCAACTGTGTCATAACAGGTATTGGATTTGAGACGGTTTACAGAAAAATCAGTTCTTCTGTGGTGAATTACAGAAAGGCGGGGGCTGTATTCCTGCTCCTCCTTATTCCACTTGGCACGTACTCCCTCGTAGTGGCCCATGAGTCTCCTTTTGCTCCTGGACCCTCTCCGCAACTCCGTGTCCAGACACCTGGACTGCAGTCGTTTCAACGTCCACAGGTTCCCCAACCAGGAAATACCGATCAGGCTGCGCCTCCCGGCCTTCAGAGTAATATACAACCCCTGCAAAAGGATCAGCCCAGAAGGCCTGGCTCTTCTCTTTCTCTCCTCTCTGAGGTGACTCTCCGTGTGCAGACTTCGCCACTGCTGGATATGCTCAATTCATTGCGAACAGGCAGACGGCTGCCTCGAGTCTGGCAGATCACCAATCCAGAAATTGACAAACTCATATCCTGGATCATTGCCAATACGTCGCCTGATGAGATTCTCCACCTGGATAATGGTATGCTTGCCGATTATCTGGCTTTGTTCACAGAGAGGAGAACAGATGCGGGAATGTACAGAGAAGTAACAGCTCCTGAGCTGCTACAGGCTGTCAGAGAAGGAAAGAAAAGTGGGATTTTCATAATTGAGCAGGGAAGGATGAGAGAACGTGGGATAACTCCAGAAATGACTGTTCTGGCGCAGTTCGGGGACTTACTGGTGATGCAGGGAACCAGATCCCAAGAAGTCCCTCGGGAAATTCCTTTCCATTTGACAGAACTCCACATATTGTTCACCCAGCCGCAGAATATGGAGCAGTGGATAACCCTAGTCAGAGACCTGGCTCCTCACAGGGTGTACGTGGGTGTGCAGCAGAAAGACCTTGGAACCCCCGACCTTCTCAACTTCATTACAAGGCTGTCCTCTCTTTCTGAGGTGGGACTGGCAATCACAGTGGATGATATCCACGCCCCCATGTCCCCTCCCCAAGTGGAGGCAATTCGATTACTCCTCCAACCTGAAAGGCTCTCAGTTGCCTACGTACAATCAATACGTCAGAGCCTTGATCCTGGTACTGAGCTGGAAGTAGCCATTCTGGGACCGCCTATCTCCCAGAATTCATCACTGGTGAATACCTTGAAAGAAATTGCTCCTCTGACGAGCCGAATGGTGAGACATGTTTCGCCCAACGTAGAAGTTATCCACGCTGTTAGAGAAGAACAGGCTGTGCTCGGGATTCCCCTTTTCATCCAGATAGACATTCAACGGGGACGTTCTGCAATCACACCCCAGGAAGCCTACCTTCTCCTAGAAACAGCACACGGCATAGTCAGGAACAACGTTATCATAGAGATTATGTATCCTCCCACTGATGTGCAGTTCATATCATTCCTGAAAGCAGTCTATTAAGAGTAACCCAGGAACGAGGTACATATAGTATCTCACTTTGCAGGAGGTGTGCCCCAACATTTAAAGGGTACCTCAATATGAGGATACATGGATTGTCCTTCCTCACTCTCTTCACCAGAATCCATTACCTCCACTAGTTGTCAATGGAGAGATTGCAGCCCTACTGAACTTCGGGGAGGAGTCACATGAAAGCTCTGATCTATCTGAACGTGCGCCTGCTGAAAAATACTATAGTAGCTGCTCTTCGGAATCCTAAAGTAATCATGCCGTTTCTATTTCTGGCCACACTTCTGAGTCTTCCCATTCTCACTTTTTACTCACTGGATCTTCCCTCGTTTGCTCTCCCCTTCACAGCAAGGGGTGTAAGGACTGCGCTCTTTTCGTTTTTGACCTTCATCACATGGGCGACTGTCATTCATTCTACCACCAAGAGTACTCTCGTATTCTCTCTGTCTGAGATTGATCTTCTCTTCCCTTCTCCTCTGAAAAGGAAGACTATTCTCTTCAATCGACTCTTCATCAACTACGTGAAAATTATGGCTCAATACCTGCTCCTTGCTGGGTTAGGTCTGTTTCTGGTCTCTTCTGTCTTTGGAGTTATCATCTGGCCGCGAATTCTCTTTTTGTGGCTGGCAATCGTTTTAATTATGGTATTTGCGTCGAATTTGGGCGATCTGGTCTCCCTGGTCAGCTCTCACTATTCAGAACTCAGGAGAGCCAGGAATCGCAGGATATTCATGGGTGCAGGACTGCTCTTTCTGGGATTCCTTGCAGTACGTGCTCTGCTGGAAATAGCAAGGGGTGCACCCTTTTCTCGCGCTGTCATGGAGGTACTCAACTCCACAGTGGTGAAAACCCTCATGTATCCCATGGCAGCAGCTTCTGACGTTGCTGTGGCCTGGACCCTGACGGGCAGCATTGCTTTGAAAATTCTGGTTCTTGTGGTTCTTTCTGGATCAAGTGTGTGGGCTGTTCTGTCTGTGGAGGCCCACTTCTACGAAGCATCAGAAGCTACCAGCAGAGAGCTGTGGGAGTCTCTCCAGAAAGCCAGGAGGCAGGAGGTGGTGGTTTCGGAATCATTTGTGAAGAAAATGCTCACCATCGCCCCTTTTGGTACAGGCTCCACTGCACTGATCTGGAAAAACCTGGTGGGATTGCTGAGAGATATCAGGTCCCTAGTGCCCACCTTCATTATGGCTACCTTCTTTTTTTCCGTGATGGTGTTGAGGGGCGGCACCGGTAGTGAAGAGTTCTTCTTCGCATTGTTTATGTTGTTTTTCCTGATGTTCGTCACTGCGGGATACATTCGCTGGGACTTTAGAGAAGATTTAAGAAGAATAGAGATCCTTAAATTAGTTCCTGACTCAAATTTCAGAATAGTTGCTTCAGAAGTGGCTGTTCCTACCCTTTTTTCTACTGCAATTTCGTATTTCTTTCTGGTAGTGAGTGTCTTTCTGTATAGAGGAGCAGAGCATCAGGGCATCCTGGTGGCATTCAGTGTGGTGGCTCTCCCTCTGTTTGGTGTGATTATAGTCACACTCCTGAACCTGGCTGCACTGTACTATCCACCGCAAACGGGTAATCAGACTCTTCCGGGGATCTTGTCCATGATAGGGATGATGGCAGTACTGACACCCTCTCTGTTAATAGGCCTGGTCCTGGTGGCTGCAGACAGGCTGTATGTGGCTCTCGGCGTGGTTTTCCTCATGAATGTAGTGATTGCAGTGGGACTTCTCAAAGTGCTGGCCAGAAAGTATCACACATTTGACCTGACTTCCAGCTGAGGGAGAAGGACGAACTCGATGGTTCTCAGATACATTGGTGGGCCAGGAGGAAAATACAAATTCTCAGATCGGGGGGGGGCAATCCAGCCATTCCAGCGAAAAGATCAAAAAATAGCCCATCTCCATTAACAGATAGAAGAAGCTGATACAGTATTTTGAAGTGAATGTTGAAGAAAGATAAAATGGAATTCTGGATTTGGAAAACAAAAAAGAAAAAAAGAAAGTCACCTTTTCCTCCAGACTATGAGGAAAAGAGTGCAGATGAAGAGGATAGCTAGGAAAGACCATATCTCCTGATCTTGAACAGCCATTCCACCAGCAGGTATCTCGAAGGTCTCGAGTACAGAATCATCAACATCACCATCCTCATTGAGATCTGTGCCCATCCAGCGTTCCCACACATAGTAGGTAATTGTGCCATCAAAGATGTCTGGCTCAGTTCCAAGCTTTCCAGTGCTGACTACAGCTCCTGTCCTGATGTTGTAATAGTGGATGACATTGCCCAGGATTTGTCCGTCCCCATTCAGATCCTTTTCTGCATCTTGCTCACTCACCGTAAAGGCAATGATGTCACCATATACCACAGGATAGAAGCCAGCGGCACCTGTATCCGAGATTTTCTGTGACTCCAGGTCGTAATAGCGGATAACCACATCATCTGTGTCACCGTCGTTGTTAAGGCATTCTGAAACGAGAGATTCAGGAGTCTCGAACACAATGATGGTCTCGCAAATGTTGGCGTTCATTCCAATAACAGGAGTAGGTGAAACAGTCTTGGTAGAAAGGTCGTAGATCTGAATCGTAGGACCGGGGGCAGCATGAAAGACGATTGTATCTTTCCATATTGATGGTCTATCCCCTGAAATGTGTGTATCTGAGAGTATCCGAGTAGTCAAGTCGAAATAGAGAATCCTTCCCTCTGATGCAAAGGTAATGAAATTGCCGTAGACTGATGGATGGTGACCGGTTGCCCCAGTTTTTTCCACCTTGCCGGTGTCAAGGTCCAGGTACAGCACGTACGAATCCGGGGCTACAAAGGCAATAATGTTCTGGTAGATGTCAATGGCATGAAAGCTGTCTGACACAAGCAGGTCTGTCTTTGAGACTTCTCCTGTTCTGAGATTCTTGTAGCACAGAACGATGCTGTCGGATTTTCCGCTGCTTCTCAGATTCGAATTTGGCTCTTCTGTGCCTGGAAACGCCATGAAATTTCCCCAAATAGGTGGGTCACGGTAAGTCGACTCGCTGCACAGCATGCATTCTTCGGGGTCAGGAAAAGGTTCTGTGCTGGGTTCGTAAGGAGGTATACTCGTTATAATGTCTGTAGCCTCGATGATATCAGTCAACTCGACGCCCTTGCTCTTCAGAGGAACAGCTGACATATAGAGATTCCCCGGGGTGCTTATGACCGCTGTGCCTTTTCGTATCTCACGCAGGTTGATGGTGCCTTCTCTTGAGACTCGTATGTACACATCTTTTGTAGCTGTAATTGCTCCTCCCAGGTGCCATTCCATCGAAACCGAATTTCCAGCCGAAATGGAGACTATGCGTGATGCTGAGATCTTCGCATTATTGCCAATGGTAACCACGCGATTTGCACTGATGACTACACCGTAGTCTGTATTAGTTCTCATGTCCTTGGTGAGTAGTTTCCTCACCTCGCTCTCAACCACTCCTTCAGAAATCACACCATCGTGAGTGATGTTTCCATGGGCCCTGATATCCACGCTACCACCAGGTCCATTCTTCTCGCACTTTCCTCCATGAATTTCCCCAGTATTCATGACGTTGTAATTGGCTTCGATTACAATACTGCCTCCACTGCCGCCCGATCTTGCGTTTCCGCCATCTATAGTGGAAGAATTTGTTATGTTTCCACCTGAAATAATGCGCACTCCTCCACCATCGCCATTCAATCCACCGTAGCCACCAGAAATCATGTGACTGTTTGTAATACTGCCACGAGCAATGATTTCCACGTTTCCACCATGTTCATTCTCTCCGCCAATGTTCCCCTGGATGTAGCCACTGTTTGAAATGTAACCATGTGTGGCGAAGATTGTTACACTCCCTCCCTTTGTATTCTCTTTGCCCATTCCGCCGAAAATCTCCCCACCGTTCTCAATGCATCCTCTTTCTGAACAAATCTCAACGCTTCCCCCATCCTTTCCCATGGAACTGTCATAGCCACGTATCAGATTACCGTCGTCAATACGAATGTTCTCACAGGCTCTGATTATGATAGACCTGCTGGACTCAGTTCCCAGGAGATTGGAATATCCAGCACCCATGATTAGGCTGTTGATCATCACTGGCCTGCCGACTGTAATATTGCCACCATTAGATATTCTGACATTAGAACTCGCATCAGGAACTCTATTAGTACTCCAGTTTCCCGGAGTCTCCCATTTTCCATCCCCTGCATCACCAGTCCATACAACGTCAGTGCTTGACTGAGCTTCCACACGTGTCCAGGTGGCAACCACAACGGCTGCCAATAATATTGCCACAGCTATCCTCTGCAGGTTCCGAAAGCCATATTGCTTCCTTTTTTTCAATTCATCACCTCCATATACTTCTCCTACATCGAGAGGCTTCTTAACATTGAAGAATTTTGGGTTTGCAGGTTTTGTACAAACCTGGCATCAATCTGAGAATGACTCTCTCCTGGCGGCTCGTGCACACTCCGCTCATAGAAGGCGAGGTTGTTCAGTTTGTAGAAGAAGTGCAGCTGTAAGCAAGGACTGCTTTCAGAAGAACTCCGAATGCCTATCATTTAATAGATATTGCATGTTGTGGGCAATGCTCCACACATTCATAACATTGTATGCAAAAGGAGGTCCAGATGGGATCAACTACCCACTTTTCTGGATATGGCATATCGTCTTTCTCCGGGTGAATAGCAAAAACCTGGGGAGCGCAGACCTTGAGACATATTCCGCAGTATTCCGGCTCAGAACACAGGGCGTGATCAATAGTAATCCTCATCACTACTCACCCTGAAGTCCAGGAATATCCTGGCGGGGAACGAGTCGAATAGCCCCCTCAGGGCACACATCCCTGCACAATCCACATCCAAAACATCGGGCGGGGTTAATATGTGCCTTCCCCATGGAATCAGAGAAATTCAATGCACCAAACTGACAACGTGCTATACACGTCTTACATCCTACGCACGCATCATAATCCACCATGCACACATATTCAGCTTTTGAAACCACGGATACGTCAAAATCTCTCCTCATACGAAGCCCTGTACATGAAGGATAGTCACAGGCACATAGCCCTCCAATAAAGGGTACAGGTTCAAACCATACCGTGTGTACCCTCCCGCGAGAATTCATCTCTTTGACGAAGTCGAACGCTTGATCCACATCCAGCTTGATCACACCAGACTCTGGGATGTATCGGGGTATCCTGGTTGCGACCTCTGCCAGAACGCCAAAAGCAAGACAGTTGTATTCATCGATATTTCTGTTCATCTT
>JACVGW010000020.1:10028-31583 GCA_018992565.1 Theionarchaea archaeon
CCTCTTGCAATGAACAGCCCCAGTCCAGTCCTCCCATCCATCCTGGCATACTCTGTGCCGCTCGGCACTATGTAGAATTCCTCAAAAATCTTCTCAGAATGCTCAGGAGGAATTCCACAACCCTGGTCTATCACCATGCACTCAATCTCTTCAGGATACTCTACAAGTTTGATCAAGATTTCAGAGTCCTGAGGTGAATACCTGATTGCATTGTCAACTAAATTGCTCATCATGGTAGACAGGGCTTTCCTGTCCCCTTTCACCAGTGACAAATCACGAGGGCTTTCAATGAATACACTCTGCCTCTTGATCTCCCACAGGGGACGCAGTTGATCAACCACATCAGATGTAATCTCCAGCAGGGAAACCGGCTTTTTCTCCAGTACAAGTTTATTCTTGAGTAGCCTGGATGCAATCAACGTTTGATTTATGATATCTTCAAGCCTGCTGACACCTTCTTCCATGACCTGCATCCTCTTTTTCAATGAGTCTGATAGACGCCCATACTTCTCCAGGCTCATCATCTGTAAGTACAGTTTTAAGGTAGTAAGGGGGGTTCTCAACTCATGAGAAGCAATATCAATAAATTCAGATTTCATCTGATCCAATTCCTTCACTTCTTCCAGAGAATAGCGCAATTTAGACTCTGTATCAGATTTTGCAATAGCTATGCCCACCTGATCCAAGAAGTATTCCAGATGAGCGAAATCTGCCTCGGTGAGAGGATTCTGATGACCTAAAAATAGAACACCAATAATATCATCTCCATATGGCAATGGAGCTACCATTATGTATGTTTCTTCATTTATCCCGATAGTATCAGATAGATCATCAGCAAGAGCCCGTATTACTGATTGCATTTCAGGAACGGGAATCTCACTGACAAGTCCATCAATTCCTTTGAAGATGAGGCAGGCCTTTTGAGTTATTACCTTGTGGAGAGATCCATCTTCAACAATGGGATATTCAAAGTCCTGCAGAGAAATCCCTAGGGATTCCTGTACCTTTCTTTCCATCTCAGCAGTTGCCGGCAGATTAGAAAATTCCAAGAATCTCCTGGATGGATCCAGCAAGAAAGTGAGGGCAAAGCGATAGTGGAAAATCTCCTTTATACTCCAGGAGATCTGGGTCAAGATCTCTTCCAGAGGAGCCCCTGTATTCAGCAAGGTATTGATTTTCTGGAGTGCTCGCAATTCCTGCATGGTTTTGTTAAGCTTTTCAGCCTGGAAAATGCGTTCCATGGCTCCAGAGACCATTTCCGCCACCGTCTTAATCAGGACGAAATCCTCTTCTGAGAAAACACCCTCACTGGCAACAGCCAGCATCCCCACAGTACGCCGTTCTACCACTATAGGGAAAACCATCATTGATTCAAAGGGCAAAACTCTGGCAATATCTTTGACAACCTTGTGATGCTTCTTGCCGGCAGGGACAATCCCGGCATAGATTTCAAAAAGATCTGCTTTCACTACAGTGTATCCGGGTATGACGACATTGGAGCTTACCAGCGGTAGGGTTCCATCAAAAAAGGCGTGGTAGATGCTGTTAGCCTCTGTAAAGGGAATTCTATGCCCGTCTATGGTCCATCCAGGCGCCACTGACCCGGCCATTCGTTCCACTGTCTTCAACAAAGAGGAATCCATGTTGGTTCTGACAATGGTGGCATGAGTTTTCTTCTCAGTGAGCAGAGACATGGCTGAGAAGAATCCTCCCAGGCGATAGATGCCTTTAACGGCAGCATCCAGGACGTCGTCCCGCGATGCGGCAAGAAATAGACTCGTGTTCAATTCTCCAAGTGCCTGCTGTTCTCTCAGTTTTCTGGCCAGCTCCCGAGTCCTCTGCTCACTTTCTGCCCGGAGCCTCATGTTCTCAAGGCATGCTGAAACCTGGTTACTGACAAGCTGGATTAAAGGAATGTCTTCCTCTGAAATCCTGTGAGAAACGGCAACCAGAATACCTGCTGATTCACCGTCTACAAGCAAAGGGACTGCTATCACGTTTTTCCCAGTAATATTCACTTCTTCTAACATGCCCATGAGTTCGGGAGGGACCAGCATGTGAAGCGACGTTCTCACGTTCTCTATAAAGAAGGGCTCTTTCTTCTTGATTATGGTCTTGTGCAGACGAGAATTCATGGCGAAAGTGCATTCCATCAGGCTCTCTGTCACCTGTTTGGGTAATCTCCTTGACTTCGTAAGATAGGCAGCTCTTCCTGATGACAAATTCCTGTCCAGTACCACAAAGACCACAAAAAAATCGAACCGCTCAAGTTCCCGAGCCGCAACGGTGAAGACCTCTTCCTGTGTGGCGGATTGCCGAATGTAAAACCCTGCCTTATTCAGTGATTCTATCAGGTGTTGCGATTTCTTGCCAGCAGCTTTTTTCAGCACCATCACCCTCATCTGTCTGTCTTACTATTTAAGTCTTTACCGCCTTCACAAGAGCACCTGGCATGCAATGCTCTCTTTGTTTCGTTTTCCTCGCAATTTGACATTACAGCTTCCGGCTCAGAATCTTAACAGGACAATCCTCGAATCTGTACTAGGAGAAGTCGGAGCCTCCTGAAAGAAAAGGTGCCAGAATGTGGTTCCTATTCCAAGTTCAGGAAAAATGAGCGAGAACAATGCCGGTCTCCTTTGGAAAATTCAAGAGAGATTGTGTTTAATATGAGAATCAACCAGCATGCTCCAGAGAGCCTGGTTTCCCTGTGGCTATCGAGAACCTATATGCCTATAGTCTTCCTATATACGAATATAGTCTATGTCGAAAAGATATATATTGTCTGCATCGAACGGGAATCAGGTGAAGTACTATGAACCTGAAAGCAGTGATTCCAGTTGCAGTCATTGTGGTTGTAATCATCGGTGCGTATACAGGTGGACTCTTCGGAACCGGAGACCGCAGTGAAATTCAAACGCTCTCGGTGCAGGGATCCACCACTGTCCTACCCATCGTCCAGAAGGCTGCAGAAAGATACATGGACCTCCACGCAACCGTGAATATTCAGATAAGTGGTGGAGGTTCCAGTGTTGGAGTAAAATCAGCAGGGGAAGGAACAGTTGATATTGGAATGGCATCACGGGAGTTGAAAGATGCCGAGAAGAATGAGTATCCTGACCTGAAAGTCATTACAATAGCCAGGGACGGAATTGCCCTGATTGTGAACCTGTCAAATCCCATTTCTGGAGTGACTGTTGAGGAAGTAAAGGGAATCTATGATGGGACATATACGAACTGGAGCGAACTTGGCGGGGACGATGTGGACATTGTTGTGGTGGGAAGAGACAGTGCTTCTGGCACCCGGGAGTTTTTCTGGGAACATGTCATGAAGAAAGAGGATTTTGTGGCAGGAATGCTGGAGAAAAACTCTAATGGTGCAGTGAAGCAGACAATAATCCAGACTCCTGGTGCTGTGGGGTACGTTGGACTGGGATACATTGATTCCACAATCAAAGTACTCACTGTCAAAGTGGGAGATGAGGAAGTAGAACCCACCATAGAGAATGTGAAGAATGGGTCGTATCCCATATCCAGAAATCTCTATCTCCTGGTTAAGGGCGGACCTGAAGGACTGGCAAAAGACTTCATTGATTTCATCTTGAGTGATGAAGGACAGTCAATTGTCCAGGAAGAGGGATTCGTCCCCGTGTAGCTGCTAATCATTCTTTTCCCCCTTTTTTCTTGTTTCGGAGTGGGAAGGTTTAAGAACCTGTTGAGGTCCAATAATCCAGAGGTTGATAGTGTGCCTGAAGAAAATGGAGAACCTTCCTCTATGAGAGGGAGTAGACACAAGAGTGCAGAGAGAATAATTGAAAAGCTGTTGCTGGCAAGTGCGACTATTGCAGTCATCATTGTTTTTTTCATAATTCTCTACTTATTCAGAGATGCATATCCTGCCTTCAAGGAGGTCGGGCTGGTTAAGATTCTCACCGGCATGAAGTGGAACCCAGTAGGGGAACCCCCATCCTACGGGGCATATCCACTGGTTGTAGGGACTGTGCTGGTGACTCTTGGTGCAATGGCCTTCTCCATTCCGCTGGGTATTGGATCTGCCATCTTCATCAGTGAAATAGCACCTTCCCGTCTGAAACCAGGGTTCAAGTTTCTGACAGAACTCCTCTCAGGCATACCGTCTGTGGTTTATGGGTTTTTTGGGCTGGTAGTCATGACAACCTGGCTTCGAATCACCTTTAATCAGCCTACGGGGGAATCCTGGCTTGCAGGCTCCATTCTGTTGGGGATTATGGCCTTGCCTACAATTATCAGTGTATCAGAAGACGCCATAAGCTCGGTACCCACGGATTACAAAGAAGCCTCTCTGGCCGTGGGGGCTACCAAGTGGCAGACTATCAGGAACGTGGTGGTCCCTTCTGCTCTGTCCGGAATAACTGCTGCCATCATCCTGGGCATTGGGAGAGCTATTGGAGAAACCATGGCTGTCATGATGGTCACGGGGAATGCGGCAGTATTACCTGAACCCATAACAAACGTCTTTTCACCTATCAGGACTATTACAGGCACTCTTGGAATTGAAATGGGAGAAGTGGCAGTGGGAAGCAGCCACTATCACGCACTATTTGCCCTGGCTGTGATCCTGTTCGTCATTGTGCTCCTGGTGAACAGCTCTGCACTGGGTGTCCTGATGAAACTCAACGAGAAATTTAACCCCACGGAAAAAAAGAGCCGGGGTTGGATTCCCAGGGCTGCTGCATCCCTGTTGAGAAGAGCCTTCTGGGGTGCCATAGTCGTGGTTATCCTGTACTTCGCATATTGCAGGTCAGGAGTAAGGGGCAGTCTGGAGGCAGGACTGGTGCTGGCTTTCTTTTCAGTTTTCGTGATCATCCTGGCACACCATCCTTTTCCGAGACATGAGCAGACTGCTTTCTTTGCAGCAATTTCTGGCTCAGCAGTAGTGGTTTTAATTCTCCTGGGAGTAATACTCTACTACATTGTGTCCAAAGGAATCCCCGCAATCTCCTGGGAGTTTTTGACACAGCCTCCACGCGATCTGGGAAGGGGAGGTGGAATTTTCCCCGCGATTGTAGGCACCTTATACCTCATAGGAGGAGCGATGCTGATTGCTGTCCCTCCAGGAGTAGGTGCAGGCATTTATCTCTCCGAATATGCCAGAGAAGGGAAAATAACCCGACTTATCCGGGCTGGTATTGATAACCTAAACGGAACCCCGTCCATTGTTTTTGGATTGTTCGGGTTTGCCTTTCTTGTATTATACCTCAATTTCGGCATTTCCTTGCTGGCTGGAATGATAACCCTGGGGGTCATGGTCCTCCCTACCATTGTGAGAACCACTGAAGAGGCTGTGAAGAGCGTCCCCCAGTCTTTGAGAGAAGCCTCTCTGGCCGTGGGGGCCACCAAGTGGCAGACTATCAGGAACGTGGTGGTGCCTCCTGCTGCCCCGGGCGTCATTACAGGAATTATCCTGAGTGTTGGGAGGGCTGCAGGGGAAACCGCACCTATCATGTTCACAGCTACTGTCTTCAGCCAGCGGTTTCTCCCTCATTCCCCCCTGGACCCTGTAATGGCACTCCCGTATCACCTGTTCGTCCTGACCACGAGTATTCCCAACTCAATTCAAAATGCATATGGGACAGCTTTGGTGTTGCTGGTAGTAGTCCTGCTGATCTATGCTGCTGCCGCCATGATACGGTTCCGGTACAGGAGGACTGTGAGGTGGTAACATGGATATGAATATGGGTGCAAATATGAACAACCAGACTGTCATCAGGACTCAAGATATCAACCTGTGGTATGGCACAACCCATGCCCTCACAGATATTACCATGGAGATCCAGAAGAACAAAGTGACTGCTCTCATAGGGCCGTCAGGATGTGGTAAGTCCACACTAATCAGGGTATTTGACAGGATGAATGATATTATCAATGGATGCAGAATTGAAGGGAAGGTCTTCTTCAACGGCAAGAATATCTACGACCCTGACATAGATGTCATAGAAATAAGGAAGAAAATCGGGATGATTTTCCAGAAGCCCAACCCCTTTCCCATGTCTGTGTACGATAACGTGGCCTACGGTCCAAGGATCCACAATGTTACCAAGAGAGCACATCTCGAGGAGATAGTAAAGAAGAGCCTGAAGCTATCAGCACTGTGGAACGAAGTGGAAGACAGACTGGGTCAGTCGGCCCTCGGGCTCTCTGGAGGTCAGCAGCAGAGGCTGTGCATCGCTCGAGCCCTTGCTGTAGAACCCGAGGTCATCCTCATGGATGAGCCCACCTCTGCTCTGGATCCTATAGCTACAGCAAAGATTGAAGACCTGATCACTGATCTCAAGAAGCAGTACACGGTGGTCATTGTCACCCACAACATGCAACAGGCAGCACGGATATCTGACTACACGGGGTTCATGTACCTGGGAAAACTCATAGAATTCGGAAAAACGGTGCAGGTTTTCGAGAGGCCAGAGCAGGAGCTCACCGAAAATTATATCACAGGACGGTTTGGATAGGTGGTACAATGGTTGAGAGATTCCATGTGAAACTTGATGATATGAAAGAAGAAGTCCTGAAAATGGGATTTTTGGCAGAAGAAATGCTGGAGAAGTCCGTCATTGCTCTGAAAGACCAGGATCCAGAATTGGCAGAAGAAATCATCTCAAAGAAAGAGAAAATAGCCGCTCTGGACTTTAACATTGAGAAAGATGTCCTTCGCCTGGTCCCGCTGTACCAGCCAATGGCAAAGGACATGAGGACAATTGCATGTATCCTGAAAATGATCACCTACCTTACCCGGATTGGACGGTACGGCAAGGACATAGCCAAGGTGGTACCTGAACTGATCCAGGAAGCACCCCTTTGTAAGCTGGTGAATATTCCGTACATGGCTGAGATTGTGGGCAGCATGATTCATGATGCGCTAAAGGCGTTTGAGACAGAAGACCTTACCCTGATTGCAGACTTCGATGAGCGTGATGACAAGGTGGATGCCTTGAGATACTCCATCTTCAGGGAATGTATTTCCTACATGACAGAAAATCCCAGAAATATCACTCAATGTGCCCATTACATAATGATTGCACGCTATCTGGAGAGATGTGCAGATCATGCCTGCAAGATTGCAGAAAAGATCCACTACATGGTCACGGGTGAACACATTGAAATCGGGTGATTCGGGTGCCTGATATACATACCATGAGTAACCCCCTCTTTTGCTGACAAAAGGTCTCACAGAAAACCTTAATAAAGCAGTTCAACAACTATAACAGGATTCTCATGGAGATCAGAAAAGTCCAGGTGACAGGCGGATCATCATTTGTTATAACCCTCCCCAAAGAATGGATAAAGTCACTGAATATCAAGAAGAATGATTCCCTGGGATTGATTGTGCAGTCTGATGGGACCTTGTTGATCACTCCAAGAATTGCAGGAGAACCCTCTCACCGCGTGAAGGAGTTTACTGTAGATAACATTGATGATCCAGAATATGTATTCAGACTTCTTGTGGGGGCTTACATCATGGGCTACTCAAGTATCGTGGTCAGGTCACCCGAAAGGATTCCTCCCTTTGTCATGGACTGTGTTGCCAGGTTTACCCAGACAGCTGTAGGCCCTGAAATTATTGAGGAGACCATGGATTCCATTACCGTGAAAGACTTGCTGAACCCTGTAGAAATGCCTTTTGAAAAGACCATCAAGAGGATGTCCATCATTCTGAAAACGATGCACGAAGATGCCATTACTGCTCTCAGGGACAGAAACAGGAGCATGGCAGAAGACGTCATGTCCAGAGACAACAATGTGGACCGGTTACAGTGGCTGGTGGCTCGCCAGTCCAACCTGGTACTTCAGAATGTAACACTGGCAAGGAAAATGGGAGTGACCCAGGAAGAAGCCACGTACTACTTTCTCATCAGTCGAATCATGGAGCGTATAGGGGATCATGCTGTCAGAATAGCAGAAAATGTGTCCTATATTACTGAAACAGCACTACGTGAAGATGTTGTAGAATCAATTGGTGCGGCCAGCACCCTGGCACTGGAGATTCTCTCCAAGAGTATGAAAGCATGGACCAGAAGAGATATCAATGCAGCCAACAGAAACATTGAGGAAATTGAGAAGCTGATCTCTCGCTGTGAGGAGGTAAACAATAATGCATTGAATATAAAAGGGAGGTCTTCCATTTCAATTGGATATATCGCAGAGAGTATCAAGAGAACGGGAGAATATGCAGCTGACATTGCTGAATTGGTGATTAACCACCTGGTGAATGAAGAATAGACCATTGAGAATGGATTGCTGGGTGATTACCCTTTCTGGGGATCCCATTCCACCACAAACTCACAGAATCGACCTCCTCGCTTCTCGCATTCAGTCTCTGTGACTGAACATTCATACCCAATATATTCCATGGCACCCATCAGAATGCCTTTCACTCTTTCACACGTATCCCCTTCATTCTTCACGCGCAGCGCAATTCTTCCTTCTGTATCTTCTTCAATCCACCTTTCACCGTAATTTGTGCAAACACTCCACGCCGCCTGGGCAACTCGAGCAAGCTTGGAAGGGGTATCTGCATTACCCAGGAAGAACACGAGACGGCCGAGTACAGACTTCTTAAAATCAGAATATGCCAGTTTCCCCAGCTCAAAGTCAGTACAGCCTAGAAGCTGGCCTGCAATTTCAGAAGCTCTCAGAAATTCTTCAAGGGGATACATGATAAGATCGAAGTACCCTGAACGGCCCATTCTCCTGTCAAAAATGGAGAGTGCTTCATCGCCCTTCTCCTCCCTTATGTGAGATCTCAAAGTGTTAATGAAAAACCCTCGTACTTTCATTTCAGATATAGGAATACTTTCCTTAAGAGACTCCATGGATTCTATAGCAGAGTACACCACGATTTCAGGCGGGTTGATTTCTGTCATCTTCATAATACCATCCAGTGCATCTGTACTGGATGTGATCTTCCCTCCATTTGAGCAGAAGGCAGTCTCAGGTATGCCCTCCATGAGAAAAATGAGACCTTCTCCTTCTGAGGTCGTTACCTCGATGGTACCTGTGTGGTTCCTGTTAACCAGTTCCACCAACAGACTATTGAGAGGCATCCCATCAGTTGTGAGAGGAGACTCCTTTTTCAGATATCCTATGTAACTGGCAAAGACCTTTTCATCTACCGTAAACAGTGAGAGTTCCCCATGGTCAGCGCGGCCCAGCAAGAGGTCCAGATCTGCCGAGAGGGGACCCAATACAGTAACCAGCCTTCCCTGTTGAAACACAACGGTATAGTCGCCTTCAGGAAGATAGACCACAATGCACCCTGTGGCTCCGAGTTCCTTCATGCGTTCAACAGAGTCCTTGAGCAACTTTTCTGTTGCTTTAGACCTTCTCTTGAGAATCTCCTTGCTAGGATGAAGCATTACAGACTATTCTTCAAATGCTGTATATAAATCTTTTGATGGTTTCATCTCAAGAAAGAAGACTAGAACTGAAATCGCGGCTCTTTCCAGCAAGAGAGGGGCAGAATATAGCAAAAAGAACTTATAACCAACTCCACCCCGAGATATGAAACTAATAGGGAACCTCTGATGACATTGGCCAACGCCCCATTCTGAATGTCATCCTTTCCGGGCTGAGTCACCGGGATGTTCAGCCCAGAGCAGCTGTGATTCTTTCTTTTTCACAGCTTTCCCATGAGAATCAGAATACCTGCCAGGATAAAGATGACACCGGATACTTTCTGGATGATGTCCTCTGAAAGGTGCTGGCTCAATGTCTGTCCAGCAGCAACAGACAGACCATTTACCAGTCCCAGTCCAATAAGAGCGCCCACAAAGACTATCCATGGATTATACTTTGCTGCCAGGGCAAGAGAGGAAAGCATTGTCTTGTCACCCAGTTCCATGACGAAGTACAATCCTATGATGTAGAAGATTTCTTTCATGCAGAAGGTTCTGCATCCCTGCTTAAGTAAGTTTGTGATCTGTAATCGTTTCGTGGTATCTACATTGCTGGTGGTAGAGCGTCCTATCACTATGTGGCTCTCACAGTCTGCTCCTCTCAGTCACACAGCAGATTCATCATGCATCATCAATCTGGGATTTCTCCGAGGTTTTTCTCCAACTCCTGTAGAATGCCAAGGGCCTGCGAGTACAGTTGGCAGGACCTGATGGCAAAGTAGTTACCCGCTACCGCGTTTCCAGACGATATCATAGCAGTTGACTGCAGGCAGCAGCCATGGCCCTCCTCAAGTAATGCGAGAGCTTCTTTGTACTCAGGTGTCGGTTCAAGAATCCCTTCCAATCTATCCAGAAGCTCCCTGGCGATCTCCTGGTTTCTCTGGCAGCACTCAGTATAGTTATACTGGGCCAGGCTTGTCATTTGCTGCTGGATTTCTCTCTCTGTATTTCGAAAAGGGGTTCCCCTCTCTTCTCTGAGAGCCAGACATCCTTCAGCATAACCAATAGCCCTGGATCCTCCATCATCCCCTGAAAACCACATGCAGAAGCACGTGTACGTTCCCCGCACTCTCGCAAGTACGGAGGGAGTATAGCATCTCACCGATCTCCAGGAATCACCATCTGAAATATGAAAAAGGGGATCAGGAGCCTTTTCCCACGTAATGCCATCCAGTGAAAATGCATATCCAATGCCTTCATGCATGCTGCTCTGTCCTCCAGAATAGAAGAAATGGAATCCATCGGTGCAGGGAATCACACTGCCAAACCCTGCATAACTTGAATCCCATGCTCCTGCAGTAATAGGCAGAACCGGTAGGTTTCCATATCGCTTCCAGTGCAGTCCATCAGCCGAGTAGGCCAGCCCCACCTGTTCAGTTCCTCCCGTTGTGCAATCATAGTACATGACATACTTATTCTTCCATATGTCTGAATCTTCTGGGACAGAAGATCCCCCTGGGTTGTAGAAAACATCTACAGGCCCGTATGTGCCCCTGTTCCAGTCCGGGTGCACACCAGTTACGAGAGGGGATGTTGCATCCTGGGATAGTGGCGATACGCTCCAGTTCACACCATCACTGGATTGTGCATGCTTGAGTGCAGACAAAGTATAGATACTGGCAGATGTATCCCAGAACCACATTTTGTACTGAATTGAAGTTCCTCCAAATCCATTGGGGTCATATACAACATGGGCATGGTGGGCGGAAACCAAGCCTGAGACAGGCCCATACTGATACCAGATCATTCCGTCTCCCGAGTAAGCCATATCAATGCCAGAGCTGGAGGAGTACCACATCTTGTAATAGGGGATTCCGTGAGCATAGACGTCACTGAAGTGCTGTAGATCATAGATGACAGTGGGATAGTAGGCTCTCCCTGGAGAAAAAACCGGATTGGCTCCGTACTCAGCAAAAGAAGGCACTCCATTCTGTGGAGAGCAGAATATCACCAGCGTCATCACCAACACCAGACCCAAGACCATTCCTCTGGTCTTCATAGTACACCTTCATATATGAGTATAAAAGGATTTCCCCTTGAATTGAATGGTGGGTTGTAGGAGTAGATCGTACTGCACACCAGCTCCCTTCTGCCCATTGCACGTTCTGGAATAGTCCATTAACGTGTATACCATGTGAAAATCGATACTTCTATGAGAATACAAAGGGTGTAATCGTGCAGCTAGGATTCAGTGCTGAGACCTGATCCCCATGCTGTGGAGTCTGAGGACTCCAGGTTGCAGATTTCCGCATACTCCAAGCCCCGCTGTTCTTCATGAAACCCCCCTGGGACCACTGTCCTGTCAATTCCCTTCTGGTCTGTTCTACCCCGATTCAAGGATGCTGAATTCCTTTTCCAGTATGGAGTACTCCTTGATGGAGACTGTCCCTCTGTGCAGCGGGATAATCAACCGTGCATTATTCAAAGCAGTAATGTCTCGCAACTCGTGAAGATGTCTCAGAACAGTGGGAAAGCCAGTCTGTGACATGAGGTATTCCAGTCCATCCAGTAAAATGACAGATTCTTCAGTTTTCCTGGTAAAATCATCCACTATTCGCACAAGTCGGGGAAGATCGTCAGGGCTGAGAGTATTCTCAACACCCGAGCGAGAAAGCCACAGCATGGGTGTGCGAACCAGCTTATGACGCCTGCTGACTTTTTCGGGATGTTCTCTGGTGATGATGAATCCCGGAATGCCATGAGTAACCAGATCAACAAATATCTCGTAAGACACCTTGGGACGTTTCTCTGTAATGATATAACACTCAGAGGATTCCAGACCGTATTTTACCCCTGTCTTTAAAGTCTTCTCAGGAACGGGATCAATGAATACCCTTGTCCGATCGATAAAGGCTGCACACATCCCTGCCAGGATTTCAAGGTCCTTGACGTCCTCTTCTGTCACCACTGCATTACTCTTTACATTGTCTGCTGCCAAAGCCGCAAAGGCCTCATCCTGCACCACAATAGGTACCCAAACAAAAGAACGGGCTGGGGTAGCAATGTGGAGTCCCTGGACGGTGCTGGAATCTGTGATGTGGACAGTCTTTTTTTCTACAACGCAGGATACTCCGAAGTATTGGGGATTTCTCAAGGAGGCTGCTGCTCCCACTTCTGGCAATTGTATTCCCCGCCCGAAGTGGAAATCCAGTGTTTTTCTTCTGGGATTTACCAGAAAAACACCACATCGTTCAAATCCCAGCTTCCTCATACTCTCCACAATAATGCTCAACCCTTTTTCCCAATTCCTTTCAGCCTGAAGAGCCTGCCTAGCACCGAGAATAACCTCTATACGCTTTGAACGCAGTTCAATCTTCTTCTCCAGCTCCTGGCCACATGTTCCAACCTCGTAACGCAATTCTGCGTTCTTGAGCGCAGAGGAAAACACTTCACTGAGAACCTCTAAAACAGCAACGTCGTGCTGGGTGTATTTCTCTGTGCTGCTTGAAGTGAAAAGGGCTCCCACACACTGGTCCTCAACAACAAGAGGAACAGCAATCTGAGATGTATGTTCTTTGAAAGAGTGCTCTTTGGCCAGATCTTCAAACAAGAGGACTTCTCTGTTCTGAATGCAGTGTGTCACAAGGCCCTCCTCGTTCTGCACTTCTTCAGTCTCTTCTGTTCCTACCGAATATGCTTGAGACATTTCTCCGTCAGAAACCAGGAAAATATCAAACCGATCAAATCCCACCAGCTGCTGAATGGAGTGAGAGGCTATGGCAAAGATTTCATCTCGATCCATGGTCGAATTCATTAATCTGCCTGCCTCAAAGAGGGTTCTCATCTGCATTCTGGAACGGTATACCGTCTCTTCAACGTGTTTCTGTTCAGTTGTATCTACAGCTATGATTCGCATACCTCTTTGAGCATCCTTTACAGGGGAAAAGTACACGTCGGCAGGGAACGTCGTGCCATCTTTTCTCAAGGCAATATACTCAGCTCTTTCTACAGGAATACTCTCAAGCACTTTCATCAGATTCTTCTTAATTCGCTCAGATTCTTCAAAAACAAGCATGTCCTGTATGTTAAGTCCTTTCTCAAGATCCCTGTCTGTGTATCCAAATCCTTCCAGGGCTGCGGAATTTGCAAAGGTAAGAGTCCCCTTCTCATCTGTTTCCAAAACGATGTGAGGAAGAACACGTGCGGCTTCCCGGAAATATCTTTCAAACTCATCTCCTTCATTCCGGATGAGTACGCTCTTCATCAGGAGGGGCAGCTGGGAATCTGAAAAGGGTGCCATGAAGTGCACGGTTCCCGTTCCATCTGCCTCGAGGACTGCCAGCAAGACAGGAATCCCCATTTCCATTACGGGCCGAACATCTAAAGCAACATTTCCTTCTTTCTGCAAAGAAGTGAGAACCAGGACTACATCAAAAGACTCATCTCCCAGTACATGAAGGGCCTCCTCCACAGAAGGTACTACGCCTGTGACCTCAAGACCCTGTGGAGCCACCATCTCCCTGATCTTTTCACCACTCTTCTCATCTCCAACCAATAACACACATGCCATTATTTCACCTTTTGAATATGCTCTCCTTTCATACCAGCACCAATGTCCAGGAGACAACTATCATGCATGTCATCCAGGTGTCCCGTCACTTCTACTTCTGATTTTCTGTTCCACCATCTCCAGGCTCACTGACTTCAACCTCTCAAGATAGTCTTCCAGGTTTGCTGCGGTCCTGGCCAAGACCGCATCCACGATGTCAGTCTTAGCTTCGTTGTCGAGAACAGCTCCAAGCACGAAGTTCTCTGTAACATGTACTACAATTCGTCCTTCAAGGCCTTCTATGAGAATCCGTCCCACAGAAGATTTCTTGGACAAGGTAAAAATGAGGTATCCCAAATTTCTCTGCACATGATCCCCAGACATCAGTGTGCTCACTCTGGGGACAACAATGGTTCTCATGATTCCGCGGATTGACTCCTCTTCAGTAACCAATTGACTGATGGATTCTCCAGAGAAATTACCCACAACTGAATACAGGATGCCCTCATTTCCCTCTGGTCTCCTGCATTGATCAAAATCGGGATGTGTTTCTATCATATGACCTCCAACTTTCTCTTTGATAGCCACTTAGTCCTTGCTAGCCGACTCTTTGCTAACCCCTGCACAACTACGGACGATTGGGCTAAAAGGACACTACTCTTACATGAATAAAAGGATACGGGAATAAATGTGTCAATATGTGTTTGGAATCATCAATTGATGATAATGAGAGCCCCATCCCTATGGCTTTTCTTGCATTCTTTTTGGAATAATGAAGACTTCTCGGCCAGTAGAATCAAGGGATCATGGTAGAAAGGGTTACATATGATAAAATAGGAAAAGCTCTTAAAGGCACGGAGCCATGTTCAGGCATGGGAACTCTGCTCATCGTAGATGATGACAAAAACCTGTTGAAAGTCCTTCAGCAAATCCTGGAAGAAGCAGGGCATGAAGTATCAGCAGTATCCAGTGGAAAAGAGGCTCTCATTGAGTTATCAGGCCGCGATTTTGACTTGGCTGTAGTAGACTTAAAGCTTGAAGAAGTGTCTGGTTTTGATCTCATAGACGCTATTAAGGAGACGTATCCTAGTGTTGTGGTGATTATTTCTACGGGGTTTGCTTCTTTGGATTCTGCTATCAAGGCACTCAGGATGGGTGCTTACGATTTCCTGCAGAAGCCACTCAAACCAGAACTCTTGATCAAAGCGGTGGAGCGAGGACTGGAGAAAAAACAGCTAAAAGACCTGGCAGAAGCTGTGATAAAGAAGATGGATGAAGGCATTGCGCTGCTGGATTCAGAAGGACTCATTGATTTTGTCAGCAAGAGATTCTGTGAGATATCACAGTACACTGCCGATGAGTTGACAGGAGGCCTCCTTCTTTCACTGGTAGCTCCAGAGTATGAGAACCTCACTGTAGAAAACCTCAGAAAAGCCTGGGAAGGCAGCTCCAGACGGTTTCAGGCTTCCATGATCCGCAAAGATGGAAAGGAACTGACAGCGATTATCAGTCTCACCAAAGCGGGAAACAGGGTCTTGGCAGTGGTCAGTGATATAACTAAGATTACAGGAGCCCCTGTTATCAAGAGGGAACTCATGTATAAGATACAGCCAGGTTCAGTGTATCTGATCACAGAAGAAAGCACAGATAAAGCAATGGAAGCACTTGAGGATTTGCTGCAGGCAGGATACGGAGGTCTCATGGTCACCCGGGACCACCCTGATGAAATCAAGAGCACGTGGAATACTGATGCCACTGTGCTGTGGCTTACTGACGATGTGGCTGGAGAATCTACCATGTTTCCCAATATTGCTCTCCTGGAAAGGAAATTGCAGTCCTATCTTTCCCGCAACAGGGTCATTCTCATAGACAGGTTGGATTACCTGGTTTCAAAGAATTCCTTCGAGTCAGTACTTGGTCTGGTGCAGAGACTCAATGATCTGGCTTTTACCAAAAAGAGCATTATCTTGCTATCTGTGGATCCACGGACTCTGACAGAGAGAGAGTTTTCTCTCCTGGAGAAGGAAACACGTCCTCTTGTGCCGATAAACAGGTCGGAACTCCCCGAAGATCTGTCCGAATTGCTGAGATACGTCACCCAGCGGAATGAAGTGGGTGGAAAACCGTCTCATAAGGAAATTGAAAAGCGATTTGATATCACCCGCACCACTGTACGGAAAAGACTGAATCAACTCGAAGAAAAGGGCATGATCGTGGAGAAGAAGAAAGGGAGAATGAAGGTAATTGAAATAACAGAAAAAGGCAGGAAATCGCTGGGATGAACAGAAGATATCTGTCCCTTGCGTAACCTTATTGCAACATTTAAAAAGTTCCTTGTATAAGAGTGTTGACAGTTGATGAAAATGACCCGTACTGCTGGCAATCCTCCAAGACAATCTGGCAACGAATTGATCCGTGTTCTGCATGTAGATGATGATCCGGCATTTCTGAAGATTTCAAAACGATGTCTGGAGGAAGGAAGAGAATTCGTGGTGGACTGTGCCACCTCAGCAGAGGAAGCCATGAGGAAACTGGGGAACTCTCAGTATGATGTGATTGTATCAGACTATTTAATGCCAGGAGTATCCGGCCTGGAGCTCTTGAAGCAGTTGAGAGGCCAGGGAATTGGAACCCCCTTCATTCTATTCACTGGCAAGAGCACAGAGGATGCTGCCGTGGCCTCATTAAATCTGGGAGTAGCCTTCTACCTGAAGAAGCATGGACAGACTGATGCAGTATTCTCGGAACTGTCCGCCTCTATTCGTAAGGCAGCCTGCCGTGCGACCAACAATATGCAACAGAAGGAATCAGGTCAGAAAAGTGGCTGCAGTAAGAATGAAAGGGAGAATGAGAGTACACTGTCTCCAAGAGACGTGGATAGGGGCATTAGTACAGATGCAGGGCTCCCGTGTGAAAGGCAATATGCAACATTGGCTGAACTCCTCCCTGATTCCATTGTCACCCTGGATCTGGATGCACAGGTGACTTCCTGCAATTCTGCCACAGTAGCTATGACAGGGTTTACCAGAGACCAGATGATGGGAAAGCGGTTCTCTGATTTAGGGTTCCTGAGAAAAGAGGATCAGCCCCACTATGAAAAGCTGTTTCATTCTGCTCTCGATGGAAAAACACCTGATCCTTTTGAGGTTATCTGGAAACACAAAGAAGGGACTTTTTACCTGGCAGAAGTCAGAATGGGCTTACTCATAGAAAAAGGAGTAGTTGCCGGAGTCTTGGTAATAGCCAGAGACATCACACAGCGCAAACAGGCTGAAAGAAGACTGCAGGAGAGCGAACATAAGTTTCGAAGTATTGTAGAGCAATCCACTGATGGTATTGTTTTGCTTGATCAGCAGGGAACAATAGTGGAATGGAACAAGGGACAGGAATCCATTACAGGGTTGAGTAGAGCGGACGTCATAGCCAAGCCTGCATGGGACGTTTATTTCACTCTGAGATCGGAAGAGAAGAGGACTCCCCAGGCATACCAGCAGATCAAGACCCAGATAATGGAATTCTTACAGAATCAACAACATTCTCGAGTTGAAACACTACGAGAACAGGAAATCAGAAAGCTCACTGGAGAAAAAAAAGTTATTCAAATCTTGGTCTTCCCCATCCATACAGATCAGGGGATAATGACAGGGAGCATCTCACGAGACATCACTGAAAAAAAAGAAGCGGAACTGGCTCTACAATCTGAAAGGGACAAACTGAAAGCTCTCATGGACGGGTTGGACCGCACTGGGATTGGAATTGATATTGTGAGCATTGACCACAAAGTTCTGCTTCAGAACGCTGTACTGAAAGAGGAATTTGGGGACCTGACTGGAAAGCTGTGCTACAATGAATACATTGGGTTGAATGAACCCTGTAGAGACTGCCCCATGATGCGAGCTATCAGGAGCAATGCTGTGGAGAGCAGTCAATTTGTCAATATCCACGGGAAGCACATGGAGCTTATTTCTGCCCCCCTGCCGAATCTTGACGGCACGGTGGACAAGGCAATTGAGGTGGCCATTGACAATACAGAGAGAGTGAGAGCGGAGAGAATACTGAATCAGACCATGGAAAAACTGGAGACAATGAATGAAAAATTACGTGTGGTAGGCAGTATGACCAGGCACGATGTCCGAAACAAGATCTCGACTATTACAGGAAGCATCTACCTCATGAAGAAGTCCCTATCACTGAATAAAGATGTCCTGAGTCATCTTTCGGAGATCGAAGTAACCTGCCGACAGATAGAGAGGATATTTGATTTTGCCAAAACATATGAGCAAATCGGGATAGAAGATCTCACCTTCATTAGCGTGGAAGAAAGCCTTGAGGAGGCATTGATGCTGTGCGGCGAGCTAAAAGATGTAGATGTGAGCAGCGAATGTGGTGAGTTGAGGGTTTTGGCAGACTCCCTGCTCAGTCATGTACTTTACAACCTGGTGGAGAACTCTATGAAACACGGACAGACAGTGAAAGAGATCAGACTGCACTACCAGATGAAAGATAGTATCCTGACCCTGATCTACGAAGATGACGGTGTTGGAATCCCTCACTCAGAAAAAAAGAGAATCTTTGCGGAAGGGTACGGAAAAGACACTGGTTATGGACTCTACATCATCTGCAAGATCTGTGAAACATATCACTGGACAGTGGAGGAGCGGGGAGAACCAGGCAAGGGAGTTCGCTTTGAACTGAGTATTCCTTCCAGCGGAAACGGCAGGCGAGGATACCTACTTCAGGCTCAAGAGATATGAAATGACCAGGACGCAGTCTCAAATGAGATTAATTCTCTATTTCTATCAAAATAGTGTATTTTATCTTTTTTTCGCACCCAAACCTTTTTAAATATGAAAATGGTAGGAGTATTGCGCCGTTGAGGAGAACGGAGATACTCCCACCGGGCCATGGAGACGAAAGATGCATCTCTTACCTGGAAATATGTTCTCTTGCTCTCGAGGTAATCATCCTGTTATCATGAGAATGCATGCGTTCCGGAAGAACACTGGACACGTTCGGTCCCTGTCATGCGAGAGAGTAAGTAATCGCGGTTTCCGAGAGAGAACTTTATCTTCTTTTGGTATTGAAAGTTACATATCCTGCTATTTATATCTTCTGGGGTGAACAAGTGAGCATTTTCACGAAAGAACAACAGACTAATTTGATTCGTGCTCTCTATGAAATCCGCCTGAAAGAGCCTCGCCTCAGTATCCAGGAAATGGCCCGGTCAATGGGGACAGCTCGGAACACTGTCTACCGGCATCTCAACTCTGCTCTGGAGAATGGCATTCTGTTCAATCCCCAATTGAGGCTGAAGATGTTTCACGATGTCAAAGAATACGTCTATGCTGTCTCCTCAAATTCGGCCCATGAAACATTCCAGACATTGAAGGACAGAACGTCAGTGTGCTATGAGCTCTTTGCTACAGGGTACATTGATCTTCTCATGATTTCCGACACGCCTCTTTCCCAGAGAGACATGAAGGAACTGGGGGATATCAGAATAGAGGGATCTAGGAGTGATTTTGTCTACCCTGTGGTACCTGCTGTTGATTATCCCACCGCTCTGCATCAGATAAGAAGATATATTCAGAGGGATTTTTGTCCCAGCCGATGGAGAGTTGAGTACCCTCCCCGCAACGTCATATGGAAAGATCTGGATTATGAACTGTTCTCTCTGCTGCGCTATGACATGACCACTAAGTACACCGTCCTGGCGAGATCAGCCCGGATGTCTTTTGATGGGTTCAGATGGTCCCTGGATCGGATTCTGGCAAATACCCAGGTTGTCGTTCCTTACTACCCTGAAGGGTATTCTCACTATATGAGGTTCCTCTTGATGTTCAAGAGTCAGTATGAGGAAATGCTCATGGAGCTTTTTTCCCTTGTACCGTGCTGCACAACCCTGTACAAGGTCGCTGATTGGATACTTGTGCATTTCAAAATACTCCCTCTGGACCTTACCGGTCAGTTTTTCAACATATTGTACAGCCTTCAGGACTCAGGGTACATCGATTGCATAAAGACTGCTGTGCCTATTCTGCACTGGCGTCCCGGCTAGCCTGGAAAGGGACCATCTCCATCTCCACCGCCTACAGAAGGATCTTTCAACGGTTCAAAAAGATACCCTTTCAGCACGTTCATCCAACTCACCTCTTGTCGATTGATTTGCTACCAACAAAATAGTTGGGTTCATGATGAGAGAAAGCTTTACTTATTTAACTTTTTCTATCTTTGTTTCTATCCAGGTTCATCATGGCATGAGCCTTCAACGGGAGAACTTTAAAGAGTCTTCATCCATGGGGACCGTTACTTCTGATGTGTGGAAGTGCGTGACGTGTCTGAGACGTATTTACACCTGTTCCCGGAAAGTCATGACCCCAGGCGTCTTCAGATTCTCTGTATTGGAGAATTATAATACCGAAAGAATATTTTCCAATGCAGAGAGTGAGGATTTTGTTTCTGAATCAACTAAGAAGTATTACAGGTACTTCTATGACTATATCATCCAGAATCCATGACTGGAGTGTACGATGACGCCTGGGGAGTACGGGACTGGCTCCACCCACATGTCGAGCGCTCTGCAACTCACAAAGGGTATAAACCCCAGAGAGCGCGCCGTGTTGTAGACCCAGGCAATATTTGCTGGATCTTGAGCATAGTCCACCGTGAAGATGAGTTTCCCCTTGCTCTTTGCAACCAGCAAAAATGTGACGTATTCCTCACTGCTAGTATGGAGCGTACCATCAGGATAGGAATCATAGTAATCACGGCAACCTCGAGATAAGGAAGACCGATATTCATCAGTATCCACATCAAACTCAGTAAGAGGCAAAGGGCAGTCCCCTGGTGGATCATTTTCAGCTCCTCCATCAAACCAGATTTGTTCCTGAGCGATTGCATCTATGAGAGACAGGTACTCATCATATACAGCGAGCTCAGCTGCATTCTGACCTATAATGATGAATGCAGGATCTTTTGAACGAGTGAACAGATTTATGTCGTTGATGAATCTAATCATCTCCTGAAGCGGGTTTACTCCCTCTTTTTCTGCACGTGCTATGACATTCTCGTCAGAATATGCTTCCACCCAGTCCAGGTATATGCCATCAAACCCTGCGTCAATGATGCGCTGAAGATAGCCATCTTCGCCCAGCCATACAGAACGCCATTCTTCATACCAGAAGGCCACAGGATAGTTGTCTTCCCACCCGTCGGGATCGCCTCCCACTATCCATGCAGGGTCTCCTACATGCCAGTGGGGCTGCCAGTATGTGCGGTAGGACTCAGCTTCCCCAATGTCAATGTAAGCCAGAACGAGTTTTGCACGGGAGGATTGATGCAGACGCATGATAACGTCTTCCATGGGGTAGTCTGTGCTGTCACTCTCAGAAGAAATGAAATCCAAGACTACAAGATCATACTGAGAGGCGGCAATTCTATCCACCATGTCCGAATCCAAGCCCGTGTCAAGGAAATAGAACCACGTTACAACATGTGCGAGACGCTGCTGGGAGGAAGAGGTCGACTGCGAAAAAAGGAACCCTGTGACATTTTCGCTTGTGTAAAAGGTTGAGGGGCGCACTGTGTTGTAAGCCCAGTATGAGGTGATGACTCTCAAGAGATCATTATCAACTTCTC
>JACVGW010000021.1:0-8921 GCA_018992565.1 Theionarchaea archaeon
GAGTTCTGAGATGTTTTTCATTTCGATAAAGATCTCTTTGAGGTTCATGTCCTCAGGATGTTTGTCCATTGTGATAGTGTGGGGATTGGAGTTTTTAAGATTTTGTATAGTTGGGGTTTCGAAAAGGCCTTACTATTGCATGGGACAATAGAAGGTGCAGTAGACTACGTGGAAGACGCCTGAGAGAGAGTGATATTTCGCACATCTGGATGAATGAGCATTGTCCTGCCTCGTTGAATGAATAGGGAAAGTGCCCCATGAAACCTGGCCTCAAGAGAACCATCATGAGTATCCTGCAAATATCAGCACAAGAAACCAGGAATCAGAAAAAAAAAGAAAAATCAAATGAAAAGAGCAATATCAGCTTTTGATGCTTCTTGAACGTAAGTTGCGACACCCACAACATCGTCAACAGGGATTAAATCTTCCTTTCGCACTCCCATGACTCTCATAGACATCTCACAGGCCAGGAAGGTCACTCCCAGTTCTCTCGCATCTGCAATCATCTCCTGAGGCAGCTTCACGTTTTTCTTCTTCATCATCCGCTTCATCAGCCAGCGTCCCATCCCCAGCATGTTCAGTCTGGAAGGTCCGATAGCATCGCCGCCTCTGGCCATCAAATTGAACATCTTGCCCATGAATCCTTCACCTTTCCATGCACCCCCTTTCTTTATCACATTCAGTCCCCAGAACGTGAAAAACATCGTCACATCCATGCCTGATGCAGCAGCCCCTGTGGCCACAGTCAGAGCTGCCAAGGCCTTGTCCAAATCCCCACTAAATACAATAATAGATGCTTTCCCCATAGTCACACCGTTCTGATAAAGTACTTGACAAATGAGCCATTTTCCTCAGAACCCAGAAACTCATTCCCTGTCTGTTCACACCAGGCGGGTATATCCCTCTTTGCACCTTCATCATCCGCCCACAGTTCAAGTATCTCACCTGGATCCATTTTTCTCCTCTGCTTGGCCAGTTCTACAATTGGCTGAGGGCAGACCATACCAGTACAATCCAGTCTAACATCTGAATTCATTTTATCACCTTCACTATACATATGTTCAGAATTTTCAGTAATGGTAAACAATCGTAAGACTTATAAAGGTTTCGATTTTATTTCATACATGGATGAAATTGACAGGTCAATCCTGAATGTTCTCCAGGACAATTCCCGGCTGTCCTTCAGAAAAATCGCACAGACGATTGGGGTGACTGCAGCCACAGTCAGTGCACGGGTTTCAGACATGGAGAACAGGGGTATCATAAAGAAATACACAGTACTCCTTGATTATGACCACTTGGATAAGGAAACCTTGCTCATTACAGTAGATGCAGACTTGTCCCAAATCGATGACATTGTTGAGACCATGGTCGGGCTTCCGGAGATCTGCTGTCTCCTGCGAGTTACCGGCGCCTTTGATCTCGTGGCACTGGTGCGGTGTGATGGTCATGAAGGTGCGCGTCACCTTTTGAACCACTTGAAGAGCATACCGGGTGTGAGAATGGTGAACAGCCAGATGGTCTTACAGACACTCCAGGAAGACTTGTGCGTGAGAATGTAGGTGGGTTAATGAGAATCGGAGTCATACTGCTGACAGGACCTTACCAGACAGAAAGTGCAGATACAGCCATACACTTTGTGGAGGCAGCTTTAAAGAAGGGACACACCGTAAAAGGAGTTTTCCTGTTCATGGATGGGGTTTATAACAGTAACAGGAATGTGAATCCTCCAGGAGAGAGGAATGTTGTTGCCATATTGAATGCTGTGGGTGAAAAGGTCCCTGTGACCGTCTGTGCTGCCTGTGCACGATTTCGAGGAATGAAAAAAGACAATCTCACGGAGAATGTGAGACTGGGCGGTCTGGGAGAGCTGGTCAACCTTGTGCAGTCATGTGATAGAATTATTACCTTTGGTGGTTGATATGAACGTCATTGTATTCAGACAGGCACCCTACGGGACTTCTTTTGCGGGAGAAGGTGTCAGAGCCCTGAGTGCATTGCTGGCATTTGGGATTTCCACTGCGGTGCTATTCATGGATGATGGTGTATTTGTGCTGGTGAAAGGCCAGGACCCCTCTGTACTAGACATGAAAAGCATAGGTGAGGGAGTGAGAATGCTGAAAGAAAACGGGCTAGACAGGGTTTTGGTGTGCAGAGAGTCTTTGAAAGAGCGAGGTATTGATGAGAAGGATTTACTAGATACAACGCTGGCTGTTGTGGACAAAAAAGAGGTCTCCCGGCTGCTGAGAAGTTGTGATAGTGTATTAACGTTTTGAGGTGCTGCCATGTTATTCATTATTAACAAGAGCCCGTTTGCTTCCCGGTCTCTTGAATCGTGCCTGGATATTGCTGGAAAAGGCGATGCCATACTCCTCATTGAGGACGGCGTGTATGCAGTAACCAGTGATCAGATTCTTCAAGCAGAAGAACGAGACATCAACCTGTATGTACTGAAAGCAGATGCAGAGGCCCGAGGGATTCAGACTGCACTTCCCGTTGTCGACTATGAAGGGGTTGTAGAGCTGGTGGAAAACCAGACTGTGGTGACCTGGAGCTAAACCCACAAGTATAAAATGGTGAAGACCTGGTAGAAATATGCTTTCACTCTCTTTCATGGATGGGTACAGGATAGGAACCTTCACCTGGAACAAGAAAACAGCACCTGTTCCCAATCTGCTTAAGGTGAAAAAGGATACCCTCTACCTCAATGAAATCACCGTTGAAAGGCCTACATTGTATGAAAAAGAGGCACAGACAGAGCTGAGGACAGCGTCAGTGCTGAGAATTCCCTATACTGCTCCAAGACATATCGCCCTGCGATTCACCAGAAAGAATAGTGACCTTCTATCTTCAAATTCTGAAGCATATCCCATTTATGTTACGAAGTATGACGCTCTGACCACCAGGTTCCTGTCCACTATTCCTTTCCATCATCTTTTTTTCATATTCTGTCCTGAAGAGAGGAGACTCCTCCGCACGCTCTTCTCTTTAAGGAATACCAATCCCCGCTCTCTTCTCTACACACGTGCTGAACCAGAGGAGATACCTGTTCTCCTCACAGCCGGCATAGATCTTTTCAATTACACAGAAGAAAATGAAGAGGCACTCCGCAGATATCTGGAGACGCCCACCAAAGACTACCTGGAAAAAGAATGCAATTCAACCGTGAGGACAAAAAGGCTGCTTCGCCTGTTGTACAGGGAGTTTTACGAACACATTGAGAAGTATACCTCATTCAAGAGGAAAAAGGAGCTGTACATATCAGAAGATGCCTTATATCGGCCTGAAGTCATGAGGTTTCGGCAGAGGGTCAGAGAACGCTACATCCCTCCCTCTCGTGTTGTTGTGCTGCTGCCCTGCTCTGCAAAGAAACCCTATTCTCAGTCTCGATCCCACCGTAGATTCAGGACCGCGATACCCAGGAATGCATTGCTGACTGAATTGATACTCACCTCCCCCCTGGGAGTCGTCCCTCGAGAGCTGGAGGATTTTGCCAGGTATGATATACCAGTCACAGGTCACTGGTCTCATGAGGAAGTCATGGAGACAGCTTCCCTTCTCAATGACATTCTGGCTAAAATTCCAGATCCTGTAGTCTATTCCCACATATCTGCTGCATACCAGCCCATCATTGAGCATCTCAACGTTCCGGTGATTGACACTGCACAGGGCGACCCCCTTTCTGAACAGTCGCTAGCTACCCTCGCTTCCTATCTCAAAGATGTGGATAGAACTTCCTTTTTGGAGCGAAAAATGAGAGCAGTCTCAGAATTTCTTTTTTCAGAAGACATTTTTCCAGGCAAGATTTCCATTACAGGCAGGAGAACAAAACGTATAAAATCGGACAAAATTCTGGGCAGGTATTCCTCAGACCTCATCCTCACCCAGGCTGGAGCTGATAGAGTAACCACCTATTGCGTAACCATAGATTTCGATCTGAAAGGAGATGTTTTCTGTCCTGGAGTCCTCTCTACGTATTCTGGAATCCGACCGGGAGATCAGGTTGTAATAAAAAGGATTATAAATGGAGAACATGCAGTAGGTGTGGGTAGAGCAGTGCTCCCCGGATGTATGATGAGAGAAATGGACCGCGGAATGGCAGTCAAAGTGCACACGAGGTTTCACTATGCAGGAACACATAACTGTTGATGGAAAGAAGATTGTCCTGGTGGGAACAGTCCATGTATCTCCCGAATCAGTGCAAGAAGTGCGCCAGGCTATAGAGGAGGAAGCCCCTGACACGGTGGGCGTTGAACTGTGCGAAAGGCGATATGAAATCATCACCAAGAAAAAGCAGTGGGAAGAGCAGGATATTGTCAAGATCATAAAGAAAGGACAGACGTATCTTTTTCTCGCCAATCTGCTCTTGAGCAATTTTCAGAAGAAAATGGGTGAAGAGGTCGGTTCTGAGCCAGGTGCAGAAATGGTGGAAGCAGTGAAGATTGCCAAGGAACATGACATGCCAGTGGAACTGCTGGACAGGGACATATCTGTGACGTTGAAGAGGGCATGGAATGCTATGGGATTCAAGGAGAAGCTCAAATTAGTGTATGTGCTGCTGTCAGGCTTTTTTGTGGATACGGAGGAGGTACTTGAAGAGTTGAAGAACCAGGACATTGTCACTGAACTGATGGAGGAACTTGCACAGCAGGCTCCAGGTGCCAAGAAGGCGCTCATTGACGAGAGGGACCAGTATATTGCCTCAAAGATTCTGGAATCCAGAGGAGATATAGTCGCAGTAGTTGGGGCAGGGCACTTGCAAGGCATCAAATCCACGCTACAGCAGAAGGAAGTCTCCCGTGAGGGACTGGAGAGCGCACCTTCAGGGAGAAGCTGGTTCAAGATGATCGGGTATCTGATCCCGGTGATCTTTGCAGTCATTGTGGGATATTCATTTCTGCGAGGAGGAGTGGACGTCACACTGCGCCTCCTGTGGATGTGGTTTCTCATCAATGGAACTTTATCTGCTCTGGGTGCTGCACTGGCCCTGGGACATCCTTTGAGTGTTGGCACTGCATTCCTGGTGGCCCCTTTCACCTCACTGAATCCAACACTGGCTGCGGGCTGGTTTGCAGGACTGGTGGAAGCATACCTCAGGAAGCCCACAGTTGCCAGTTTCGAGGCACTACGGGATGTACGTTCCTTTAAAGATTTCTACAAGAATCGGGTGACTCGCATCCTGCTGGTTATTGCCTTTTCCAATATTGGATCTACCATTGGGACAGTCTGGGCACTCCCTTACATGGCACAGCTCTTGGGATAGTGGGCCGAGTGTCCTGTCATAGAAATGTGGACGATCCACATACGATCACCGATTAACCACTTTGTCTTCGACGTATCCCGAGGGCGTCTGCTGTCGACTGATTCTCATTTCGTTCTTACACCTCTTTGCTGGCAGGGAGTTCTACATTGTCAACTTCTACTCTTCCCTCTCGAAAGTCAGGTGAAATGCACCAAAACCTTTATATCCACCAGGTACAAAGAAGGAAAGGACCACTCTGGGAGCACGGGAGTCCAATATAGGTGATGCAGTGAGAAGGATAAAAACCCATGTAGAGGGATTCGACGGGTGTATGGAAGGTGGCATACCTGAAGGTCACATGGTTCTCGTTTGCGGCAGTGCGGGGACAATGAAGAGCACGCTTGCATACTACATATTGTACCATGAGATACTGGAAGGTAGCAGTAGTGGCCTTTATATTACACTGGAGCAGAGCAAGGATAACCTGCTCACTCACATGAAGGGTATGGGAATGGATTCCTCGGCTGTAGATGCGAAACTGAACATTCTTGACCTATCGCAGATGCGTAAAGAGATACTGACTGAAGATAAGAATATGTGGATGGATTTCCTTTCTCATCTGATCCAACTCATACAGGGAGTAGAAAACTGCAAATTAGTCGTCTTGGATTCTCTAAATGCATTGTATTCTCTGGTGAATTTTCAGAATCCCAGAAATGAATTGTTCCTCTTCTTTGAGAAGTTTAGAGACCTGGGGACTACTACATTCTTCATAGCAGAATCCGGCTCAGAAAAGGTCAGTTGTGGTGAGTATGGACTGGAGGATTTCATGTGTGACGGGATCATTCGATTGACCATGCGCAGTCAGGGAGAAGGATTCAACAGATATATTAGATGTGTAAAGATGAGGAGTTCACGGTTAGACACGAGTTTCTTTCCTCTATTGGTGACAGAAACAGGGTTCAAGATCATTCAGAAATAGCTGGTTCCGGCTCTCCACAGAAAGTGATGATGGATTCCATTGCATCGTCTTCTGTTTCACATTTCTCAAAAGTGGCGAAAATAGCAGTTTGAATGTCTTCTACCTCTCTTATTTTGTAGTACACTGGTCCAGAGGCTAAATTCATGGCAGTAATGAGAAAGGCAAGTCTGTTCATCTTTGAATCAAATCCTATCACCTCAACAGTGATGACCTTGTTGCTGGCCCTGATCCTAATATCAATGGGCCACCCTAAATCCCCGTAGAACTCGTTCAACACGCGTTCCCAGTCTGCAGGATGCTCGTGGATTTTCTCGTCAAGATCAGACTGTTCCCTGAGATATGAATACAAAGAGAAGAGCAAATACTGCTTGGGAGGTACTTGAATATTCTTGTTCTTGAGTAACCAGTGCAGGATCTGCGAGGGAACCACAACCCCATAGTGATCTTCAATGTACTGGTCTCTCCTGCTCTTCTTGATGAGATTGGATTCACTGAGCGTATCAATACTCCCATACTTCTCCTGCAAGAGATCCATCAGTTCAACCAGTTCTCTGATGGCAGCAGAAAAATTGCCCTGGTGTTTCTTGATAAGAGGCTGCAGCATTTTTACATGTTTGTTGTCGAGCGCAACGTTCTTCCGCACTTCCATGCCTAGAGATGATGACCCAGGCTTATAAAGGTTGCCATTTAGTCACACAATTTCACACATATTCACACATTGTGTGATTCCCAGTAAAAGGAGACAGATCAGCTATGAAGTCAAGGAGAAAAAGGTTTAAAAGAACGCGGCAAAACACAAGACGATGAACATATCGCTGATTATACCTGCCTATAATGAAGCGGAACACCTTCCCCATATTTTTGCTGCTATCCCCCCCACAGTGAAGGAGGTCATTGTAGTGGACGACGGCAGCTCAGATCAGACTGCAGACATTGCACGCAGCAACAACGCTATTGTTGTACAGCATTCTCAGAACCAGGGAAAGGGCAGGGCCATGGTTTCAGGAATCAATGCAGCATCAGGAGATGTTGTGGTGTTCATGGATGCTGACATGCAGCACCATCCCGAAGACATCGAACGGCTCGTAGCATCTCTTGATGACGGGTCTGCAGATATGGTTATAGGGGTGCGTACACTGGGTTCACGTGGGGAAATGCCACCTCAGCGGAGGTTGACCAACTTTCTGGGGAATCTCTTGGTTTTTCTCAGGATCGGAGAGTGGATTTCTGATACTCAATCTGGGTTCAGGGCCGTAAAGAAGGATTTTCTGGATAAGATGGTCTTTAAGAGCAAACGGTATGAGATTGAAATCGAAATGCTGGTATGGGCACACAAACTGGACATGCGGATAAGGGAGGAACCCATAAAAGTTAAGTATGCAGGTGAGAAATCTCACTGGAAAGTGAGAAATCTGTTTAGAGTCTTCAAGATTCTGCACTAGGAGGTATTCCCATGAAAATTCTAGAATATGTGGAAGCACATGAAAAATGGAGAAGTGAGTGTATCAACCTTATAGCGTCTGAGAACATGTCTTCAAAGACCATGGATAGAGCAGTATGTTCTGGGTTCATGCATAAGTATGCTGAAGGCTGGCCTGAGAACAGGTACTACCAGGGATGCTATTACGTAGATAAGGCCGAATTAGAAGGTAATTCCTACTTTTATCAGCTTTTTGAACCTGAATATGTAGATTTACGTCCTATCTCGGGAGCAACTGCCAATATTGCCATGTTCTTTGGGCTGACCCGTCCTGGCGATACACTCATCAGTTTGCATACCTCAAATGGAGGGCACATCAGCCATGCTCAGTTTGGAGCTGCAGGGCTGCGAGGATTGAATGTTCTTACCTTCCCTTATGATAACGAGGAGATGAACATTGATCCTGACAAGACCTGCGAGCTTGTGCGAAAGGAATCTCCCAGGCTCATCGTTTTCGGAGCATCGTTGTTCCTGTTCCCCCACCCTGTGAGTCAGGTTAAGGATGCAGCCGAAGAAGTGGGTGCAGTAGTCGCATATGATGCAGCTCATGTTCTGGGACTGATTGCAGGGAAGAGATTCCAGGATCCATTCAAGGAAGGTGCAAAGATCATTACATCCTCTACCCACAAGACCTTCCCCGGTCCTCAGGGAGGAGTCATCATGATAAAGGGGCTGGCCCAGGAACAGGCAGCTAATTTCCAGTGGGCTACCTTCCCAGGAGTGGTCAGTAACCATCATTTGCATCACATGGCTGCCAAGGGCATAACAGCAGCAGAAATGCTGAAATTCGGGAAGCAGTATGCTGAGCAGACTATCAAGAACGCTAAGGCGCTTGCAGAAGCCCTTCATGAAGAAGGAGTTGCTGTGGTGGCTGAACACAAGGGGTTCACTGAGTCCCACCAGGTAGCCCTGGATTTTAAGGAATTCATTGGAAAGTGGGCAGCGCAAACCCTGGAAAAGGCCAACATTATAACTAACAAGAACCTGCTCCCATGGGATCCAGTAGAAAACTCTGACAACCCTTCAGGAATGCGTCTGGGAACTCAGGAGATGACCCGGATGGGAATGAAGGAGTCTGAGATGAAATATATTGCTGAGCTCTTCAGACAGGTGATTCTGGACAAGAAGGACCCCGAATCAGTGAAAAAGGAGGTCAGAGAGTTCAGAAAAGACTTCCAGGATGTTCTGTACAGCTTTGACCAGGAGCAGCCCACATA
>JACVGW010000021.1:9021-22768 GCA_018992565.1 Theionarchaea archaeon
CGATTTCCTCTCTTCTCTGCAAATATGCAGCCAAAATCAATTCTGCCGAAGTCATCCTCCACCCTCGTAGATACTTCTTCGATGGTGCTGACCTCCACCAGGATTGAAGCCTCCAGAGCCTCAATGCGATGTTTGATACCAGGTTCGAATCTCAAGGTTTTGCCTGTCTCAAATATGTATTCTATGTCCTCAATGATGCAGTGAATTTTCCCATTAATAACAAAAAGAGTTTCCATTTTTTCCTCGTGATAATGGTAGGAGAGACGTTTATTCTTCTCAACTTCCAGGATTTTTCCAATGTAGAAACTCTCCTCAGCGAACGTGATCTCCTTTCCCCAGGGTTTCTCCACGACACGCTGCATGACTATTTTATAGCCATAAAATATATAAAGGTTTCCCTGGTTGAAGGTGGATTTTTGGGGAGAATGGGAGCTTTCTTGTCCTTTTGGACAGATAGTTGATCTTTGTAAAGTACATTTGAACAACAAAGAGGAGCGGGCCGCGAGGGATTTGAACCCCCGACCCACAGGTTAAGAGCCTGTTGCTCTACCAGACTGAGCTAGCGGCCCGTGAGGGTATCACTTTAACTCTATAAAAACCTTATGGTCTCTCATTCATCTCAGTTCTCTGGAGACCACTTTCCACTGAAGATATGTTACAGAATCGTAAAGAATTGGTGTTGGTGCAGTCTTCACCACTGCACGTACCAACCAGGTGAAAATTGAGAGTCTAGGGCAGGAGGGATTCTTGAGTGAAGCTCTGCTATATGATGACTCACACTGAAAGCCCAAAGAGAGAGATATCGACTCCCAACCACAAGAACCAGTATCAGCAGGGAACTGCTTCTAGTCGAATTCGGGGTCTATGAGTCGGGAGAGTATGAGACGATACAATGATGTGGATATCTTGAGATTTTCTAGGAGAAGTAATGCTCTTGCAATGGTGGATGAAATATTAGTCCATTTCTCGTAGGGGGTCATATCGCCATCTACAGTGTACTCAGGCCTGCCTAGTGTCGTCACAGCTGCCTTCATCAAAGGGTTGTCCAGTGGATTGACTCCCATTTTCAGCGCCCCCACCCAATCCACGGCCACTGCAGATGTTCCTCCAATGAGTGTTTTTGTGTGATTAAGATGTTCAAATACGCCCCCGTTCAAACCATCACTGCTCCAGAAAGCGTCTATAAAGGCAAAATCAGGAGGGAAATTTCTCAAAACGTCCAGTGTAGCTCGATCCCATCCTATAGTCTCGTGATAGTGGCTCCATTTATCCTGGACAGGCAGGGTACCAAAAACATTCTTCAGGGATAGTGTGTACAGGCACGCCAGATGGGTCTTGTTCTTGCAGAAGGAGATACGGTAGTCTGCATTCTTCCAGGTAGTTCCTACAAAATCGTTCTTGAGTTCTCCTTGATAGTCATAGGGTTCTGGTTCTTCCGTCAAATCTACCAGTGTATACCCCTGACCTCGATATCCCACTGTCTTGGCCACCAGCTTCACTGTTCTTTTTGGAAACCACTGGGTGTAGATATTTCTGGATTCCACCACTGCAGTAGTATACCCTTCTTCACTGATCCTCTTTGCCAGGTACTCTACCAACTCTGGATCTGTACCCACATGGAGGTGATCTTTTGAATAAATAACCATGATATTTGGCTTTATAGCTACTAAAGCCTCTGACCTCCGCTTATTTCTCTCAGTGACGACCTTGGACAAATGTGAAAAGAAGTGTGTCTTCTCCATGACTCTTTCCAGTGCAACTCTTTTGTCTTCTCCAGTCACAATAGCTACCACATCCATGACATCACCATCACCCTTCTCACAATATGTTTAAGAAGGTTTCGCAACTGGGAACCAGCGATCAGAAAGGAAATGTGCGGTGTACAAAGGCATACTGACATATCACAGGTAGCGTTGGATCAATACGAAAGGTTCCAGGAGTCTTTAGACTGTGCGGAAGTCATCTGCAGTTCTCGATCACCTGAATTCCCCAGTTCTGGCTTAGCACGTTGTACCTATTCAATGAATCAACGCTGAATTCACCCTATTGTTCACATCAGTCTTCTCTATGAAAAGAATTATAAACAAGGGATTGTCGCTTTCTAGAAAGGTGAATTGTGTGGATCTTGATGAAGCAATAAAGGGTAGAAGGAGTATTCGAAGCTATCTTACGGACCCCGTCCCTGAAGAATTGATCAGGGAAGTCCTTGAGGCAGCCACCTACGCCCCTTCAGCAAAGAACGGGCAGCAATGGCGGTTCACCGTGCTCACAGGGAATGCCAAGAAGGAATTGACGGACATATTCAGGCAGGAATTGAGGTTTCTATGCAGAGAAATCGGTGCAGAGAACATGGGTTCATCTTTTGGTTCGTGCAACATCATGGAGGAGGCACCTGTGGTGATTGTGGTATGGAATGCTGGGGAAGAGGGCTGGGAAACTGAAGTTCACAGTGTTGCGGCAGCAATCCAGAACATGCTCTTGAAGGCATATGGGCTGGGGCTGGGTTCTCTATGGATTGGGGACATTTTCTTTGTCCCTGAGGCCTTTATACGTCATTTTGAGACGCCGTGGAAGTTGATGGCAGCAGTGACGCTCGGGTGGCCCAACCATGATCCATCACCTCTGCCAAGGAAATCAGTGGATCAGGTCACTGAGTTTCTAGGTTAGGTCGAATCTGCATATGTCAGGAAAACGGCTCTCCTTACCTGGAGACAGAGGACTCTAACCTCTATGAGAGAACGTGGAGCATTGGGCTGAGTTGAAGTCGGGAGCAGGAATGGAAGAAACGCGGCACTGCCAGATGAAAGGGAGAAGAGAATAGGGCTATAGACTCCAGGAAAGTACTCATATGCAGAATTAGTGCAGAAGTGAGAAGGAGGAATATCATGTCACATGTATTGGGAACGTTGTCTGAAGTAGGTAGAATAAGACAGATAGCGCTGCGAAGGCCAGAACAGGCTTTCATGAATCAGGAAAAAATAGACAGAGAGTGGCGTGACTTATCCTATACAGAGAAGCCATCCTATGTCAGGGCAGTCGCAGAATATGACCACTTTGTGTCTTTATTCAGAGCGTGCAACCCAGATATCCATTTTCTTCCCGCTCATGAGGGACTGACTCTGGATAGTCTCTATGTGCGCGATGCTTGTGTTCTCTGTCCTGATGGTGTTATTCTCTGTAATATGGGCAAGCCACAACGGAGACGTGAACCTTTTGTTGCAGAACAGGTCTTTGCCTCTCTGGACATACCTGTTTTGGGTTCTATCACAGGAACGGGGTTAATAGAGGGAGGCGATGTTGTCTGGCTGGATGGAAATTCAGTGGCTGTAGGACGTTCCTACCGCACCAACGATGAGGGAATAACCCAGTTCAAATCGTTTCTGGATGACGTAGACGTGATTTCTGTTCCTCTACCTCATTACAGGGGACCGTCTGATGTGTTTCATTTGATGTCCATTCTCAGTCCTATCGATCATGATCTGGCTGTTGTATACTCACCATTGATGCCCATTCCTTTTCGCGAATTTCTCATGGAGAGAGGTATCCAGCTGATTGACGTGCCAGACCATGAATTCGAGACCATGGGATGTAACATCCTGGCTGTTTCACCTCGTAACTGCATCATGGTAAAAGGAAATCCTGAGACCAGCCATCTGTTACAACAGGCTGGAGCGCAGGTAACAGAGTATCAAGGCCAGGAAATTTCAGCAAAAGGCCAGGGAGGGCCCACCTGTCTAACCCGGCCTCTCTTGCGCGAGTTTCCGTAAGAGATGCACAGATGCATGGTATACGGGTGGTCGATGAAAAGTCATGTAGTTTATTCCGCTGAAACGTGCATACTCACACGGTGCTTTCTCGGGGTCGCGTTACAGCCAATAGAATCAAGGCACTTGGGATGAAGCCGTAATAACTGATAGTAATTAAATTTATATAGAATAACTTCCTTCGGATACTGTCTTTCGACAATAATGTCCGGAGGTTGATGTAATGAATGTTGGAGAAGCGATAGTGACCAGAAGGAGTGTACGGGACTACCAGGAGAAACCAGTACCAGATGAAGTCCTGGTGGATATTTTAGAGACAGCAAAGTGGGCTCCCAGCCCGGTAAACAGTCAGCCATGGCGGTTCATTGTCATAAGAGATAGAGAGATTCTCACCCGAGTCATGGCTCATGCCAAATACGGGTCTCATCTCAGTGAGGTTCCCATGGCCATCGCAGTCATTGCTACTGATGTGGAGACATTTCACTGGTTTAATGAAATTGAGGAAAACAAGTACGCAGCGGCTGTGGTTGCTACCAGCATCATGCTGGCTGCATGGGAAAAGGGCGTAGGCACAGGATGGGTTTCAGTGGACAGGAAAGAAATCAATGACATTCTTGACGTGCCCAGGGAGTACACGGTGGTGGCTGTCATTGCCATGGGGTACCCTGTCAGAGTTGAACCACATTCGGATGCTGACAGACGTCCTCTCGATATGATGGTTTTCTCTGGAAAATACGGAGAACGATTCCCCCGCATTGATGAAGAATGGGTTGAAGAGCATATGAAGAAGTAGTCTCTATGGGTCCACTTCCTTTTCCAGGGTGTATGGACAGTCTTCCTGCACTGCACTGTCAAAAAAATAGAAAAAAAGATGAAAAGAATTAGCTGAGTTCCTGCTCGAATTTCTTGATGAGAATATCCAGCTTCTTGAGTTCTCCCTGATCCAGCACTTCTTTGATCAGTTCGTCTGCTGCAGCATCTATTTCGTTGCGAATCTCTTTCAGCGTTTTCTGGTCCTTAATGGATGTTATCTGTCCATTTCTCACAATTCTACCAGATTCTTCTCTCACAATCAGCTCAAATCCCGCTGAATGAAGAATTCTCTTGTTCTCCTTGCAGATGAGCTTTACTTTCCCAGAGTAGAGTATCTTCCTGGTTTCATCAACTACCAGATCCAGGTTTTCTCCCTTCACGGTCAGCTTGTCATTCACTGTAACCTGCATCTCTCCCCTTACCAGCACTGTCTTTCCATTGGTGTTGATGGTAATATCTTCATCTTTGGATCGGATTTGAATGTACAGTCCCCTTCCTGCAAACCGCCGAGCCCTCGCATATGAATCCTTAACCTGCCAGGGGCCGATGCGGACCTGTTCTCTTTCCGGGGTTTCCGTAACCTCAATAGGGCCAACCTTGACATATTCCCCGTGAGGGGTCTCCCGTACCTTGATGAAAGGGAGATCAACATGCGTTCTCTTCAGTCGTCTCTTCACTTCATCAGAAAGCTTCCCATACAATTGAACACGCGCAATTTCCAGGACTTCTTCCTTTTTCAATCCAATGTCCTCAAAAGCGTCCTCGCCAGCGGGGACTGTCAGCTGTTCAGCTTTCACAGATTGCCATTCCCGTCCTGTGACCACTGTCACTCCTCTATACACATCTTTATACACCTTGAGAAGTGCATCTACAGCGTACGAGCCTTCGCCAAAGTAGATACCGCCGATTTCTTTGTCCCCTGTCACTACAGGGATGTACAAAGATCCTTTGTTCAGCTTGACCGTGGCCTTGTTTCGAGAAATCGTCAAATCCTCCTGGAGAGTGCATATCTCTTCCTTGATTTCTGGTTCTGCATCTTCCTCGTCTTCAATCTCAACAAAGAAGGTGGGAGGCCGTTTTAAACCTCCCAAGATGTATCCCAGTCCTATGGCGATGATTCCCACCACCAGTGCATAGTCTTCCCACGGCTGGAAGATATCAAAGATTTTGATAAGAATCCAGAGCAGGAAGGACACTCCACCAATTGCCAGTAGTACGGAACGTGCTGCCCAGTAGCCAGCCTTGTGCCGTAGAGCCTTCACTGCATACCCCATAAGCAGCATAATGATGCCTGCAGCCAGGAAGTAGTCAATGTTGAATCCAACCTCCATGGCACCGAACCAGCCTATCCACCGCAGTATCTTAAATCCAATCCACAATCCTGCCAGCGGCCATCCCAGATTGGTGAAGAATTTCTGGACTTTCTTTCCTGTGGAGTACCTTGATTTGAATGCCGGGGGTATTCTGGAGAGCAGATGGAATCCCACTGCCACCTGAAGAAACTCCACTTCATACTCATATGTTCCCAGAATATCAGTCACTGCTGCAACCAGCCACAAGATCACGAACACAGCTGCTATCCGTCCTAACATGTCTCCAATTGTTTCTAGATTGTCTTTCATAAGAGATCACCTTCCAGATCTTTAAATTCCTTAATAAGTTCCCAGATGTCTGAAAGCCCCAGATTGATTCGTATGCTGTTCCTGGATATGTCGAGCTTCCCTTCTGCTCGCAGGGTCTTTGCCAGTTCCAAGAGTTTTTCCAGCTTGTCTGACTGGGCTGTTTCCGCACCCAGAAACTGCTCCCCACATGGACAGTGAAATTCTTCCATCTCAAAATCGGACATCATCTGGTCCCAGTCTTCCTTGTAATCAGCGGGATCAATCTCTCTCTTGACATTGAGTTTTCGCCCGCAGTGCGGGCAGGTTACTGAAAAAGAGACCCGGTTACTCATTCACATCACCTTTCTTTACATAGAGGAAGCCCACCAGACGAAGGGCGATCTTCCCATACACAGTGATCAGATACCTGCCTCGATACCGTTCCTGCTCTGCATACCCCACGTCCATCAAACTGGAGAGATGAAATCGCAGAGGACTGTGCTCCAGGCCTGTGAGCTCCACCATGTCAGTAAAATACTTGCCGTCGGCATAGAGCGCCTGCAGGATTTTCAGTCGTTCACTGTTGGCCAGTGGCTTGAGCAGTTCTGCTGCTTTTTCAGGACTGAAATCAGTGTATTCCTCGTAGTCTTCTTTCTGCTCTGAAAGAAGCTTTCTCACTTCAGATGCAATCTCTGCTGTATCTTCGGAGGATTCAGGGGGAGGCTTCTGTTGTTTGAGCAGTTCGTCTCTCAGCTGTCTCATCTCAGCTCTCAGCTCTTCTTTGAGTTCCCTTTTCACTTGTTCTATGTCTTCCATGCTGTCACCATTGTACATTTCTATGTACTTCTAGTGCTTTCCTATTTATAAATCTTTCGGTCAAAATGTATTTTAAATATATTGCAGTGTCAATAAAGTGCATTGTGATAGACTTAGAAAAAGAATGAAGTGACCGGAGCTAGGAGCTGTTGGTTGATGATGTGGAGGTAGTCCTCTACGACGGGAAGACTACAGTGGGTTATGATACTGCAGGTCTGGGAATGGCTGCAGACGATCTGGTTCCAGTATATTTTTATAGTTAAGAGCGTATGAGGATACATGCTCGTGATTCTTGATGGAGACGGGACACTGTGGAGCGGGGACGTTCTGGCAGGATACCTGACCACACCCCTTCACCAGATTGATGAAAACACGATAGTAGATCATCAAGGAAAGAAAATCTGCTTGAAAGAAGAAGCGAGAGAGGTACTGGAAAAGCTTCATGAGAAGAATATATTTGTGGCACTTGCCAGCCAGAACAGGAAGCTTCCTGTCATTGCATTATTGAGGAGACTGCAGTTGACCCCATATTTCAATTTTCTTGAAGTTTCGTGGACAGAAAAGGATGAAATGATACAAAATATACTGGAGATTTTTGAGAAAAAAGGAAGGGATCCTGGAAAGATTTTTTTTGTAGATGATTTTGCGTATAACCTTGAAATTGTTGAGGCCAGTCCCGGACTATCTCATGTAATATGTATCAATGCTTCAGAGCTGGATTCCCTCAAAGACCTCCTAGATATTGTGGGGACCCAGACAGAATGAGTGTCCAAAGGGTTAATGGTGACCTCATGTAGCAGTCTGAGTCCCGTCTATGAATTGATTCTCACCTTTTAAATCCTTTCTATAGTATGTGCAGATCCCGTGACTTTCAGATATACCTGGAAGAGCTTCAACCCATCTGAACCACTGAAGAAGGAGAGAGTGAATCTGGTGGTTCCATTCATGACGTATCTGTGTCTAGAGCTCCCCTTTTTCCTCAAGTACGACCTTTCTCACAATTTCCTGGGTTTCTTGAGGAGGAGTCATGGTGTTCACCAGGTACGGTTCTGCCCGTTCGAAGTACTCTTTAAAGAACGTTGTCCTGATGCGCAGCTTTCTTTCGTCGCGAACAAGCTGGTGGGGGTTGCAGAAGTCATTTTTCACCATGTAGTCCAGGGCTTCTTTCGGTGATAGGTGATAGTACAGTTCATCATCAGGTTCTCTTTCCAGAAAGATGACTTTTACAATACAGGTTTCATCTTTGGCTCTACTTACTCCCAGGACATGACGAATGTCAGCAATAGCCCTGCCCCTGTTATCCAGTCTCTTGGTTTCTACCAGAGATTCAAACTCAGGATAAATGGAAGCAATATCTTCTCTGATGTAGCAGTTCCTTTCAGAAGCTCTGGCCAGCACAATGTCACCCATGATGCGGGTGTAGTACCAGTCATCTGAAACCAGGCGTGCTCCCTTTTTCAAGAGAAGTCCATAAGAATGAGTTGTTTTCCCCATGCCTGAAGGGGCGATAATAGAGACCCCTCTCCCCTTGAAATCTATGGCTGCCCCGTGGACTGAGTGCCTGGAATGAATGGATACATACTCCTCCAGAAAATCACCTGCTACAGCCAGAGCAAGGCTCTTCACCCATCCATAGTAATCTGAATTGAAGATGAAGCAGGTTTTGCTGACCGGTTCGTACAGCACCCTGAACCCCTCGTCATCTGACAAAGCGAACACTCTTCCGTGAGGTCTGATGTATTCGCTCATCTGTTTGAAATTGTCTCCCCACATGTCCTTGAACTCATGGTTATCAGTATTCAGCTTGATGCATGCGCCTGCAAGCTCAGCCTTTCTTTCGTAAAATACTCTGTTCTTCAATTTTTCAAGCAATTCGTCCTTTTTATCAGGAGTAATCAGCAAGACCTGGTACATGCCCCCTGGTGGGAGGACAGCAATAAATATGTTTTCCTCATGGACTGCTTTCTTCCTTGCGGCATGTCATGCCAGGCAGCACTCATCACCGGCGGCTCTATAAGAACTCCCCACGACTGCTCCAGATACGATTTCATGATGGTGCAGTATCCTTCTTTATGACTTTTTCCTTCCACATTCCTGTCCTGAATAATGCCAGTGCCAGGACAGCTCCCAGAACATTACTCAGACCCATCCCGAACCATACCCCGCTGGCACTCCAGCCTACCACAAACCCGAAGATATATGCAAAAGGTATTCTCATCCCCCATAATCGGGAAAGCTCAATTATCATGGAAGGAACATTGTGTCCAGATCCCATAAAACAGGCATTAACGGCGCTGAACACGCCAAAAAAGGGGACTCCAAATACGAAAACCTTGATAAAGGTATCACCCGCTGCTATCACCTGTGGATCATTGATGAATACCTGGATGGCAACCCTCCTCAAGGGAAACAGAATACAGCTTCCTACCACGAGAATGAAGAACATTAAAACCATTCCTTTTCGGGCTGCTTCTTCAGCTCGTTGTATTCTGTTGGCTCCCAGGCTCTGTCCCAGTGTTGTAGAAACGCCCACACCCAGCCCATTGATTGCAATGAACATCAGGTTGATGATCCTGTCGCCTATCCCGTAAGCAGCTAGGACAGCGCTCTGGTTGGGGAGGCGGGCAATAATATACATGAGGATTACAAACCCGAATGCAGTTCCTGACTGTCCAACAGAAGCAGGAACTCCAATCCTCAGAATCTGGATAATCCTCCATTTGACTGGTTTTAGACTTGGAATGGATACTTTGATCCCAGCTCTTCCTGAGAAGAGAATATAGAGAGCGATGGTTGAGGAGACAGACTGAGAGAAGATGGTGGCCACTCCTGCCCCTACTACTCCCATATGAGGAAACCCACCCAGCCCGAAAATGAGCACAGGGTCAAGAATCAAGTTCAGTAGCACGGTGGCGCCTTCTACCTTCATGGGAGTCACTGTATCTCCGTAGGCTCTCAGAATGAACCCGAAAATGAAAGATGTGAACATGAACGGTATGCCAATGAAAATAATCCTTAGGTACTTGGTAGCAAGTATCGCAATATCCTTTTCCAGTCCCAGTAATTCAACGATTTGAGAAGAGAACAGAAATCCTGCAATACCTATGCACGCGCCCATGATTATAGAAATAAACAAGACCTGACCTGCGGATTTGTTTGCTTCTCTTGAGTCACCTGCACCCGTGTACTGAGATATCAGCGCCACTCCTGCAGACCCGAACCCGAATGCCAGTGAAATCAGGAGGAAAATAATGGGCCAGGAGATTTGGAGGGCTGCCACTGCAAAGGTGCCTTCAGGTGGGACCAATTTTCCCAGCCAGAAGGTGTCCACCAGGTTATACATGGTATGCAAAAGGTTGGTTACCATAATGGGCCAACCCAGTACAAACAAGGTCTTGATTATTGGACCTTCTAGAATATCATTCTTAAGAGCTTGCGCCATCGGCTCTGAATACAGGGACAGTATATAAAGATATTTGATTGAGATGGTGACAATTCTTCTGCTGAAGATACAGTCTGATTGTATTTCATAATGAGAGGTCAACAGAATCAAAAAGAAAGTGAGATAGTCCAATCTGAAGTTTCGCTTTTTGAGAAACCTCACCAGAATCTTGAGAGCTCTGGAGATGTGACATCCTCTCTGCTGTGTTCCTATCTGGAAATCATAGGATCTCAAAGATGTTGGAGATTCGGGCAGTCACTCTACTTGAGAATGTCAGTATCGGCAGAAACATTTTTATAGGTTGTACTGCAGGGGAACCTAAGGTGATTCTGTGAAGTGTGAAAAAGTTGAAAAAGGGACGATATGTTCTTTGATACCCAGTTGTCCCCCCTTTGGAATACCAAGTTGTCCTCCTTCCCCATGTAATTGTGTCAATATTTGATTTGGGTCTATGCAGGTGGTGTGGTGAAATCGTCAAGATACAACTTTTTTGTGCCGCTGGAAAAAGAAGGCGACTATATTCTCTACAACACATTTAGTGGAGCCATCTTCTTTGTAGATAGGGAACTGAAAGATGCTGTCAGGAAAAATCCTTCTGGGATTCCAGGAGATATTCTAGAGGATTTCAAGAAAGAATGGGTCCTCCTTGAAGATGATCTGGATGAGCTTCAGGTAGTCTCAGTGGTCCGGGACGAAATGAGATTCAATGCTTCCAGGTTGCAGTTTGTGATCATGACCACATATGATTGCAACCTCAACTGTCCATACTGCTACGAAAAGAAAGACCCCATGACCTCTCTCACTGACGATTCCTGTGCCCGCATTTCAAAATTCGTTGAGAGACTCATTGAGAGGCAGCGAGCGCGGGAACTTGACTTTCTCATGTATGGAGGAGAGCCCCTTCTTGAGATTGAGCACATGATGCAGTTGATCCGCCACTTCACTGTAGCAGCAGGAGACACAGGGTTCACATTCAGCGTCAGCATGACCACCAATGGTACTCTGTTGACTCCTGAAATAGTGTCTGAACTGGAACAGTATCCTGTGGAGGTGGTCCAGGTCACCCTGGACGGGCCCAAGTCACTCCACGACCTGAAACGGGTGTATGCTTCGGGTAAGGGGACCTACGAAGACATTATCAGAGGTATAGACCTGCTGCGGTCTTCATCCATCAGACCGAAGATCAGGGTCAACATTGATGGAGTGAACAAAGATCATATCCCCGAATTACTGGATGATCTGAAAGAAAGAGGCCTCTCCGATGTCCAGATCTACTACGGCATTGTCAGGACAATTTCCAAGGTGTGTGAATCCTACGGACCGTCCTGCATGAAAGACTCAGAGATAAAATCAGTTCTTCCCAAAGTATGGGGGGAGACCCTGGCAAGAGGATTTCCCATTCCTTTGAAACCCTTCAATAATCTCGTGGGCTGCGGAATGCAGAGCAATTCATCCTTCACCATCGACCCTGAAGGACACGTTTACAAGTGTGTCACAGGGACAGGGTACCCTGACCAGCGCATAGGTACGATCAATGAGCAGGGGGATGTTCCAGCATGGAGTCCAATTTATTACCAATGGTTTTCCAGAAACCCCCTGGAGTTTTCCAGTTGCAGAGCATGTACATTTTTCCCGTTATGTGGAGGAGGGTGCCCCATGATTGCGTATTCTAGGAAAGGTACCTATCAAAGCGGGGGATGTTTTGAAACCAAAGCTGTACTGAAAGACCAGCTTATCCTGTATCTCAAACAGACATATCCTCACAAGTTTACAGAGTGACGTCGGGAAGCGATTCCATTTTGTCTTCTCAGTACTCTCGTATTCAGTAGTTCCTTATGAAATCATTTTCTGCATTCTCCAAGAGAAGAAATGAAAAGATTTTTATACGGGGTATCCAAGAGAATGACGGTGATTCCATGAAGTGCGAAAAAGTGGAAGAAGGTGGACCCATGATAGGGATTCTAGCATGGAGACCTACCTGTCCTCCTTATCCATGTGGATGTATAAACATATAGACGTAATTCCTTTTCTTTTTTTCTTATTCAATCAGCCATGCCAAGGGACGGATTGGTGTGCAGTCACCCCATTTTTTTGAAAAAGACATTATTACATACGTTGGTGTACTCGTCTCTTTCCCATTCTACCTATTTTCAAAAGGAGGATAGCATAATAGAAACCTTTTTATAGAATTCAGCTAGGATAAAGTGGTGATTCCATGAAGTGCGAAAAAGTGGAAGATGGTGTTGAACCATTGTTGGCTATTGGACCTATAAAGCCGTGTCCCCCTTATCCGTGTGGATGTATAAACATTTGATTTCTTCACTTCTACTTTTCCTTTTTTGACTACCAAGGACAGAGCCTTACCTCTGTGCGAGTGAAGCCTGGCTCTGAATATTCATTGATCACTGACCCCAGAGATTCTCCCGTGGAGAGAAAGTGACTTCCAGAATTCTTCTGCAAGAACCATCGCACATAGACACAATCTGAACCCAATCCCATACAACATTTGAATGAGCAATCGTCTTACATGGTCAAACTGGAGCCCTGTATGATCCATATTGTGACCAAAACCTATAAATCCCCCCTCCAACCTGTGATACTATGTGGCACACCAAGGAACTGGGACAGGTCTTTGCTGAGCTGTCCAGTGGGAAGCAGGGACTAACTGAGGAGCAAGCGGAAAGGAGACTGGAAGAATCAGGGTACAATGAACTGAGAGAACGAAAAGGAAGGGGAATCTTTTCCATTTTTGTTGAGCAGTTCAAAGATTTCTTTACTGGTGTGCTTATCCTGGCTACTGTGGTCTCGTTTCTCCTGGGGGAAACTGTAGATGCTTACGTCATTCTTATTATTGTTTTTATTAATGCTGTTATGGGCCTTGCCCAGGAATACAAGGCAGAAAAGGCTATTGAACGTCTCAAAGAGCTATCTTCTCCTTCTGCCACAGTCTTGCGGGACAGGAATATCAGAGCTATCCCTGCACGCGAAGTTGTTCCTGGAGATATCATCATTTTGAAGGCAGGAGATTTCATCCCAGCAGATGCCCGGGTTTGTGAAGCCTCTTATCTCAAAGTGGATGAGGCCTCCCTCACTGGTGAAAGCATCCCTTCCACAAAGGTTACCGAGACCATGCCTGATGTACCTCTGGCTGATAGAGAGAATATGGTGTACCTCGGGACCGTCATCACTGACGGAAAGGGCAAGGCTGTGGTGACTGCCACCGGTATGAATACTGAAATGGGCAAGATCGCTGAAGAGATTCAGGCCATGGAGGTAGAGAAAACACCCCTTCAGGGGAAGTTGGAGAAGTT
>JACVGW010000021.1:22868-29996 GCA_018992565.1 Theionarchaea archaeon
TATACAGAGAGGAGCTGGAAGCCCAGTATCCCCGGGTCAAGGAGATCCCTTTCAGCTCCGAACGAAAACTGATGACAACTCTTCATGAGGTTGACGGTACCTTCCACATGTACACCAAAGGCGCTCCTGATGTGATTCTTGATTTGTGTACCCAGATCCTTGAAGGAACCACCATTAGAAAGCTGACCCAGGAGAAGAAGGAGGAAATTCTCTCTGTATACCAGGAAATGGCCTCACAGGCTTTACGCGCTTTAGCCATGGCGTACAAAGACATGAAAACACTTCCAGAGGATCTAGAGTCTGCAGAACAGGACCTCATCTTTGTGGGGATCCAGGGAATGCGAGATGACCCTCGCACAGAAGTAAAAGAAGCGATTTCCGTCTGCCAGAAAGCTGGCATCAAGTCCATGATGATCACGGGAGACTATAAGGCCACAGCTGTAGCAGTAGCAGAAGATGTGGGGATTACTGGCGGAGCTCTGACAGGACAGGAATTGGAGCAATTGACGGATGAACAACTGGCAGAAGTCATTGATGGTATTGGTGTTGTGGCCAGGGTTTCACCAGAACATAAGACCCGTATTGTCACCGCCTTAAAAAGCAAAGGTCACATTGTGGCTATGACGGGTGATGGAGTCAACGATGCTCCTTCTTTAAAAAAGGCAGATATCGGCATCGCCATGGGTATTACAGGGACTGACGTGGCAAAAGAAGCTGCAGACATGGTGCTCATGGATGACAATTTCGCCAGCATTGTGAATGCAGTGGAAGAGGGTAGACACATCTTTGACAATATAATAAAATTCATCTACTTCCTGCTGTGTTGCAACGTTGGAGAGATTCTCGTCCTGTTTTTGGCAATCCTTTTGGGACTGTCCAGACCGTTGCTTCCCATTCAAATCCTGTGGATCAACTTGATTACAGATGGCTTTCCTGCTCTCGCTCTGGGTGCTGACCCTCCTGAAGAAGGGATCATGGATCGTTCCCCTCGAAATCCAAGTGAAAGCATTTTCGCCAGGGGACGGGGAACGAGCATTGTGGAGATGGGACTTGTGATGAGTGTTCTTGTATTGGTTGGATTCTATTTCTCTGGACAGGGAGATGCCCATGCCCGGACACTGGCCTTTTCTTCTCTGGTGTTTGTACAGCTGGCTCATGCATTTAATGCACGGTCTGAGAAGAGATCGATTTTCAGTGTGGGTCTCTTCACCAACATGTGGTTGGTTGGCGCTGTGGTGCTGTCTGTTTCACTGCAGATTGCCGTGGTGTACGTTCCCGTATTGCAGTCCGTTTTTGGGACATCACCTCTTCACATGGAGGATTGGCTGATCATCCTGGGACTTTCGGGAGTTATTGTGGCAGCAGGTGAACTCATGAAAAAATCCAGAGGCTATTCTGGACAATAAGGCCTGTGCTGGGCCGTAGAATGGAGAGGGGCGCCCTGATGGAGTCTGAACCCCATGTATAAGGGAGTCTTCCATATTGAATGTCCTGATACTTCCTTCCTCCAATCTCCCCAAACCTTTTTAAAGAAACATTTGGACCTGGGATTATGCCAGAAAAAGTAATCATCATGGGCGCTGCAGGAAGAGACTTTCATGATTTCAATGTATACTTCAGGGAAAACCCCCAGTATGAGGTGGTGGCCTTTACGGCAACGCAAATTCCTGATATTGAAGGGAGGCAATATCCCTCTGAGCTGGCGGGATCTCGCTATCCTAAGGGAATACCTATACTGCCAGAAAGTGAACTGCCTGCGTTAATTAAGAAACATGATATAGATACTGTTTTCCTCTCCTACAGTGATCTTCCTCATGAATATGTTATGCACAAAGCATCTGAAGTGCTGGCTGCAGGTGCCAATTTTGAGCTCCTGGGACCCAACCATATTCAGTTGAAGTCTACAGTACCTGTTATTTCCATATGTGCAGTGAGGACAGGGTGCGGCAAGAGCCAGACCACAAGACGGGTAGCAGACATACTGAGAAAAGCGGGAAAGAAAGTCGTGGCAGTGAGACATCCCATGCCATACGGAGACCTGAGAGAACAGATTGTCCAGAGATACGCAACTTATGAGGATATGGATAAGTACGAGTGTACCATTGAAGAACGAGAAGAATATGAGCCTCATATCGACAGAGGCGTCGTTCTCTACGCAGGTGTGGATTACGAGAAGATCCTCAGAGAAGCTGAGAAAGAAGCAGATATTATCCTGTGGGACGGAGGAAACAATGATTTCTCCTTCTATAAGTCTGATCTGCACATTGTCGTGGCAGATCCTCACAGACCAGGACATGAGTCATGCTACCATCCGGGTGAGGCAAATATCAGGATGGCCGATGTTGTGGTGATTAACAAGGTGGATACTGCCTATCCTGAGGATGTGTTTGCTGTCAGGGCGAGTATCAGAGAGCTGGCCCCTCAGGCAATAGTGGTGGAAGCCGCGTCCCCGCTGTTTCTTCAGGCAGATATTGCTGGAAAAGACGTGCTTGTAGTCGAAGACGGTCCTACGCTGACTCACGGAGGAATGCCTTATGGGGCTGGGGCTATGGCAGCTGAGAAGCTGGGCGCACAGCCCGTTGATCCCTATCCCTATGCAGTAGGTTCCATCAGGAGCACCTTCGACAAGTTTGAGCACTTGGGACCAGTGTTACCTGCCATGGGATATGGAGAGAAGCAGATCAAGGAACTTGAAGAGACTATTAATGCAGTGGAGTGCGATGCAGTAATCATAGGGACGCCAATTGACTTGAGCAGAATAATCAAGATCAATAAGCCAGCCTACAGAGTAACATACGAACTTCAGGAGATTGGAAAACCGACACTGGAAGATGTACTTAAGAAATTCCTCTGATCCTTTTTTTTGCTTTTTCTCTTTGTCTTTTCCTGGTCCTGTTTGGGTTGTCCGTTGCCTACCGTAACCTGAGCTCTTCTTATTGGAGAACATGAGGCGATAGATTGTTCTCCGTTAAATTCGAAACTCGGTGGATAATTCCAGGTTATGCCTACTGGGGTTGAGGAGCTCTTCTCATGGGTTGGTGGTGCAGATGTTCTGTGTACCGCCTGTTCTTGCCTGTTATGATTTATAAAGGCAAAAAGGTATCAGGTGATGTGACATTTGCATACGTACTGGTGATTGAACTCTCCCAGGACACTCAGATTCAAGTGGGGAAGCTGGGCACCATTGATTTTCAGAAAGGGCTGTATTACTATGTTGGTTCTGCACCTTCAGAGAAAAGGCTGGAAAGACACCTGCGAAAAGAAAAGAAGATACACTGGCATATTGACTACTTCCTGAAAGAAGCCAGAATCAGCAAAATATACATTACAAGAGAGAGAACGGAATGCCAGGTGGCTCATGATATTGGACTGCCGTATATTGAAGGATTTGGCTGCAGTGATTGTGATTGCCCCTCTCATCTGTTCTATGGAACACTTAGGAGGACTCCTGATCTGGAAAGATACTACTGATTACCTTCACTACAGGATGTTCTCTTCAAACCCGCACATAAAAGAATATCCACAAGAAGCGATCATAATTATTAAGCTATATTACGACTGTCTCAGGCTCCAGAGTCTCTTTGTACTCTGCAATCTTCTCCAGTTCTACTGATACAATCTTGGATATGTTGTCTTTCATTGAGACACCATAGAGAATATCTGCTGCTGCCATCATCACATCCCTCAGTGTAATGACAATGAACTGGGTGCCTTTGGATGATTTCTTGATGAGCTCTGCCACCCTCGTGGCATTCTCATCATCCAGGTGTGCATCAATTTCATCAAACACATAGAAAGGTGCAGGTTTATACTGCTGAACAGCAAATACAAAAGCCAGGGCAGTCAACGCTTTTTCGCCCCCGGACATGGCCTCGACTCTTTTCAGCTCTTTCCCTTTAGGAGAAGCCTCAATGTCCAGTCCTCCATCAAAAGGTTCTTCATCATTTTCCAGCACGAGGGAACCAGAACCTCCAGGAGATAGTTCTCCAAAGATGCGGGAGAAATTCTCTGCCACATTGTAAAAGGCTTCAAAGAAGACAGTCTTCTTTTGGGACTCAACTTCAGCAATGAACTCCAGTATGGATTCCTTTTCTTTGTACAATTTGTCAATACGAGTTTTCAATTCCATGTACCGCAGCTGCACTTCTTCGAATTCTTCCACTGCCCGCATGTTAATTGGTTCCAGTCTTTCTTTTTCCGTTTCCATCTGCTTTATCTTGAACCGCAGTTCTTTCAGGTCTTCATACACTCCTTCTACAGGGTACTGGGAACTCAAGTCCCTCAATTCATCAATAGTGGTCCCAAGCTGCGTTTTCTGGCTTCCCAGCAAGTTGAGGGCAGATTCACATTCATAAGCCCTTTTTTGATGACGTTCCTTTTGCTGCCGCAGGGCACCTATCTCGTCTCGTATGCGGGTTCTATCATCGCGCAATTTCCTGATCTTCTCATCAAATGTCTCTTCATCATGTACTCGTTCTGCCAGCTCTCTGTCAAGATCTTCTTTTTCTTTCTTTTTTGATGTAATATCGTGTTCTTTTCCATCAATTTGTGGTAGCAGTTCCTGTATTGTCTTTTCCAGTCTTTCATTATCTTCCCCAAGATATTTTAACACTGACTCTGCCTGCACTTTTTCTGATTCTGTCTCGCTCAGTTGATTTCGAGCTGATTCCAGCTCTTTCTCGATTCGTTCCAGTTCATCCTGTCTCAGTGGCCTGGCAATTTCCTCTTTTTCCTGCTCTAAAGAGTTCAATTCTCCCTCCAGGCTACTCTTCCTTTTAGTAATAGTGGACAGCTCTTCTTTCTTGGCGTCAAGCTGCCGGCTGCTCGCATCAATTCTTTCCTTTGTACCATCTATCTCCTTCTCCACATCATGTACTTCTTCTGTAATTCTTGTCAATTCCTTTTCAAGAACAGGCACTCTTTCCTCCAGCTTCAACTTTTCATCATACATCCTCTGCAGTTCAGGTTCAATACTGGACAGGGTCTCTGCCACATCAGTCCGTCTCTGTTTTAACGCGTTCAGTTCCTCCTGTACCTTCTTGAATTGCGACTGGTCTTCTGAAATGAGGAATGCACTGGAATACTTTCTCTTGAAATAATGTCCCCCTGTTATGGCACCGCCCCTCTCGAATACATCACCTTCCAGGGTGACCAGCCTCTTCCCCTTTAGATCTATGTCCAGGTCCTCCACCACAAGGGTGTCAGAAAACACATCCTCAAACGCTGGTCTGAACATGGGATCGAAAGACACCAGGTTTATAGCATAGTCTATTACACCCTTTTCCTTTACGGTGGGGAGACTTCTCCCCTGCATTCTGTCCAGGGGAAGGAAGGTTGCTCGTCCTGCTTTTATCTGTTTCAAATATGTGATACAGCGTTTTGCCGTATCAGTGGAATCTACCACAATATTGTGAATGCGATTGCCAGCAGCAACTTCCAGGGCAGTCTGGTATCGTGCATCAGTCTTGCCCAGTTGTGAGATAGTCCCATACACACCCTGAAGTGTATCCTTAGCTTCGAGAATAGTGTTCACTGCCTTATAGGGGGAAGCTCTCTGGTCTTCTTTGAATGCCTGGAGTTTGGAGTGCAACTTGATAGACTCAGACCGCTTGGTAAGGAGTTCTGAATCAATGTCGGAGAGGTCAGTTTTTAACTCCTTTCTCTGCTGGAAAAGGCTGTCATATTCAGCAGTGGTCCGGGAGAGTCTCTCCTGGACTACAGTATAGTCCTCCTTCAGGCCGTTCAGTTCCCGGGTTACTCCCTCCTTTTCCTGGGCAAGAGAAGCTAAGGTCTCCTCGAGCTCAGTCCTGGTATGTGCCAGGGTCTGGATAGTATTGATGAGAATATCTTCCTGTGCTTCCAGCGAGAAGAAAGCATCTTTTTTCTCATCCAGTTCTTTGGAAATTCTTTCCAGATTTTCCAGACCAGTCTCTGATAATACTGAGACATGCTTCTGGTATTCTTGCTTGAGTTCTGATATCTTCTGGGTTAATTCGTCCTTTTTCTGTTTTAGAAGAGTTATTTTCTCTGACTCGTTTTTGATTTGTGCTGTATTCTCCTGTTGCGTCTTGAGATACGTGTCTTTCCGGGCCAGGAGCTGGGTTCTTTGCTCATGAAGAAATCTCAACCCTTCTTCAATCGTCCTCAGTTCCCCTCTCAGCCTCTCAATTTCCCGGGTAATAGACACGTGCTTTTCTTCTCCCAGTTTTTCAATCTCAGAATTGATGAGGTCGAAGTTCTCTTCCTTCTGGGAGATGCTCAGTACAATTTCAGAAATTTTCTGGCTGCTCTCTGCTGCATCTTTCTTGTTTCTCGTGATAGCCTCTTCTGTTTTCTTGAGTTTTTGCTGGGCTTCATTCAGTTCTCCCTTATACAACCATCCTTTGCCCTTATAGATTTCATCTTTCAAGAACTGGTAGCGAAGGGCGTCACTTTTCTCTGCTTCCAGCCTGATCATTTGCTTTTCTACTTCATTCAGGACCAGCTCCACACGAGCAATGTTCTCCTCTGCCTTTTCCAATTCTCTGTCTCCCCTTTCTCTCCTTTCGTTGTATTCGGCAATGCCTGAAATCTCCTCAATGACACCTCTTCTTTCCCAGGAACTCATTTTGATAAATCGGGTAATATCTCCCTGCATTACAATATTGTGTCCCTCAGGGAAGATGCCTACCTGAGAGAGGACATCCAGAACATACGTACGGGTTTCTCTTTTCCTGTTTATTCTGTACACGCTTTTTCCCGACGTATCAACGCTCCGGGAAATGATTACTTCTTTCCTTTCGAAAGGCAATTCATCATTTGAATTATCAAGGTATAGAGATACCTCAGCGTATCGGGCAGGATTCATCTTCTTAGATCCTGCAAAAATGAGGTCTGACAAGACAACTGCTCTCATAGATTTAGTTGATAATCGACCCAGAACAAAGGAGACAGCATCAATAATATTCGATTTTCCACTGCCATTTGGGCCTACTATGCAGGTAAAGTCTTTTGAGAGAGTAACAGACACTGTCCTGTTTCCGTATGACTTAAAACCCTTGGTGGTGATCTTCTTGATGTAGACCATATTCTTCTCCCTTTGATGTAAATTCATCCTTTCCATAAAAAGGTTTCGATGGTCGATTGTTC
>JACVGW010000021.1:30096-31558 GCA_018992565.1 Theionarchaea archaeon
GGGGAGGGATACTCTCCTTCTTTCACTTTGGCTCCTTTTGCTGTTATGATCACGTGGTAGAACTTGCCATCAGTCTCCACCTGCAGTACTTTGCCATCATAGGCACCAGCCCATTCCGCCATGATTTTCAGTGCGTCTTCTTTCTTGTTCCCCTGCTGTATCACCATCTGCAAAAACTTGTGAACATCTTCTGCTGTCATCCCTTCTTCACCTCCTCCACCCAGGCTTTGACTGCATTCAATGCAGCAGTATTCACGCTGGATGCGTGAGCATTGCCAAACTTCTTCTCTACAGCAGACAGAAAGTCCTGATACAGATCGTGATCCATCACCAGGTACACTCTGCCTTTTCTGTTATCTACCAGGGACTGGGCAAGGAATTCGGAATATTGAAAGAATTCATGTTCAATATCATCAAGCTTCAAGTGGGGATACCCCAGCCACTCAGAACCAGGTGCTTTCCTGAATTTCGCCATTTTAATCCCTCCTCACTACTTCGTCTTCTTTCAGCTTCAAGAATCCAGATAGAAAGGGCCACTGAATCACATATCGCATTCCTTTTGCACTTCTCCAGGTACCTGCATAGATGGCACCTCCTGGATTGCTCACATACTGATCAAGTATGTACGTGACAGCAGTTTCCAGTGGTATGTTAGCTCCTTCTGCGATTTCACTCAGTTTTTTCTCAACTTCAGGAGATACTTTAACTTCCATACTTATTCCTCCTCTCTAAATGCCAGTCTCTTGTAGGGATTTCCCCACCTCTCACTGTAGAACACTGATTCCAGTGGGAATCGGGAGGGACCCATCATCCGTGGTTTCTTGGGGACACCAATTGACAACGTTGCCACAGGCACCCATGTCCTGGGGACACCAATTCTCTCACATATCAATTCATTTCGCCTGGGTTCCATAATGGGAAAGGCCTGGAATCCAGCCCCGTACCCTAGAGCATGGGCCGCAAACCACATATTCAAGATACCCATGCCCACCACGATAGATCCGAAGTACTCTAACTCGTAAATCAAGGGAGAGTCATGGAACGTTTCGCTGCCGCAGCCAATGATCACTGCGTCAGCATCCTTGGGGTACAAGAACAAATCACCAGAGCGCATGTCCTCAAAGGTTCCTGGTCTGTTCCTGTCAGGCAGGTACCAGAGTCTGCCCTGCGTCAGTTCGTAGGCAGCAGATCCGAATACCTCGCTTGCCGCATTCTTTGAAATTGCGCTAATAAATTCCTTCAACTCTTGGTCTTCTCTAATGATCACATATCTCCACATCTGCATGTTTTCTGGGCTAGGGGCATACCGCGCGGCATCTAGAATCTTCTCTAAGTCTTCATCAGGGATTCTTTCCCCTGTAAAATCTCTGATACTTCTTCTTGTCCTGATTGCTTCAAATATGTCCATCTTCGAAACCTCCTGAAACCTCAAGGGTTATAAATTTAAAAAGCTTTGGGTAAG
>JACVGW010000100.1:0-1774 GCA_018992565.1 Theionarchaea archaeon
TCGTCTCTGAGCCCCTCAACTTCTGGAACAGCAGTCCTTCCACATCGTCCAGAATCTGATCATCACCATCCTGGTCGATAAGAGCAGCACTTCCTCTCTGCCCTGCTCCACCAGCATCCCGTTTCTGAGACAGTGCTCCCAGAATAATGGGTGCCAGCATGACAATGATCTTCATGGCTGTGCCCTTGTCTATGTTAAATCTGCTGGACATCATGTCGGCTGCCTGTATACCAGAGTCTCCAAGCAGGCCACCCAGTCGCGGATCAGGCTTTCTCACTCCAGCTTTGGCCTGTAACTCCTCACCCACGTGGTCAAGGACACTGGCACTTCCGTACTTATTGAGAATATGGTTTACCCTGGCAGCCCGGGCCTGTTCATCACTTCCACCGTGCTGTTCCATCTGACGTTTCAGTCCACCGAGTATCATGGGAGCTACCACAGGGATCATCTCGAGAGCAGTCTCCTGCTTGATACCCACCGTTGAAGAAAGCTGCTTGCTCACATCTCCTCCATACTGCTTCAAAAACTCTTCCAGAAAGTCTACCATCAAATCCCTCCTTCACCTCAGAACTAGAAAGCACCCTTGCCGGGCTTCCCTTTCTCTTCAGTCCTGGATGATCTGTACTGAGCCTCTTTCTTTTTCATCTGTTCTTCCATGTCTTCTAGAGTCCTCTTCAGATTGTCAATTTCCTTTCGAAGTTCATCTATTTCAGCTTTCAGCTCTTTTTTCAGTTCTTTTCCTACTTTCTTCATCCATTCTGCCTCAATATCCTTTGCTTCTGCTCGCATTTCTCTTCTCTCTTCTCTCACATGATCTCCTCCTTACATTCCTACTTCTTACTGACCTCTTTAACATCTTCCACCCTGGCCTTGGGTGCATTCGCCTTTGTACTCTCGATGCCGTTCAAGCATGCTGCTCTGGAGGTATATCCCTCGCTGGTAGCTATGGTCTTTCCATTGGGTGCAATCAATCGAAACCTGAATTCGCCTTTCGAATCCTTGAATATTTCAAACCGTGGTTCTGCCATTCTATCACCACTTTCCATATGTCTCAAGATCATATAAGCTTTTCCTGCCTGCCGGGCTGATTACAGGCACCCAGAAAGTGCCCGCAGTCATGAGCAGGGTTGGGAGGACCTCTGCTAGTTGTATTCTCTCCCGCCCTGTCCTGATGAATGAGGTGCCAAGCTTTCAACCCCAACCATCTCAGGAAAAACACAAATCTTAAGAGTCTCCCTTCATAGAACACATCATGTATAGCAGGAGCCTGACATCAGAAGATATGACCACGTCATTACGGAACTCACGTTCTCACGAGGTGATAGTATCAACCAGCTATTGATGATTCTGAACCCTCTCACAGCCGGGGAGGCTTTCAAAAAAAGAGCTGCTGAGGAAAAATGGAGACTGCCGCTGGCCCTTGTCCTCATTACAGGAGTGCTCTCTGCAGCGGGGATAGCCCTGGTATATGAGAAATCAGAAGGTCTCAGATCGCTCTACCTGGCAGAAGAAATGGGTGTAACACTGCGAGATGAAATATGGCCCATCATGACAGTGACTAAATTCGTAACCTCCTTGCTGATGGTATTCCTGGGATGGGGAATAAAGTCTTCTGTCTTTCATGGTATGGCAAGCCTTTTCAAAGGAAAACCAGCTTCTATCTCTTCTACAGTGCGTCTGATAGGATACACGTATCTCCCCCTCATTTTCAAGGGGTTAGCCGACGTGTACAGGGGGTTAACATATGAGATACCTTCTTATGAAGAATATGTGA
>JACVGW010000100.1:1874-8223 GCA_018992565.1 Theionarchaea archaeon
ATCAGGCTCCCGAAGCCTGGAGGATGGACCAAGCTACCCTACGGCCCCATGTTCATCTATCTGGTATGAGAATGAATATAAAGGTATGCACAACTGCATGAACCATCTCTTCATGTCATCAAAAATCAGTAAGGGTCTTCTGTCCTACATCTTTTTTCTCTGACTCCTGCTTCCTGCTTTCTCTCACTGAGCTCTCAGGTTTCTCCCTTGCGGGAGTCTCCAGGACTTTCAAGACCTTCTCTCCCTTCCTGAATATATACAGGATCTCATCTTCATCCAGACCAAAAAAGCGGCACAATCCTGCTGCTTTCTCGGGGTTCGTCTCCAGGGCCTGCATCACGATAACATATTCTCCAGCCTCTGAAGAGGAGCAGTGGCACTTCTCACTGATTTTCTGATGAATTTCCTTCCTCATGGTCCTGTCCTTTTTTGACCTGGCCAGAGCGGTGAAATAGGAAGGACTCCGAAATCTCTGGAAGTGATACCGTGACTCGCGTGCCACAGAAACCCCCGATGTCATGAGATCAGACGCATATCCCCAGAGTTTGTAGTACTGGTTTCTGAATGCCCGTCCCAAAAAGATGTCTGCCCGGGACAAATAATAGTACGCCCTGGCAGTGTCCTGGGGTTCATACACTAAAGGCATGTTCTCTGCAATCCATAGGAGCACATCCCGGGGTTCCTGGTCCAAGTTGAAGAATTCCTTCCTCACATCAGCTGAATGTAATCTGAATACACTGGATAAGGCCTGGAATATGGAAGTCCGGGTATCCCGGGGGTTGTAATACTTCTCGCCGGTGACAGACTCCAGATCGTTGAGAGCTGCCCTCAAATCCCCGTTCACACCACTGGATATTTCCTGCAGAACCTCATCAGAAACCTCAAGACCTTCTGTATCTGCGACTTTCCTCAGGACTTTGACAATGGAGGCAGGCAGTAAGGTTCTGAACTCGATCATCTTTGATTTATTCCGGATTCCTGGAGGGATTTCCCAGTACTCATTGGCGATCAGTATGATGGGATTCCTGGTCTTATCAATGATGTGGGATAGGGCCTGGTTACCTCCTTTATCTTCTCTCCCGTAGATGTTGTCTGCTTCATCAAGTAAGATGATCTTCTTTTTGCCGTCCAGTGTGGAGCTGGTGGCTGCATTTCCAACAATCCTGTCAATGACATCCTTATTCCTCTGATCAGAAGCATTGAGCTCAATCAGATCTGCATTGAGTTCATTGGCAACGGCAATGACAGCAGACGTCTTCCCCACACCTGCTCTACCATAGAGGACAGCTACCTTTTTCTGTTCGGGCCAGGTGTTGAACCATGAGACCAGCTCTTTTAGGGCCTTGGGCTGGCCCACAATTTCCTCCAGTTTCTGAGGACGGTAGGTCTCAGTGTACATTCATGGAGGATTGATTCAGAGCAATAAAAAGGTTCGGTTCACAATCCGGGACACGACACGCCTGCCAGCTGTGCCCGAAATACTCGCGACTCCACAGCAGGAAGGAACCCAACTCCTGATACAGCCAGTGACATCAGGATACAGCCTTCCGTTCAGTGGAGAACTGCTCATATTCCCTGCTATCTACAATCTCTTTCAAGTACTGGACTACCTGCCAGATTTCGTGATAGGTAGTGTATAACGGCATGGGGGCCACTCTAATGATATTGGGGGGACGAAAATCAGGAATGACGCCCCGGGTTCTGAGAGCCTCGCAGATTCTCAAGGCTTCCTCATGTTCTAAAGCCACATGAGCCCCTCTCCTGGAAGGTTCGCGAGGAGTTCCAATGTTGAAATTGTAAGGATCCCCAGACAGCACCTCATCCACCAGGTACATGAGGTATGAGGTCATGAGGAGAGACTTTTCGCGAATAGTCTCTATCCCTGCCTCCAGTGTGATAGCCAGTGCACCTTCTAAAGGAGCTGCAGACAGAATGGAAGGTGAAGATATTTGCCACCCTCCTGCAGAGGATGCAGGTTCAAACTCCAGCGACAGGTCGAATTGTCGTTCTTTCACATTTCCAAACCACCCTGAGAGGGCAGGCTTTCTCTGGAAGTGGGCCCTATTGACATACAGGAAGGCTGTGCTTCCTGGTCCCCCATTCAGGTACTTGTAACTGCACCAGACGGCAAAATCCACACCCCACTCATCAAAAGAGTGAGGAACGACACCGACAGAATGAGAACAATCGAACCCAATGGTAATCCCCCTGTTGTGAGCCTCTTCTGTCAAGTACGGAATATCCAGGAGCTGACCACTGCGGTACAGAACACTGGAAAGACACACGAGAGCCACTTCATCTGTCATCAATTCTACAATCGCGTGTTCGTCCAGAAACCTTCCGTCCCTGCTGGGGGCCAGTATCAGATCACGTTCCGGGTTAAACCCCTTCAGTTCTATCTGGCTCTGTAATGCATAGACATCCGTGGGGAAGTCGAGCTCATCTGCCAGGATCTTAGTTTTCCTGCCATGAGGGGTATAGAATGTACCCACCAGCGAATGCAGGTTACCAGTGGTGGTGCCCGTGGCTACTACTTCCTGGGGGAGGGCCCCAACTAACCTGCTTGCTGTGGCACCCAGGGATTCAGCATAGTAAAACCAGGGAGGATCACCTTCCAGCCACCCTCCAATTCCCAGGGTCTTCCACTCATCCAGTACTTTCTGGACACACTGCCGGGCATCCTGTGACTGAAGTCCAAGAGAATTGCCATTGAGGTAGATAGTCGATGCTGGAATGAAAAAGCGATCCCTGAACGACAGTGAATCATTTCTATCCAGCGTCCTGGCACACTCCTCGTCTGTTGTGAACTGGACCATATCTACACCTCTACAGTTGTTAGAGGCTCACACTCTCTTCTGCTGCTGGCGGAGGGGACACATATCCACAAGAGCGCAGTGGGAACAAATGTCCTGACTGAGCTGTCTGGGCAGCCACAATAAGGAGGCCACGAATCCAACAAGGCAGATCACTGCCACCACAGAGAAGTTTACAAAGAAGGATACCACAATCCCTATGACAGGTACGAGCCATACAACGAATATTCCCATTCCCCACTTTTTCATAGCTTCTGTGTGGACAGCAAGATACTGTTCCTCCCACTCTTTGAGATCACAATCAGTCCTGAAATAACAGTACTTACACAGTGTTGAAGGCATGATCACAAAGAAATATGCCAGAAACAGCACAATAAATGCCACGCTTGCCCAGATGCTGAGATACGAGAGACCAAGTGAGCCACATACTACCATGATCAGGTTGATGAAGAACCGTGACTTCGAAGCAGCTGCAGGACATTTCTTTTCTGTCACATTCTCACCTTGTACTGGTTCTGACTAATAAGGTTATGGGTTTGAGTCTGAATGCAAATCCGGGTAGGCTCTGGGCCAGTTCAGTTCAAGACAGAGAGACTGCACCACCTGGTGCATCTATAATCAGAATCTGAAGGTTGACCTCCCCACAACGTCTCGTATTCCTTCAGAAATGAGGAAAGCACCTAAAACCATGTAGGCGATGGCCAGTCCTGGAGGGAGAATAGTCCACCAGGTCATGGTCCGCTTTGTTGCCACAAAGGTGAAAGAGAGCATCTGGCCCCAGGTCAGGACATTCACATTTCCCAGCCCCAGAAAGTTGACCGTGGCTTCCAGTGAGAGGGCAAAGGCCACTCCAATGGTCATGTACAAGAAGGTCAGATGCTGTACATTGGGCAGTATGTGCTTGAAAATGATGCGGGTGGGGCCTGCTCCACTGACCTGGGCAGCTTCAATGAAGGTCCTGGTTTTCAGGCTCTTCACTTCTGCCCGAATAGCCCTGGCAGCCGTGGGCCACAGACAGATGGAGACTCCAATGATGAGAGCCAGGTTAATCTCTGTGGGTCCCCAGGAGTGGACAATCAAAGCTACAAACGGTATGCTGGGAAAGAGAAGAAACGTCACACTAATGCGCTGCAGAACCATATCCACCGCACCTCCATAGTATCCTGCAACCAGCCCGATCAACGTCCCGAGAAGCCCTATGGCTCCAGCTGAAGGAAATGAGATCAAGACTGCATTGCGGAACCCCCATATAATCTGGCTGTACACGTCTCTCCCCAAGACATCAGTGCCCAGGGGGAACTCCCAGGTGGGAGGATGGTTGACAAATGCAGAATCTTCCACCAGGTATCGAATGGGATCATGCAGAACCAGGTATGAAGAGAATACTGCCATTATGACTGCTGCAGTGAGCATGGCAACTCCTATCATCCCTTTCTTATTATGTACGAATCGCCTCAGCAACCCCACCTGTTCATACTCCACTCTCAGGGGGCGACCATCCACAATGGTGAATCTGGGAGCCAGCTCCCTGTAAGAAGGAGGTGCTTTTCTGGAATCTGTATCAAAGAAAGGAACTTCAATATCCATTTCGCGGTCAGACCACTCTGGTTTTCTGACCTCCCTGGGCAAGAACCGGGTCACCTTGTAAGGATGAGGCTCCCCCCGCACCATGCGGAAGAGCGTCGTCTCTCTCTTACAGACAGGGCAGTTCTTGTGGCGGTATAAATGCTCCCGTATGCATCCTGTGTGGAAGGTAGCCTGGCAGTAGCCACAGTGCCTCATGTCCCCTTTATCAACAATTTCAACGCCGCATACCCTGCATTTCATCAACTCACCCGCGGATCCAAATATGCACTCACGACATCTGTCACAAAGAGCAGCACCAGTAACGTCACCGTCAGGAGGAAGATGCAGCAGGAGACCACAGGGCTGTCCAGGTACTTTAATGCCTCAAAGAGAGCCATTCCAATACCGGGCCATGAAAACACATACTCAATGATAATCCCGCCACTGACAATCAATGCCAGGTTCACTGCAGCATCATTCAGCAGTGGGAGCAGAGCACATCTGGCAATATGCTTTGAATACACCTGATTCTCAGTCAATCCCTTGGCCCTGGCTGTCATGACGAAGGGTTCCTGAGCCAAAGTTGCCATCTGCTCCCTGATGAGAAGCAGGGGTCTGGCCAGTCCCACCACCACGAGAACACTCAAAGGCAAAACCATTGAGGGGAGCAGTGAACCCAGATTCCCAATGAATCCCAGATTACCTGCGCTGCGGACATGCCCGTCAATGAAAGAAATAGACACCCCCACAGGGGGCAGTAACCCATATCTGAACACCAGCCAGGTCTTCAGGATGATGGCCAGCACAAAGACAGGGAGTGCATATAATGCGATGGAGGTTGCTGTTATGACTGTTTCCACGTACTTATTCTTCCGGGCCAGAACACGGATGCCCACCAACGTGCCGAGCACATACGTAAGAATGGTGGCTGTTCCAAAGAGGAGGAGCGTATAAGGAAGGAGCGGCAGCAATAAATCTGTGGCTGTACTCTCCTGGCCTGCATAGAGCCTGTAATTGAAGGTGAACACGTTTTTCATGTACAAGACATACCTCTCATGGAGGGGTTTCGTCAGGCCCCATGCTTCCCGTATCTGGTCCTGCACCTCCTTGGAGGCCAGCCCATATCGCCGTAAAACAGGGTCTCCCCCGGGGACAGAATTCATCAAGAGAAACAAAATAGTCATAATGAGGAATATGGTAATCACGCTCCCTGCTGCTTTCTTTCCGGCGAAAACGAGAAGTCTTGACCAGCTCATTCAGGTACATTACCCGCATTTCTTATATAAATCTTGTTATTACAACGGGTAATAGCTACTAAGTGCTTGTAGTATCATCGGGACAAAGATGCGATCTCGCGACACTTATGAAGGAGGAACACCTGCCCGGGGATTTATGCCTGGGAAGAGCCCTGTCCTGCTCTCAGGCACAGGACTGGACCAGTTCTGTTACCACAAAGTGTTAAAACTCCTGTACTCAGGTGGAGGTATGGAGAAGTACAACCTCCAGGGACTGTCCTGTGCAGACTGTGCATTCACCCTGGAAAAAGAGCTGTCGCAGATGGATTCAGTCACTACTGTCCACCTCAATGGTGCCACAGGCACTCTCTCTATAGACTGCGAAGATATAGATGAAGTTGCAAGAAAAATCAAGGAGCTGGAACCTGGGGTAACCATCACGAAATCGGAAGAGCCATCTCCCCATAGAACCCGTACCATCATCATTCTCGCTCTCATTTTCTTTTTGTTCGGATTACTCTTCAGGGAACCCCTTCATGAGACTGTGTATTCATGGGCAGAATATGCCGTGTTTCTGACAGCCTACCTCCTGGTGGGGAGAAATGTGCTCAGGAAGGCTGTGCTCAATACTGTGAAGGGCCACATATTTGATGAGAATTTCTTGATGACAGTTGCCACTACAGGTGCTATCCTCATTCATCAGCTGCCAGAGGCTGCGGGAGTCATGCTCTTCTT